>NZ_JBIUZD010000007.1:0-367178 GCF_044744885.1 Streptomyces sp. NPDC087215
CGGATGTGGAAGCCCAGTAATGGGTGGAGCTGACCGGTACTAATAGGCCGAGGGCTTGTCCTCAGTTGCTCGCGTCCACTGTGTTAGTTCTGAAGTAACGAACACGCCCCCCTCTTGTGGGTGGTGCGGCGGTTCATATCTTCATAGTGTTTCGGTGGTCATAGCGTTAGGGAAACGCCCGGTTACATTCCGAACCCGGAAGCTAAGCCTTTCAGCGCCGATGGTACTGCAGGGGGGACCCTGTGGGAGAGTAGGACACCGCCGAACATATGCCCTTTTAGCTCAGTCGGTAGAGCGTCTCCATGGTAAGGAGAAGGTCAACGGTTCGATTCCGTTAAAGGGCTCCAAAGAAAAGGCCCCCGCCTTGTGGCGGGGGCCTTTTTGCGTTTCCTCACCGAGGACATGAGCCGGGTGTCTCCCTGCGGAGGGGAAACACCCGGCTTCGGCTGTCAGCGGTCGTGCGGTTCGCGCAGGCGCATCGCCAGGATGGCCATGTCGTCGGAGGCAGGGGCCTGGGCGAAGCGCTCCACCGCCCGCAGAATGCGGGCGGCGACCGCGCCAGCCGTGAGGCCCGTACATGTGCTGAGGACTTCCGCGAGACCGTCGTCGCCCAGCATCCGGGTGCCCTCGCGGCGCTCCGTCACACCGTCCGTGACACAGAGGAGGACATCGCCCGGGTCGAGCGTCACCGTCTGCTCGTACAGCTCCAGGTCGTCCATGACGCCGAGCAGCGGCTGCGGCTCTGCCGCCGGGCTGACCGTGCCGTCCGGACGGAGGCGCAGGGGCAGCGGGTGGCCCGCGCAGACGACCTTCAGGACCGCGGAACCGTCCTCCTGCGGGTGCATCTCGCCGTACAGCAGGGTGAGGAAGCGGCTGCGGGGACCCTCGTCGAGGATCGCCGCGTTCAGCCGCTCCAGGACCGCCGGGCCGCCCAAGCCCTCGCGGGCGAGGAGACGCAGGGCGTGCCGGGCCAGACCGGTGACGGCGGCCGCCTCCGGTCCCGTACCGCAGACGTCGCCGATGGCGAAGCCGTAGACGCCGTCCCTGACGGGGAAGACGTCGTAGAAGTCGCCGCCGACCTCGTTGCCCTCGCCCGCCGCGCGGTAGATGACGTCCACCTCGACACCGGGGATGTCCGGAGTGCGGGGCGGCAGGAGACTGCGCTGCAGGGACTGGCTGATCGCCACGCGCTCCGAGTACAGACGGGCGTTGTCCAGGGCCAGGGCGGCCCGGCGCGAGAGGTCCTCGGCGAGCTCCAGGATCTCCTGGCGGAAGTGGTCCTCCGAGGGCCGGCCGAGGGTCAACATGCCGATCACCCGGTTGCGGGCCACCAGCGGCAGGACGACCGTCTCGCCCGCCACCGTGCTCGCGGTCGCCAGTGTGGCGTCGATGCCGGAGGACAGCGGGCCCGCCGGACGGTCGAGGGAGTGCACCGAGGCGGTCAGGGCGGCCCGGTGGGCGGCGTCGCCGGGGGCGGTCCAGACCCGGGCGCCCGGGGTCGGCACCGGGTCCGGCGGGGCGATCGACGTCAGCAGGTCCTTCAGCCCGTCGATGCGGTCCTCGTCCTCGTGGAGCACGTACGACAGATACGGGTCGGAGGCCTGGTCGGCGATCGTGTAGACCGCGCACCAGGTGGCGAGGGTCGGGACCGTCATCTGGGCCATCAGGGCCAGGGTCTGGTCGCGGTCGAGCGTGCCCGCGAGGAGGTCGGACGCCTCCACCAGGAAGCTGAGGGAGCCCCGGCGCAACCGCTCCAGTTCGCCCAGGCGGGCGGACTCGACGGCCAGCGCGATGCGGTCGGCGGCGAACTGGAGGCGCAGGGCCTCCTCGTTGGAGTAGCGGTTGGCGGCCTCGGCCGCCACGCCCAAGGAGCCGGTGAGCCTGCCCTCGACCTTGAGCGGGACCGTGACCACCGAGCGCATACCGGTCGCTTCGAGGAGCGGGACGGCGCCCGGCACCGCGGCCAGGTCCTCGTGGACGGCGGGCATCCGGGCGGAGCCGTAGCGGCTGGCGCCGGTCTCGACGGGGACGCGGGCGAAGCGCTGGCGGGCGGCCGGGAGGCCGGTGGTCGCCCGTACCTCCAGTTCCGTCTCGTCGTCGGTGGCCAGGAGGAGGAAGGCGGCGTCGCCGTCGAGCATGTCGCGGGCGCGTTCGACGGTCCGCTGGAGCAGGCCGTCCAGGTCGTCGGGGGCGGGCGAGCCGATGAAGACCTCGAAGGGATCGACGGCGGTGCGGTTCTCGGTGCCCGGGTCGGCCGCGGGGCGCTGCGGGGTCTGGAGGACGGCCCGCTCGTGCTCGCGGACCAGGAGGCAGACCGTGGACGGTTCGCCCTGGGCGTCGCGGACCCGGAGGTGGGAGGAGTAGACGGGGATGACACGCCCGTCGGAGCAGCGGATGCCGTAGCTGCCCTCCCAGCGGGAGAGGCGCAGGGCCTCGGCGAGGCCGGTGCCGGTGCCGGGGGTGTGGGGCCAGGCGGCGAGGTCGCCGAGGGGTTTGCCGACGACCTGCCCGGCCTCGTACCCGAAGAGTTCCTCGGCGTCCTCGTTCCAGGAGGTGATGGTGCCGCCGCGGTCGATCTGGGTGACGGCGACCCGGACGCGGCTGTCGGCGACCGGGAGGAGCGCGTCGGGGATGACGGGGCCCGCGGAGCGGGTGCCGACCGCGCGCTGCGGGAGGTCCAGGCGGAACCAGACGTGCTTGCTGGTGGGGGAGTAGTCGACGCCCCAGCGGTGGGCGAGGGCGGCGCAGAGCAGCAGACCCCGGCCGTTCTCGCGGTCGGGGTTGCCGAGGGTGCGGCCGCTCTGGACGGGGATCTCGCGCTCGGGATAGCGGTCGGCGACCTCGATGCGGATGCCGTCGTCCGAGCGGAGGCAGAGGACCTCGGCGGAGGTGCCCGCGTGGATGACGGCATTGGTGACGAGTTCGCTGGTCAGGACGACGGCGTCGTCGACGAGCTCGGGGTGTCCCCAGCCCTGGAGGGTGTCCCGGACGAACGCGCGGGCGGCCGCGACGGACCGCCCCACGGGCTCGAAGCCGGCAGTCGCCCGCGCGGTGATCACAGAACTCCTCGTACGCGTCTCGACGCCCGGCTCTGCCATGCTCGGTCTGTCCTCCCGCTGCCCGGTGGTCGTACGCGTGCCGTACCGCCCCCGCCGGGCGGACCGGGGCGGATGGGCAGCCGGGAGCCAGGTTACTTTCCTTCACCGTGCGCGCGGATGCCGGTCGCGCTGATTGCGTCCCCGCCGGAGTAGGGACGCTTGTGCGAAGCTGCCGAACTGTTATCGCCTGGTCGGCGGACGGTGAAACACTGGGCAGGCTACCGGCGGGAGCCGGAGCGGAACGTTCGACCCCTTTCGGGAGGGACACGGTGGAAGCTGGCACGGCGGTGCGACGCGGCGGAGGCGGCGGTACGCGCGCGAGGGGCGGGCGTTCCCGTGGGGGGACGGTCCAGGTGGACGCGGCGGCGCTGGAGCGGTTGCTAGGCGCCCTGGTCTCCATGCGGGACGGGAATCTGCGCAGGCGTCTGACGATCTCCGGCGACGGGGTGATGGCGGAGATCTCCACGGTCTTCAACGAGGTCGCCGAACGGCAGTCGCACGTGACGGGGGAGCTGTCGAGGGTCCGCCGGGTGGTGGGCCGCGAGGGCAAGCTGTCGGAACGGCTGGAGGTCGGGTCGGGCGAGGGCGCGTGGGCGGTGGCGATCGAAGCCGCGAACGCGCTCGTCGACGATCTGGCGCGGCCGGTGTCCGAGGTGGGCCGGGTCCTTTCGTCGGTGGCCGAGGGTGATCTCGAACAGCGGATGGACTTGCGTTCGGAGGGGGCGGACGGGACGGTCCGGCCGCTGCGTGGGGAGTTCCTGAAGGTCGCCCGTACCGTCAACAACCTCGTCGACCAGCTGTCGTTGTTCGCGTCCGAGGTGACCAGGGTCGCCGTCGAGGTGGGTACCGACGGAAAGCTCGGCGGGCAGGCGCACGTGCGCGGGGTGTCCGGTTCGTGGAAGGACCTCACGGACTCGGTCAACACGATGGCGAACCGGCTGACGGCGCAGGTGCGGGACATCGCCCTGGTGACGACGGCGGTCGCCAACGGCGATCTGTCCCAGAAGGTCACGGCGAACGTGGCCGGGGAGATGCTGGAGCTGAAGAACACCGTCAACCGGATGGTGGACCAGCTGTCGTCGTTCTCCTCCGAGGTGACCCGGGTGGCCCGCGAGGTGGGCACGGAGGGCGAGCTGGGCGGCCAGGCGGAGGTGGCCGGGGTGTCCGGGGTCTGGAAGGACCTCACGGACTCGGTCAACACGATGGCCGGGAACCTGACCAACCAGGTGCGGGACATCGCCCTGGTGACGACGGCGGTCGCCAACGGTGATCTGTCGCAGAAGGTGCGGGTGTCGGCGCGCGGGGAGATCGCGCAGCTCGCGGACACCATCAACCAGATGACGAAGACGCTGCGGATCTTCGCCGACGAGGTGACCCGGGTGTCGGGCGAGGTCGGCGCGCAGGGGCTGCTCGGCGGTCAGGCGCAGGTGCCGGGCGCCGCGGGGACGTGGAAGGACCTGACCGACTCGGTCAACACCGTCTTCCGGAACATCACCACGCAGGTGCGGGACATCGCCCAGGTGACGACGGCCGTGGCCAGCGGTGATCTGTCGCAGAAGGTCACGGTGGACGTGGCCGGGGAGATGCTGGAACTGAAGAACACCGTGAACACGATGGTGGACCAGCTGTCCGCCTTCGGTTCCGAGGTGACCCGGGTGGCCCGGGAGGTCGGTGTCGAGGGTCTGCTCGGCGGTCAGGCGGAGGTGCCCGGGGCGGCGGGGACGTGGAAGGACCTCACCGACTCGGTGAACACGGCCTTCCGGAACCTGACCAACCAGGTGCGGGACATCGCCCTGGTGACCACGGCGGTCGCCAACGGCGATCTGTCGCAGAAGGTCACGGTGGACGTGGCCGGCGAGATGCTGGAGCTCAAGAACACCGTGAACACCATGGTGTCGCAGCTGTCGTCGTTCGCGGACCAGGTCACCAGGATGGCGCGGGACGTGGGCACCGAGGGCAGGCTCGGCGGCCAGGCTCGGGTGGACGGCGTCTCCGGGCGCTGGCGGGAGCTCACCGACTCGGTGAACTTCATGGCGGGGAACCTGACCTCGCAGGTGCGGCAGATCGCCCAGGTGACGACGGCCGTGGCGCGCGGTGATCTGTCGCAGAAGATCGACGTGGACGCGCGCGGCGAGATCCTGGAGCTGAAGAACACCATCAACACGATGGTCGACCAGCTCTCCGCCTTCGCCGACCAGGTGACGCGGGTGGCCCGTGAGGTGGGCACCGACGGGCGCCTCGGCGGGCAGGCGCAGGTGCCGGGCGTGGCCGGGGTGTGGCGCGACCTGACGGACTCGGTGAACGGCATGGCCGGGAACCTGACCACCCAGGTCCGCAACATCGCGCAGGTCGCCACGGCGGTCGCGCGCGGTGATCTGTCGCAGAAGATCGACGTGGACGCGCGCGGCGAGATCCTGGAGCTGAAGAACACCCTCAACACGATGGTGGACCAGCTGTCGAACTTCGCCGAGCAGGTGACCCGGGTGGCCCGTGAGGTGGGCACCGAGGGGATGCTCGGAGGTCAGGCCGAGGTGCAGGGGGTCTCCGGCACCTGGAAGGACCTGACCCAGTCGGTGAACTTCATGGCGAACAACCTCACCATCCAGGTGCGGCAGATCGCCGAGGTGACGACGGCGGTCGCCAAGGGCGACCTGTCGAAGAAGATCACGGTCGATGCCCGGGGCGAGATCCTGGAGCTGGTGACGACCGTGAACACGATGGTCGACCAGCTGTCGAACTTCGCGGACGAGGTCACGCGGGTGGCCCGCGAGGTGGGCACGGAGGGCATCCTGGGCGGTCAGGCGCGGGTGCGCGGGGTCACCGGCACCTGGAAGGACCTCAGCGACAACGTCAACCTGATGGCCAACAACCTGACGAGCCAGGTGCGGAACATCGCCCGGGTCTCGGCGGCGGTGGCCAACGGCGACCTGACGAAGAAGGTGACGGTGGAGGCGCGCGGCGAGGTCGCCGAGCTGGCCGAGACCGTCAACACGATGGTGACGACCCTGTCGTCGTTCGCGGACGAGGTCACCCGGGTCGCCCGCGAGGTGGGCACCGAGGGCGAACTCGGCGGCCAGGCGAGGGTTCCGGGCGTCGCGGGCACCTGGAAGGACCTCACCGAGTCGGTGAACTCGATGGCGTCCAACCTGACCGGTCAGGTGCGGCAGATCGCCGCCGTGACCACCGCCATCGCCAAGGGCGACCTCACCAAGAAGATCGACATCGACGCGCGCGGTGAGATCGAGGAGCTGAAGAACACCATCAACACGATGGTGGACCAGCTGTCGAACTTCGCCGAGGAGGTCACGCGCGTGGCCCGTGAGGTGGGCGTCGAGGGCATCCTCGGCGGCCAGGCGCACGTGCGGGACGTGGACGGTACCTGGAGCGATCTGACCGAGTCCGTGAACGAGATGGCCGGGAACCTCACCCGTCAGGTGCGGGCCATCGCGGCGGTCGCCACGGCGGTCACCCGGGGCGACCTCAACCTGAAGATCAACGGGGTCGACGCGGCGGGCGAGATCCAGGCCCTCCAGGACAACATCAACACGATGATCACCAACCTGCGCGACACCACCCTCGCCAACGAGGAGCAGGACTGGCTGAAGGGCAACCTGGCCCGCATCTCCGGTCTCATGCAGGGCCGCCGGGACCTGGACGACGTGGCCTCGCTGATCATGAGCGAGCTGACGCCGGTGGTGTCGGCGCAGCACGGGGCGTTCTTCGTGGCGATGCCGACCGGCTCCGCGCACAGCGACGCGGAACTCGTCGGTGAGGGCGACGGCTCGTACGAGCTGCGGATGCGCGGGAGTTACGGGTACTCCACCGGGTCCATGCCGACCTCCTTCCGGCCGGGCGAGACCCTCATCGGTACGGCCGCCGAGGAGAAGCGGACCATCCAGGTCAATGTGCCGCCGGGGTATCTGAAGATCTCCTCCGGGCTCGGCGAGGCGGCTCCCGCGCATGTGATCGTGCTGCCGGTGCTCTTCGAGGGCAAGGTCCTCGGAGTGATCGAGCTGGCGTCCTTCCAGCCGTTCACCCAGATCCAGCGGGACTTCCTCAACCAGCTGGCCGAGCTGATCGCGACCACCGTCAACACGATCAGCGTCAACACCAAGACCGAGGTGCTGCTCCAGCAGTCGCAGCGGCTCACCGAGCAGCTCAAGGAGCGGTCGGCGGAGCTGGAGCACCGGCAGAAGGAGCTCCAGGGCTCCAACGCCGAACTGGAGGAGAAGGCCGAGCTGCTGGCCCGGCAGAACCGTGACATCGAGGTGAAGAACACCGAGATCGAGGAGGCGCGGCAGGTGCTGGAGGAGCGGGCCGAACAGCTCGCCGTCTCCATGCGGTACAAGTCCGAGTTCCTGGCGAACATGTCGCACGAGCTGCGCACTCCGCTCAACTCGCTGCTGATCCTGGCCAAGTTGCTCGCGGACAACGCCGAGACGAACCTGACGCCGAAGCAGGTCGAGTTCGCCGAGACCATCCACGGCGCGGGTTCCGACCTGCTCCAGCTGATCAACGACATCCTCGACCTGTCCAAGGTGGAGGCGGGCAAGATGGACGTGTCGCCGACCCGGATCGCGCTCGTCCAGCTCGTCGACTACGTGGAGGCCACGTTCCGGCCGCTCACGGCGGAGAAGGGCCTGGACTTCTCGGTGCGGGTCTCGCCCGAGCTGCCCGCCACGCTCCACACCGACGAGCAGAGGCTGCTCCAGGTGCTGCGCAACCTGCTGTCCAACGCGGTGAAGTTCACCGACACGGGCGCGGTGGAGCTGGTCATCCGGCCGGCCGGGGCGGATGTTCCGCAGTCGATCCGCGAACAGCTCCTGGAGGCCGGTTCGCTGCGCGACCCGGAGGCCGATCTGATCGCGTTCTCGGTCACCGACACCGGTATCGGGATCGCCGCGAGCAAGATGCGGGTCATCTTCGAGGCGTTCAAGCAGGCGGACGGGACGACCAGCAGGAAGTACGGCGGTACGGGTCTGGGGCTCTCGATCAGCCGGGAGATCGCGCGGCTGCTCGGCGGTGAGATCTACGCGGCGAGCGAGACGGGCCGCGGTTCGACGTTCACGCTGTATCTGCCGCTGAGTCCCGTCGAGTCCCCGTCGCACGGTCACGGGCAGGGGGCGCAGGACCTCGACGAGCCGCAGGGCGGCGGGGCGGCGGGCATCCAGCCGTTCCCGTACTTCCCGCCGCCGTCCGGGCGCTCGGAGGACCGGTCGGGCGCCGGGGCGCTGTTCCGGCACCGGCGGAAGGCCGCGGCGGAGGCGACCGGGGCGGGCACCGTCGTGCCGCAGGGGTCCGGCCGGGCGGAGGCGCGGGAGCGGGTGGAGCGGGAGCCGGAGCCGGAGAAGCGCCGAGGCTACGGCTTCTCGGGCGAGCGGGTGCTCATCGTCGACGACGACATCCGCAACGTGTTCGCGCTCACCAGCGTCCTGGAGCAGCACGGGCTCGCGGTGCTCTACGCGGAGAACGGCCGGGAGGGCATCGAGGTCCTGGAGCAGCACGACGACGTGGCGCTCGTCCTGATGGACATCATGATGCCGGAGATGGACGGGTACGCGACGACGACCGCGATCCGGCGGATGCCGCAGTTCGCGGGGCTGCCGATCATCGCGCTCACGGCGAAGGCGATGAAGGGCGACCGGGAGAAGGCGATCGAGTCGGGCGCCTCGGACTATGTGACGAAGCCGGTGGAGTCCGACTACCTGCTGTCCGTGATGGAGCAGTGGATGCGGGGCGAATGACCCCGTGCGGGGGCCCGTGGTGAGGGGAGGACACCGCGGCGCCACGGGCCTCCGTACGTACCCGGGGAAGCGTCCGGCGGCCTCCCCGGGTGCGTCGGGGGAGGCCGCCGGACGGCTTCGGTGAGAAGGGTGTGAGAAGGCCGCGCACGGGGAACCTTCTGATCTCCCACCGCGTTTCAGGTACGTGCGCGGTGACATCGCGGTGACAGGGTGTGGCGACGGGCGGGGTGCGGCTACGATGACCGGCACAAGGACGGACGGCGCCAGAGAGTCGTCCCCTGGGGCGGCGCCCGGTGCCACCCCCGGTTCGGGGAGCTGGGGAGAGCCGTTGCCGGGGCGAGGAGGACGGGGCATGGTGCAGAAGGCCAAGATCCTCCTGGTCGATGACCGGCCGGAGAATCTGCTGGCGCTGGAGGCCATTCTCTCCGCGCTCGATCAGACGCTGGTGCGGGCATCGTCAGGGGAGGAAGCGCTCAAGGCGCTGTTGACGGACGACTTCGCGGTCATCCTGCTCGACGTCCAGATGCCGGGGATGGACGGCTTCGAGACCGCCGCGCACATCAAGCGGCGCGAGCGGACCCGGGACATCCCGATCATCTTCCTCACCGCCATCAACCACGGTCCCCACCACACCTTCCGGGGATACGCGGCCGGTGCGGTCGACTACATCTCGAAGCCGTTCGACCCGTGGGTGCTGCGCGCCAAGGTCTCCGTCTTCGTCGAGCTGTACATGAAGAACTGCAAGCTGCGGGAGCAGGCGGCCCTGCTGCGGCTCCAGTTGGAGGGCGGCGAGGGCGGTCACGGCAAGGAGTCCGCCGGGCTCCTCGCCGAACTCTCCGCCCGGCTCGCGGCCGTCGAGGAGCAGGCGGAGGCGCTGTCCAAGCAGCTCGACGACGACTCCGCCGACGCCGCCGCGGTCGCCACCGCCGCGCACCTGGAGCGGAAGCTGACCGGACTGCGCCGCGCCCTGGACGCCCTCGAACCGGGCACGGGAGCCGCGCCGACGCTGCCCGCCCAGGGCTGACGTACCGTCACGGCCGGTTCCGGTGGCCGTCGTCCGGTGTGAGACGGCGTCACCTTCGCGCCCCGGCGGGGCGACACGTTCGGGTGAGGCGGACAGCGGCTGCTCACACCGGTAACCTCGGCACCATGGCTTCACGTACGTCCGGCAAGGGTTCCCAGGGCACGGCGGGCACCGCCAAGCCGCGCGCCGGCCGTACGGCGGGCGCCGCGAAGAAAGCGGCCCCCGCGAAGTCCCCCGCCAAACCGCCCGCGAAGAAGGCGCCCGCGAAGAAGGCCGCGCCCGCCAAGCGCGCGCCCGCGCGGAAGACCGCGGCGAAGAAGGCCCCGCCCCGCCCCGCACCGTCCCCGACCGGGGGCGTGTACCGGCTCGCGCGGGGCGCGTGGCTGGGGGTCGCGCACGCTGTGGGGGCGGTGCTGCGGGGGATGGGACGGGGCGCCAAGGGCCTCGATCCGGCCCACCGCAAGGACGGTCTCGCGCTGCTCCTCCTCGGTCTCGCGCTGATCGTCGCTGCCGGGACCTGGTCCAATCTGCGGGGTCCGGTCGGCGACCTCGTCGAGATGCTGGTTACCGGTGCCTTCGGCCGGCTCGACCTGCTCGTCCCGCTGCTGCTCGGCGCGATCGGCGTACGGCTGGTCCTCTATCCGGAGAAGCCGGAGGCCAACGGGCGGATCAGCATCGGGCTCTCCGCCCTCGTCATCGGCGTCCTCGGCCAGGTCCACATCGCGTGCGGCTCGCCGGGGCGCGGCGACGGCAGCGCTGCCATGCAGGACGCGGGCGGGCTGATCGGCTGGGCCGCTTCCCAGCCGCTGGTCTTCATGATGGGCGAGGTCCTCGCCGTACCGATGCTGGTGCTGCTCACGGTCTTCGGGCTGCTCGTCGTCACCGCCACCCCGGTCAACGCGATCCCGCAGCGACTGCGGGCCCTCGGCGCCCGCCTCGGCATCGTCGAACCCGCGTACGACCCGGCGGAGGCCGAGGGGGACGAGAGGCACGAGGGGTACGACGAGGACTGGCGCGAGGCCCGGCCGGGGCCCCGCGCGGCCGGTCCGGTGCGACGGCGCGGCCCCGCCGAGCCCTATGACGTGGACCGGGCCGAGGAGGAGATGCTGGAACGGCGCAAGGGCCCGGCCCGGCGTCCGGCCGGGCGGCCCGCCTTCGAGGACGGCCCGGACCCGGTGGACATCGCGGCGGCGGCAGCCGCAGCGCTCGACGGCGCGGTCCTCAACGGGATGCCGCCGTCCCCGATCGTCGCCGATCTGACCAGGGACGTCACCGCCGACCGTAAGGCCGCCGCGCAGGCCGCCGCCGGGGGCGGGCGGGGTCTGGTGGGAACGGGGGGCGCGGGTGCGCCCGTGCCGCCTGCCCGTGGGGGCGGCCAGCGGCCCGGCGGAGGCGTACCGGATCTGACCAAGCCCGCTCCCGAGCCGACGGATCTGCCGCCCCGGGCGGAGCAGCTCCAGCTGGCCGGGGACATCACCTACGCGCTGCCGTCGCTGGACCTGCTGGAGCGGGGCGGGCCCGGCAAGACGCGCAGCGCCGCCAACGACGTCGTGGTGGACGCGCTCTCCAACGTCTTCACCGAGTTCAAGGTGGACGCCGCCGTCACCGGTTTCACCCGGGGGCCGACGGTCACGCGGTACGAGGTCGAGCTCGGGCCCGCCGTGAAGGTCGAGAAGATCACCGCCCTGACGAAGAACATCGCCTACGCGGTGGCCTCCCCGGACGTCCGGATCATCTCGCCGATCCCCGGCAAGTCCGCGGTCGGCATCGAGATCCCGAACAGCGACCGCGAGATGGTGAACCTCGGTGACGTGCTGCGGCTCGCCGCCGCCGCCGAGGACGACCATCCGATGCTGGTGGCGCTCGGGAAGAACGTCGAGGGCGGCTACGAGATGGCCAACCTGGCGAAGATGCCGCACGTCCTGGTCGCCGGGGCCACCGGCTCCGGAAAGTCCTCGTGCATCAACTGCCTGATCACCTCGATCATGATAAGGGCGACCCCCGAGGACGTCCGGATGGTCCTCGTCGACCCCAAGCGGGTCGAGCTCACCGCGTACGAGGGCATCCCGCACCTGATCACCCCGATCATCACCAACCCCAAGCGGGCCGCCGAGGCCCTCCAGTGGGTGGTGAAGGAGATGGACCTCCGCTACGACGACCTGGCGGCCTTCGGCTACCGGCACATCGACGACTTCAACCAGGCCATCCGGGACGGCAAGATCAAACTGCCGGAGGGCAGCGAGCGCGAGCTCAACCCCTATCCGTACCTGCTGGTCATCGTCGACGAGCTGGCCGACCTGATGATGGTCGCGCCCCGGGACGTCGAGGACTCGATCGTCCGCATCACCCAGCTCGCGCGCGCCGCCGGAATCCATCTGGTGCTCGCCACCCAGCGGCCGTCCGTGGACGTCGTGACGGGTCTCATCAAGGCCAACGTGCCGTCCCGGCTGGCCTTCGCGACCTCCTCGCTCGCCGACAGCCGGGTCATCCTCGACCAGCCGGGCGCCGAGAAGCTCATCGGAAAGGGTGACGGACTGTTCCTGCCGATGGGTGCCAACAAGCCCGTCCGCCTCCAGGGAGCCTTCGTCACCGAGCACGAGGTCGCGGCCGTCGTGCAGCACTGCAAGGACCAGATGACCCCGGTCTTCCGGGAGGACGTCACCGTCGGCACCCGGCAGAAGAAGGAGATCGACGAGGACATCGGCGACGACCTCGACCTGCTGTGCCAGGCGGCGGAACTCGTCGTCTCCACCCAGTTCGGCTCCACGTCGATGCTCCAGCGCAAGCTGCGCGTCGGCTTCGCCAAGGCGGGCCGGCTGATGGACCTGATGGAGTCGCGGAACATCGTCGGACCGAGCGAGGGATCGAAGGCGCGGGACGTGCTCGTGAAGCCCGACGAACTGGACGGGGTGCTCGCCGTGATCCGAGGCGAGTCGGGGGAGTGAGGGCGGGGCCGCGCGGGTGTGGGATCGCGGGGGCGCGGGGGCGCGAGACGTCGGGCGCCGGGGGTGCGAAGACGTGGTGACGCGGCGGGTGGGGCGGGTGTGGTGCCCGCCGGGTGGGGTACCCGGTCGAGACCGGGCCGAGACTCACTCGTAAGGGAACGGCGGGCAACCGTTTCCCCTGGCCGTACGTCAAGTTGGACGGAGGGACAGCAGGATGTCCCAGCCTCATGGCGTACAAACAGCACCCGCCCGGTTGCCCCACCCTTTCGTACCACCCATAGACTGAACGTCCAGCAGGTGGCTACACGCTCGAAAGGCGCTCTCGTGTCCATCGGCAACTCCCCCGAAGACGACCGGACCTTCCCGGCAGACGACCGGGACTCGATCGGTCGCGCTCTCCAGCAGACCCGCATCGCCGCCGGTCTCACCGTCGAAGAGGTCAGTGCCTCCACCCGTGTCCGGATTCCGATCGTGCACGCGATCGAGGAGGACGACTTCTCGCGCTGCGGCGGTGACGTCTACGCCCGTGGGCACATCCGTACCCTCGCGCGCGCCGTGGGTCTCGATCCGGCCCCGCTGATCGAGCAGTACGACGCCGAGCACGGAGGCCGCCCCGCGCCCACCCCCGCCGCCCCGCTCTTCGAGGCGGAACGCATCCGCCCCGAGCCCAGGCGGCCCAACTGGACCGCCGCGATGGTCGCGGCCATCGTCGCCGTCGTCGGTTTCGTCGGCTTCACGATGTTCAACGGGAACGACGACACCAAGGGCGCCACCACCGCCGCCGAGGGCGGCCCGGCGCCCGCCCCCGAGAAGGCCACCTCCGCCGCCAAGCCCAAGCCGGTCAAGCCCGTCGCCCCGAAGCCCACCGAGAGCGCCATCGCCGCCGTCCCGCAGGACAAGGTCACGGTCAAGCTCTCCGCCCTCGACGACAAGAGCTGGATCTCCGCCAAGGCCCACGACGGCAAGGTGCTCTTCGACGGGCTCCTCCTCAAGGGCGAGTCCAAGACCTTCCAGGACGACGAGCGCGTCGACCTCGTCCTCGGCAACGCCGGAGCGATCGAGCTCTACGTGAACGGCAAGAAGCTCGCGGACAAGTTCGAATCCGGTCAGGTGGAGCGGCTGACCTACACCAAGGGCGACCCCGAGGCCGGCTGAGCCCCGCAAGAACGGCGCCCGATGTGACCCCCGTCGCCCAGGTGAACCCTGCGCGACGGGGGAACGGCCGGGACGAAGTAGTCTTGAGTCCATGCCCGAACGCCGTACCGTCGCCCTTGTCACTCTTGGCTGCGCCCGTAACGAGGTGGACTCGGAGGAGCTCGCAGGCCGCTTGGCAGCGGACGGCTGGGAGCTCGTCGAGAACGCCGAGGACGCGGATGTCGCCGTCGTCAACACCTGTGGGTTCGTCGAAGCCGCCAAGAAGGACTCCGTCGACGCCCTGCTCGAAGCCAATGATCTGAAGGACCACGGCAAGACCCAGGCCGTGGTCGCCGTCGGCTGTATGGCCGAGCGGTACGGCAAGGAACTCGCCGACGCCCTCCCGGAGGCCGACGGCGTCCTCGGCTTCGACGACTACGCCGACATCTCCAACCGCCTCCAGACCATCCTCAACGGTGGCAGCGTCGAGGCCCACACCCCCCGCGACCGGCGCAAGCTGCTGCCCCTCTCGCCCGTCGAGCGCCAGCAGGCCGCCGCCGCGGTGGCCCTGCCGGGCCACGGCACCGTGGCGGCCCCCGAAGCCCCCGAGGACGTGCCGAGCGACCTGCCCGACGGGCTCGCGCCCGCCTCCGGGCCCCGCGCCCCGCTCCGCCGCCGCCTCGACACCAGCCCCGTCGCCTCCGTGAAGCTGGCCTCCGGCTGCGACCGCCGCTGCTCCTTCTGCGCCATTCCCTCCTTCCGGGGCTCCTTCGTCTCGCGCCGTCCCTCCGACGTGCTGAACGAGACGCGCTGGCTCGCCGAGCAGGGCGTCAAGGAGGTCATGCTGGTCTCCGAGAACAACACCTCGTACGGCAAGGACCTCGGCGACATCCGCCTCCTGGAGAGCCTGCTGCCCGAGCTGGCGGCCGTGGACGGCATCGAGCGCGTCCGCGTCAGCTACCTCCAGCCCGCCGAGATGCGCCCCGGCCTGATCGACGTCCTCACCTCCACCGAGAAGGTCGCGCCCTACTTCGACCTCTCCTTCCAGCACAGCGCCCCCGACGTGCTGCGGGCCATGCGCCGCTTCGGCGACACCGACCGCTTCCTGGAGCTCCTGGAGACCATCCGCTCCAAGGCCCCGACCGCCGGTGCCCGCTCCAACTTCATCGTCGGCTTCCCCGGCGAGACCGAGGCGGACTTCGCCGAGCTGGAACGCTTCGTCACCCACGCCCGCCTCGACGCCATCGGCGTCTTCGGCTACTCCGACGAGGACGGCACCGAAGCCGCCACGTACGAGCACAAGCTCGACCAGGACGTCGTCGACGCACGGCTCGCCCACCTCTCCCGGCTCGCCGAGGAGCTCACCGCGCAGCGCGCGGAGGAGCGCCTCGGAGAGACCCTGGAAGTGATGGTCGAATCCGTCGACGACGAGGACGGTGTGATCGGCCGCGCCGCCCACCAGGCGCCCGAGACCGACGGACAGGTCCTGCTCACCACGGCCGACGGTGCGAGCCCCGACCTGGCCCCGGGCCGTATGGTCAGGGCCAAGGTCGTCGGCACGGAGGGTGTCGACCTGGTGGCCGAGTGTCTTTTCGAGGAGGCGGGCAGATGACCGGAGTCCCGGCATCCGCGACGGGCGGGACCGGAAGGCCGACGCCCCGAGGCAAGCTGGGCACGGCGGCCGTCAACCAGGCCAGTCTGTGGAACATCGCCAACATCCTGACCATGATCCGGCTCGTCCTCGTGCCGGGCTTCGTGCTGCTGCTGCTCCAGGACGGCGGTCACGACCCGGTCTGGCGCGCCTGGGCCTGGGCCGCGTTCGCCGTCGCCATGATCACGGACATCTTCGACGGGCACCTCGCCCGTACCTACAACCTGGTCACCGACTTCGGTAAGATCGCCGACCCGATCGCCGACAAGGCGATCATGGCGGCCGGGCTCATCTCGCTCTCGATGCTCGGGGACCTGCCCTGGTGGGTCACCGGGGTCATCCTGGCGCGGGAACTGGGAATCACCCTGATGCGCTTCTGGGTGATCCGGCACGCGGTCATCCCGGCCAGCCGCGGCGGCAAGATGAAGACGCTGGCCCAGGGCACGGCCGTCGGCATGTACGTGCTGATGCTCACCGGGCCCCTGGCCACCCTGCGCTTCTGGGTGATGGCGCTGGCCGTCGTCCTGACGGTCGTCACGGGTCTGGACTACGTCCGGCAGGCGGTCGTGCTGCGCCGGGAGGGGCTCGCCGCCGAGCGGGCGGACAACCGGCCGGAGACGGCGGCACGGTGACCGAGGCCGCCCGGGTGCTGGCGCTGCTCGCGGAGCGTGGTCACACGCTGGCCGTGGCGGAGTCGCTCACGGGTGGCCTGGTGGCCGCCGAACTCACCTCGGTGCCCGGCGCCTCCGCCGTCTTCCGGGGCTCCGTCACCGCCTACGCCACGGCCCTCAAGCACGAACTGCTCGGCGTCGACCCCGACCTCCTCGCGGCGCGCGGAGCGGTCGACCCCGAGGTGGCGCTGCAGATGGCGGCGGGTGCGCGGGACCGGCTCGGCGCCGACTGGGGGATCGCGACGACCGGGGTCGCGGGCCCCGACCCCCAGGACGGACAGCCCGTCGGCACCGTCTACGTGGCCGTCGCCGGACCCGCCGCGACGGACGCCGGTGCAGGGAAAGTGGCCGCTCTGCGGTTGAACGGCGACCGCGCGGAAATCCGTACAGAGAGTGTACGGAGCGTGCTGAAGCTGCTCCGTGGGGAACTCCCGGCGAATGAGCGGGCACAGGATACGGAACACAACGGGGGGAATGGATGTTTGCAGCCCTGAGTGAACACGACATCGCTCCCCGCACGGCTGCGGCGCGAGGCGGTACGGTGGGGCGTGAAGGATGCGGCTACGCGGTCCGAGGAGGGAGCCACCGATGATTCTGCTCCGTCGCCTGCTGGGTGACGTGCTGCGTCGGCAGCGCCAGCGCCAGGGCCGTACTCTGCGCGAAGTCTCCTCGTCCGCCCGAGTCTCGCTCGGCTATCTCTCCGAGGTGGAGCGGGGGCAGAAGGAGGCTTCCTCCGAGCTGCTCTCCGCGATCTGCGACGCGCTGGACGTACGGATGTCCGAGCTGATGCGTGAAGTGAGCGACGAGCTGTCCCTGGCCGAACTGGCCCAGTCGGCAGCGGCGAGCCAGCCGGTGCCGACGCCGGTCCGCCCGATGCTCAACTCGGTGTCGGTGACATCGGTGGGCGGTGTGCCCACCGAGCGGGTGACCATCAAGGCACCCGCGGAAGCGGTCGACGTCGTCGCCGCCTGAACCGAAACGGTGCGAGGCCCCGGTCGGCGCCCCCTGGTGGGGTGCCGACCGGGGCTTCGTCTTTTGTGGGGTTCTTCAGTCGGGCGGGGCGTTTCCGTGATCTTCCGCGCGGGGCCTTCCGGGACCGTCGTGCGCCGGGTGTCCCGTGGTCGTCGGGTGCGGCCGTGCGGTGGCCTGCTCATCGTTGTGTCAGGGAATGCCTGAGATGCCGGGTTCTGGTCGGGCGTGCCATGGTGGAGGGAACGTGCGACCGGGCCGTGTGCGCCGGGTCTGCCTCCGGTGCGCCCTCCCGCGGGGTGATCCCGCCGGTCTAGCGTCGACGGCAGGAGGCGGCCATGGTGCGGCGACAGGTGCCGCCGGCGACGCTCGCGCTGGTCGCGGTGGGGCTGGTGGCCGGGGGGCTCTGGTGGTGGGCGGTGCTGCGTCTGCTGCTGGTGCCCGGCGAGGCCGGACCGGTCGAGGGGGCGGTGGCGGCGGGCGGCTGGGGGCTGAGCCTGCTGCCGGTGCACGCTGCGGCGGCATCGGTCCGGGCCGGGAGGTCCGGAGGGCCTGGGAGGTCCGGAGGGTCGTGGTTCGGCCGGGCCGGTGGGGCGGGCGGTTCGGGGGTGGGTGGTTCCGGGCCGGGGGGTTCAGGGGTGGGCGGTGGCTCGGGCGGTGTCCCGGTGCGGGCTGCTGGCTCCGGCGGCGCGGGACGCTTCCGGGTCCGGGGGATCACCAGGGCATGGCCACGCCGCCGTTCGGGCGGAGGATCTGGCCGGTCGTGAAGGCGGAGGCGTCGCACGCGAGGTGCAGGACCGCGTGCGCCACGTCCTCGGCCTCCCCGACCCGCCCCAGCGGTGAGTGGCGGACCATCGCCGCCTCCGCCTGTTCCTGGGCCGCCGGGTCGTGCCGGTCGGTCATCGGGGTGCGGACCCAGCCCGGGGCGACCGCGTTGACCCGGATGCCGTAGCGGCCCGCCTCCACCGCCAGGGTCTTCGTCAACTGCACGACGGCCGCCTTGGCGACGCTGTAGCAGAGCAGCCCCGGGCTCGCGGTGTCCATCGCGCCCGACGCCATCGTGACGATCGAGCCGGGCACGCCCGCGTCGATCATCGAGCGGGCCGCCTCCTGGCAGGCGTGGAGGACGCCTTTGAAGTTGACCGCGAGGACGCGGTCCAGATCCTCGTCCCGGGTCTCCAGGACCGTGCTCGTGTGCATGATCCCCGCGACCGCCGCCATCACGTGCAGCGGCCCGGCCGCGCGGACGGCGGCGGCCAGCGCGGCACGGTCCGTGACGTCCAGGACGTGCGCGTACCCGATGCCTCCCGCCCGGGTGATCAGAGCGGTGGTCCCCTCGACGCCCCGCGCGTCGAGGTCCGCGCCGTGCACGGTGGCGCCGGAACGGGCGAGGAGGACCGCCGTCGCCCGCCCGATGCCGCTCGCCGCGCCGGTGACGAACGCGGTGCGGCCGGTCAGGTCGTACGCGGGGAGAGTCGTCATGACCGGACCGTACGACTGGATCTGACGGATCGTCAATTGGTGTGGGTGGGTGGGATGGACGGGGTGGAGGGAGCGGGTGGGGAGAGTGGGGTGGGTGAGGTGGTGAGGTCGTCCGGGGCTGGTGGGGCTGGTGGAGCCGGTGGAGCCGGTGGGGCTTCGGGGGCTTGGTGAGCTTCGGGAGTGGTGGTGGGGCCGTGTTGGCAGCCGGGGCACCAGTACGTCACCCGGTCGTCCAGTTCCGCCTTGCGGATCGGGGTGCCGCAGCGCAGACAGGGGCGGCCCGCCCGGCCGTAGACGTACAGCGGGGTTCCGGGGCGGCGGGTCGTGGTGGTGCGGCGCTCCGGGTGGTCCTTGTTCGCCTCCAGGAGGCGGTGGGCGGTGGCGGCCAGCCGGTCGGGGACGTCGGGGGCCAGTTCGCCCACCGGGAGCCAGGGGGTGACGCCCGCGAGGAAGGCCAGCTCCGACTTGTACACATTGCCGATGCCCGCCAGATTCCGCTGGTCGAGCAGTGCCTCGCCGAGCGGTCGGCCCGGGTCGGCCCCCAGGCGGCGCGCGGCCTCCGCCGGGTCCCAGTCGGGACCCAGGAGATCCGGGCCGAGACGGCCCACCGCGCGGGACTCCTCGGCCGTGCGGATGAGTTCGAGCACGGGGAGCCGGTAGCCGTACGCGGTCCACTCCGCGTTTCCGAGGACGGCCCGGATCTGGTGGTCGGGGCCGCCGCGCGGGTGCCGCCCGGTGGCGTACACCCGCCAGGCACCGTCCATCCGCAGATGGGAGTGGAGGGTCAGCCCGCCCTCGATCCGGGTGAGCAGGTGTTTGCCGCGCGGGGTGACGTCAAGGACCGTGCGGCCGGTCAGGTCGGCGGTGGCGAACCGGGGCACCCGGAGGTCCGAGCGGGTCAGCACCCGCCCGGCGAGCGCGATGTGCAGGCGCCGGGCGGCCTGCCAGACGGTGTCTCCCTCGGGCACGGTTCCATTGTGCCGGGCAGGGGCGCGGGCGCGCGGCCGAGCGGGCGCTGTGCGGGGGAGGTGCGTGTGGAGGGCTGTGGGTGCGTGCCCCCGGCGGGGTGCCCTTGCGGAGTTTCGCGGGCGGCGGCTGTTTCGGTGGTGAGGCCCTCCTGTGGCAGCGGCCCTCTCCGTGGCGGCGAACCTTCCGTGGCGGCGAACCTTCCGCGGTGGCGAGCCTTCCGCGGTGGAGGCTCCGCTTTCAGGCGGAGGCTCGTTCATGGGAGGGGCCTTCACCGCCGGATGGGGTCTTCGGTTCCTTTGGCCGGGCCCGTGTATGCCTGGTGCCTGCTGCTGTGTGTCGCGGAGCTGAGGAGCGGTCCGGGCGGGCACGCCCGGTGTTCCGGCAGGGCTGAGGGATGTGCCGTGCCATGCGTGCTGTGCCGTTACGGCAGGGCCGTCGGCTGCCCGCCGGGCGTTCCTACCGCGCCGCGAGGTGCCGCGCCGGGTGCCGTGGGTGCGCGCGATCCGGAAAGGGCTCGATGACCTGGGGCGGAAGCTCCTCTGCGGGTTCTCCGCCGGACCGCCCGGTGGCCGTGCCCGCTTCCGGTCGTGGTGCGGCTCTACCCGGTATCGGGTGCAGTGGTGCCGGGGGCCGTACGAGCCGCCCGGGAACCTCTGGTCAGGGTCACTGCGCGCGCAGGCGCAGACCTCTGGGGGTGGCCACGAAGCCCGCCGTCTCCAGGGGGCGGGCCAGCGGGGACGTCAGGGCCGTCGTGCCGTTGATCCGCTCCACCGTGACCGTGCCGAGCGTGCCCGTCCGTGCCGCCTCCGCCAGGGCGCCCGCCGCCGCCGTCAGGGCCGGGTCGTCCGGCTCCGCAGGCCAGCACAGGAGCGTCTTGCCGCCCCGCTCCATGTACAGCGTCAGTTCGCCGTCGACGAGGACCACCAGCGCGCCCGCCTTCCGGCCCGGCTTGTGCCCGGCGTCGGTGGGCGGCTCGGGCCAGGACAGGGCGGCCCCGTACGCGTTCGCCGGATCGGCCGCCGCGAGGACCAGCGCGCGCGGCCCGGCCGCCGCCTCCACGCCCCGGTCGCGCGCGGTGGCCGCCGCCCGCAGCCGGTCCACCGCCCCGTCCACCGCGAACTGCGCCGCGCCGAGCCCCTCCACCACGTACCCGCGCCTGGCCTGCCCGCTGTCCTCGAAGGCCGCGAGGACCCGGTACACCGCCGAGAAGCCGCCCGTCACACCCTCGGCGGCCACCGCGCCCCGGGTGACCACACCGTGCCGGTCCAGCAGGGTCCTGGCCAGGGCGTGCGCCCGGTGCGTCGGCTCCGGTTCCGGCGGGGGCAGCAGCGACCAGCGGCCGGAGACCGTCGGCGGGCCCGTCCGGGACGCGGGACGGGCGGCGCCCGTCAGCGAGCCGTACCGGCCGCGAGGGACCGTGCGGCGGGCCCGGTGGGCGGTCGCCCCCGCCGTACGGCCCGAGCCGAGGAGCGAGCGCAGCGGGGCGAGGGTGTCGTTGGTCAGCCGCCCCGACCAGGCCAGCTCCCAGACGGCGTCGGCGAGCTGCGGGTCGGTCGCGTCCGGATGGGTGGTGGCCCGGATCTGGTCGGCGATCTGCCGGAAGAACAGGCCGTACCCGCCGGACAGCACGGTCAGCACCGACTCGTGCAGCGCGGACAGCTCCAGGGGGTGCGGCGGCGGCAGGAGCAGCGGGGCCGCGTCCGCGAGGTACAGCGAGACCCAGCCGTCCTTGCCGGGCAGCGAGCCCGCCCCGGCCCACAGCACTTCGCCGGTGGTCGTCAGCTCGTCCAGGAGCCCCGGGGAGTAGTCCCGCACCCGGGACGGCAGCACCAGCTTCTCCAGGGCCGAGGCGGGCACCGGTGCGCCCTGGAGCTGCTCGACCGCGCGGGCGAGGCCGTCGATCCCGCGCAGCCCGCCGCCCCCCAGGTGCTGCCACTGCGGCAGGAACGTGGCGAGGGCCGCCGGGGGCACCGGCTCCAGCTCGTGGCGCAGGGCCGCGAGGGAACGGCGGCGCAGCCGCCGCAGTACCGTCGCGTCGCACCACTCCTGGCCGATTCCGGAAGGGTGGAACTCGCCCTGGACGACCCGGCCGGACGCGGCGAGCCGCTGGAGCGCGCCGTCGGTGACGGCCGCCCCAAGACCGAACCGGTCGGCGGCCGACGAGGACGTGAACGGGCCGTGGGTACGGGCGAACCGCGAGAGGAGATCCCCCAGCGGATCCTTGACCGGCTCGGTGAAGGCCTCGGGAACCCCCACCGGCAGGGCCGTGCCCAGGGCGTCCCGGAGGCGGCCCGCGTCCTCGATCGCGGCCCAGTGCTCCCGGCCCCCGATCCGCACCCGGATCGCCCGCCGGGCCGCCCCCAGCTCCGGCGCCCAGACCGCCTCCGCGCCGCGCTCGGCCAGCTCCGCGTCGGTGAGCGGCCCCAGCACCCGCAGCAGGTCGGCGACGCCCTCCACGTCCTTGATCCGCCGGTCGTCCGTCAGCCACTGGAGCTCCCGCTCCAGCTCCGTCAGGACCTCCGGGTCGAGCAGCTCGCGCAGCTCCGCCCGGCCGAGCAGCTCCGCGAGCAGCCGGGAGTCCAGGGACAGCGCGGCCGCCCGCCGCTCGGCGAGCGGCGAGTCGCCCTCGTACAGGAACTGCGCCACATAGCCGAAGAGCAGCGAGCGGGCGAAGGGCGAGGGCTCGGGGGTGGTGACCTCGACCAGCCGGACCCGGCGGGCCTCGACGTCCCCCATCAGCTCCACGAGTCCTGGCAGGTCGAAGACGTCCTGGAGGCATTCGCGGACGGCTTCGAGGACGATCGGGAAGGAGCCGAACTCGCTCGCCACCTGCAGCAGTTGGGAAGCGCGCTGACGCTGCTGCCAGAGCGGGGTGCGCTTGCCCGGGTTCCGCTTCGGCAGCAGCAGGGCACGCGCCGCGCACTCGCGGAAGCGGGACGCGAACAGCGCCGAGGCCCCCACCTGGTCGGTGACGATCTGCTCGATCTCGCCCCGGTCGAAGAGGGTGTCGGCCGCGCCGACGGGCGCCGTGTCGGCGTCGTACGTCGTGTCGAGGTGCCGCCCGGGGTCGACCGGCTCGTGGTCGAGCAGGTCGAGGCCCATGTCCAGGCCCATCAGATCGGCGTCCGGCAGCCGCAGCACGATGCCGTCGTCCGCGTGCATCACCTGGGCGTCCATGCCGTACCGCTCGGCGAGCCGCGCCCCGAGGGCCAGCGCCCACGGGGCGTGCACCTGCGCCCCGAACGGGGAGTGGATGACGACCCGCCAGTCCCCGAGCTCGTCCCTGAACCGCTCCACGAGGATCGTCCGGTCGTCCGGCACGTGCCCGCAGGCCTCGCGCTGCTCCCGGAGGTAGGCGATCACGTTGTCCGCCGCCCAGGCGTCGAGCCCCGCGGCCAGCAGCCGCAGCCGCGCGTCCTCCTCCGGGAGGGCGCCGACCTCGCGCAGGAACGCGCCCACGGCCCGGCCCAGCTCCAGCGGGCGGCCCAACTGGTCGCCCTTCCAGAACGGCAGCCTGCCCGGCACCCCGGGCGCGGGGGAGACGAGGACCCGGTCACGGGTGATGTCCTCGATCCGCCAGGAGGTGGTGCCGAGCGTGAACACGTCGCCGACCCGGGACTCGTACACCATCTCCTCGTCGAGCTCCCCGACCCGCCCCCCGCCCTTCTTGGGGTCCGAACCCGCCAGGAACACGCCGAACAGACCCCGGTCGGGGATCGTGCCGCCGGAGGTGACGGCGAGCCGCTGGGCGCCCGGCCGTCCGGTCACGGTCCCGGCGACCCGGTCCCAGACCACGCGCGGGCGCAGCTCCGCGAAGGCGTCCGAGGGATAGCGGCCCGCGAGCATGTCGAGCACGCCCGTGAACGCCGACTCGGGCAGGGACGAGAACGGCGCCGCCCGGCGGACCAGCGCCAGCAGCTCGTCCACCTGCCAGGTGTCGAGCGCGACGGTCGCCACCAGCTGCTGCGCCAGCACGTCCAGTGGATTGGCGGGGATCCGCATCGACTCGATCGCCCCGGCGCGCATCCGCTCGGTGACCACCGCGGCCTGCACCAGATCGCCCCGGTACTTGGGGAAGACCACGCCCGTCGACACCGCGCCGACCTGGTGCCCCGCGCGGCCCACGCGCTGGAGCCCGGAGGCCACCGAGGGCGGCGACTCGACCTGCACGACCAGGTCGACCGCGCCCATGTCGATGCCCAGCTCCAGACTGGAGGTGGCCACCACGGCGGGCAGCCGGCCCGCCTTCAGGTCCTCCTCGACCTGGGCGCGCTGCTCCTTCGAGACCGAGCCGTGGTGGGCGCGGGCGAGCAGCGCGGGGGCGCCCCCGGCGGCCCCCGACTGGGCCATGACCTCGGCCGGGGGAGCCCCCTCGGGCAGCGGCTCGCCGGTCGCCCGCTCGTACGCGATCTCGTTGAGCCGGTTGCACAGGCGCTCGGCGAGGCGGCGGGAGTTGGCGAAGACGATGGTGGAGCGGTGCGCCTGGACGAGGTCCGCGATCCGCTCCTCGACGTGCGGCCAGATCGACGGCCGGTCACCGCCGTCCTTGCCCTCGGACGCGGGCGAGCCGCCCAGCTCGCCCATGTCCGCGACGGGGACGACGACCGACAGGTCGAACTCCTTGCCCGACGCGGGCTGCACGATCTCCACGGCCCGCCCCGGCGACAGATAGCGCGCGACCTCGTCCACCGGGCGGACCGTCGCGGACAGGCCGATCCGGCGCGCCGGGCGGGGCAGCAGCTCGTCCAGCCGCTCCAGGGAGAGCGCCAGGTGGGCGCCCCGCTTCGTGCCCGCGACCGCGTGCACCTCGTCCAGGATGACCGTCTCCACCCCGGAGAGCGCCTCGCGGGCGGCGGAGGTCAGCATCAGGAACAGCGACTCGGGGGTGGTGATCAGGATGTCCGGCGGGCGGGTCGCGAGGGCCCGGCGCTCGGCCGGGGGAGTGTCGCCGGAGCGGATGCCGACCCGGACGTCCGGCTCGGGCAGGCCCAGCCGCACCGACTCCTGGCGGATGCCGGTCAGCGGCGAGCGCAGGTTGCGCTCGACGTCCACGGCCAGGGCCTTCAGCGGGGACACGTACAGCACGCGGCAGCGCTTCCGCGCGTCGGCGGGCGGGGGCGAGGAGGCCAGCCGGTCCAGGGAGGCGAGGAAGGCGGCCAGGGTCTTGCCCGAGCCCGTGGGGGCGACGACGAGGACGTCGGAGCCCGCGCCGATGGCGGTCCAGGCGCCCTCCTGCGCCGCCGTGGGCGCGGTGAAGGCCCCGGCGAACCACGCGCGGGTCGCGGGGGAGAACGAGTCGAGCGCGGACCTGACCATGCCCCCCATCGTGCACCCACCCACTGACAACCGCCCGGACCTGGGGAAACCCGTTCGCGCCCCGGGGGGTCGGCTGCCGCAGAATGGAGGCATGACGAGCGGGGAGCGGGCCCGGTACTGGCAGTACCCCGAGCTGCCCGGGGTGGACCTGCTGCACGCCCGCTACGTCCGCAAGGTCTTCGCCCGGCACACCCACGAGACCTTCGTCTTCGCCGCGGTCACCGAGGGCGTCGAGGCCTTCCACTACCGCGACGACCTGGTCCGCACGGGCCCGGGTCAGGTCGCCCTGGTGAATCCCGACACCCCGCACACCGGGCACGCGGGCGTGCCCGAGGGCTGGACGTACCGGACGATCTACCCCGACGCGGAGATCGTCCGGTCCGTCGCCGCCGACGTGCTGGCGCTGCGCGGCTCGGCCGGCTTCACCTCGCCCGTCGTCGACGACCCGGTCGCCGCCCGGCTCGTCGTCGGTGTCCACCGGGCCGCCGAGGAGGGCAACGCGCTGGCGGCCGACAGTATGCTCCGGCTGGTCACCGCCCGGCTGCTGCGCGGCCACGGCGGGCCGGTCAGTCCGCTGCCTCCGCGTACGGCGGGCGGGCGGAACGCGGCACGCGCGCGTGCCGTCCTGGAGGACCGCATGGTCGCGCCGCCGACCCTGGAGCGTCTCGCCACCGACCTGGGCACCAGCCCCTTCGCGCTGCTCCGGGCCTTCCGGGACGCGTACGGGATGCCGCCGCACACCTGGCTCACCGACGCGCGCGTGCGGCGGGCACGGCGACTGCTGGACGCGGGCACGCCACCGGCGGCCGCTGCCGCCGCCGTCGGCTTCACCGACCAGTCGCACCTCAGCCGTCACTTCACCCGCAGCGTCGGGGTGCCGCCGGGCGCCTACCAACGCGCGCGTGGCACCGGGGGCCGGGCGTCCTAGCGTCGGCCCGGCCTGGCTGCGTGAGGGAAGGCGGGGAAGGCATCGCTGCGTCGGGAACGGAAGGCGGCCGCCTCGACCGGCCCGGGTACGCGCGCGGGGAGGCCGATGGCGGGGCCGTAGGCCTCCGCTCGGCCCGGGTACGCGCGCGGGGTCCCCGGAACCTGTCCAGGAGGGCGTACGCGCCCTTTCGACCGGAGTGCGCGCGCGGGGGCCCGTCCCGGGGTCCGTCACGCTCCACGACCGTTCCGACCTGGGTACGCGCGCGAGGCAGCCCCTTCGGGCACCCGCCGCAAGAACGTACAAGACCTGGCCGACGGGACTGCCGTACCGTCCCTGACGTGGCAGAACAGACAGCACCTCCCGTCATACGCGACGGAGCACCCGGCGAGACATCCCCCACGGCACCCGGCGAGACGCCCGACGCGGCGCGGGGCATACCCGGAGCGGCACCGGCCGAGCCCGGCGCGGCACCCGCCAAGCCCGACGCGGCCGTCGTCCGTGACGCCCTCGGTGTCGGCGTGGCCGTCGGCCTCTCCGGCTTCGCCTTCGGCGTGACCTCCGCGGGCTCCGGCCTCAGCGTCCTCCAGACCTGCGTCCTCAGCCTCCTCGTCTTCACCGGGGCCTCGCAGTTCGCGCTCGTCGGCGCCCTCGCCGCGGGCGGCAACCCCTTCACGGCCGCCGCCGGGGCCTTCTTCCTCGGCACCCGCAACGCCTTCTACGGTCTGCGGCTCTCCCAGCTCCTCGCCGTGCCCAGGGCCGCCAGGCCGTTCGCCGCGCACTGGGTGATCGACGAGACCACGGCCGTCGCGCTCGCCCAGCCGTCCCGCAGGGCCGCCCGGATCGGCTTCACCGTCACCGGCCTCACCCTGTACGTCCTGTGGAACGTGACCACCCTGCTCGGCGCCCTCGGCGCGGAGGCGATCGGCGACACCGCCGCCTGGGGGCTCGACGCGGCCGGTCCCGCCGTCTTCCTCGCCCTGCTCGCCCCCATGCTGAAGTCCGCGACCGAACGGACCACCGCCGGGATCGCCGTCCTGCTCGGCCTCGGGCTGCTGCCCTTCCTGCCCGCCGGGGTCCCGGTCCTCGCGGCGGCCCTCGCCGCGCCCCTGGTGCTGTGGTTCCACGGCCGCCGCACCGGCCCGCCCGCCGGGACGGAGGACCCCCGATGAACGTCTGGATCGCCATCGCCCTGACCGCCGGCGGGTGCTACCTGCTCAAACTGCTCGGGCTGCTGGTCCCCGCCGGAGCCCTGGAACGGCCGCTCGTACGGCGGCTCGCCGCGCTCCTCCCCGTCGCGCTGCTCGCCGCGCTCACCGCGCAGCAGACCTTCGGCGCGGGCCACGCCCTGGTCCTCGACGCCCGCGCCGCCGGAGTCGCCGCGGCCGCCGTCGCCCTGGTCCTGCGGGCCCCCTTCCTGGTGGTCGTGGGCGCCGCCGTACTCGTCACGGCGGGGGTACGGGCCCTGGCCGGGTGACGGAAGGGCCGGGCGGCGGCCGGTCCCGCGGGGGCGCCGCCGCCCGCGGCTGGAGCCCTGCCGCCCGTCCCCCGCCGTCAGCCGATGGCGCGGCCGTGCGCCCGCAGGACGCGCAGGGCCTCGACCGTGACGATCGGACGCCACTCCAGGGCCGAGCCGGGGGCCCAGGCGCGCCAGCGGATCGGCCAGCCCCCGTCCGGTCGCTGGTCGGCCGCGAGCCGGTCGAGCGAGCGGGTCATCTCGGCGTCGGTGAACCAGCGAGCCGCCAGCGAGCCGGGCACGCGCGCGTAGTCGTGCGGATGGTGCAGTTCCCCGGGCGCGTACCCCTCCGGCACCGGATACTCGGCCTCCCGGTCCGGGTCCAGGACGGCGAGCCGCTGTTCGCGGACGAGCCGCCCGAGACGGGCGGCGGCCGCCTCCGCGCGCGCGTGGTCCGGTGCCCCGTCCAGGAAGGCGACCGCTGCCTCGATCTCGTACGGATGCGACTTCTCCAGCGATTCCACGGCCGCCCAGCAGTACTCGGTGGCCCGGAACAGCCACGCGTGCCAGACCTGGTTGCGGTGCAGCAGGCCGACCACCGGGCCCGTGGTGAGCAGTGCGCTCGGCGGGGAGTCGACGACCGGGACGAAGGGCGCCGACGGGTAGGGGCGCTGGGACGGGTGGACGGCGGGCAGCGCGCCGTCGGGGGTGGACACGGCGGTGAGGTAGCGGCAGATCCGCTCCGCGCGCAGTCCGCCGCAGCGGCCGATCGAGTCGAGGACGCGCAGCGCGTGCGCGGTGTGCAGCGGCTGGCTGACCGGGCCGCGCAGATCGGGTTCGAGCGCGTGCCCGTAGCCGCCGTCCTCATTGAGGTACGACGAGAGGGCCGTCTCGACCTGGTCCGCGCCACCGTGCAGGAAGTGGTGGGCGAATCTGCGCTGTTCGAGGACGCGGGCCGTCAGCCAGACGAAACGCTCGGCGCGGGCCAGGGGAGTCGCGGTCGGGGCGGGGAGCGGATTTTCGGCCATGCTCCGACCGTAGAGCGGAACGCCGTGGTGACAAGGCTCACGGAGCGGGCTGCACTCTTGGGAGCGGGATACTGGCGTCATGCGGTTGACGATTTTCTGGGAGCGGATGGCCGACCACTTCGGTGCGTCGTACGCCGAGTCCTTCGCGCGTGACCATGTGATGGCGGAGCTGGGCGGCCGGACGGTGCGCGAGGCGCTGGACTCGGGCTGGGAGGCGAAGGACGTGTGGCGGGCCGTCTGCGCGGCCGTCGGCGTACCGGCCGACAAGCGCTGACGGCCGCCGGGGCCCCGCGGAGAGCTCCGGGGAACCCCCGTCCCACGGGCGGGGACCGTGGGGTGACCGGGGCGATGTGAGGGGGCCCGGGTGGAATGTCCGTGCGGTGCGCGAGACTGGCAGGGTGGCTCCGACTGACGAATCCGACGTGACACGACCGAACCCATCCCGCGCACCGGGCGAATCTCCCGGACCGGCCGCCTCCCCGGCTCCGGTCGACGGGGGCGCCGACGGCGGTGCGACGCCCGTGCCCGCCGGCACGACGGCGGTGGTCACCGGCGGCGGGAGCGTCGCCACGGAGACCGCGCCGGTCGGTGCGGGGACCACCGGAGGCGTACCGGACGGTCCGGGCTCTCCCGGGGGAGCACCGGACGCGCCCGCCGGTGCCCGGGCCGACAGAGCCCGGACCGCCGGTGCCGGGGCCGCCGGGAGCCTGCCCGCCGAGCGGAGCGGGTCCGTCGACGAGCGCGGTGTGCCCGCGGGGCAGGCCGCGCGGATGCCGCGCTGGCTGCCCCGCGCGCTCGTCCTCGCCCTGGCGCTCTACTCGTGCTTCCTCCTCGGCAACTGGGCCTTCCACCAGCTCGTCGGTCTCCTCGTCAACATCCTGCTCGCGTTCTTCCTCGCCCTGGCCATCGAACCGGCGGTCGGCCGGATGGCGGCCCGGGGGATGCGGCGGGGACTCGCCACCTTCCTCGTCTTCCTCGCCGTCATGGTCAGCGCCGTCGGCTTCGTCGTGCTCCTGGGGTCGATGCTCGCCGGGCAGATCGTGGACATGGTCGAGAACTTCCCCAAGTACCTCGACTCACTGATCAACTGGATCAACCAGAACTTCCACACGGACCTGTCCCGCGTCGAGGTCCAGGACAGCGTCCTGAGCTCCGACTGGCTGCAGAAGTACGTGCAGAACAGCGCCTCCGGCGTCCTCGACGTCTCCACCACCGTCCTCGGCGGCCTGTTCCGGCTGCTGACGATCTTCCTGTTCTCGTTCTACTTCGCGGCCGACGGACCCCGGCTGCGGCGCGCCCTCTGCTCCGTCCTGCCGCCCGCCCGGCAGACCGAGGTGCTGCGCGCCTGGGAGATCGCCGTCGACAAGACCGGCGGCTATCTGTACTCGCGCGGGCTCATGGCCCTCATCTCGGGCGTCGCCCACTTCGTGCTCTTCGAGATCCTCTCCGTGCCGTACGCGCCCGCGCTCGCCGTGTGGGTCGGCCTGGTGTCGCAGTTCATCCCGACCATCGGCACCTATCTGGCCGGTGCCCTGCCGATGCTGATCGCGTTCACCGTCAATCCCTGGTACGCGCTGTGGGTGCTCGGCTTCGTGGTCGTCTACCAGCAGTTCGAGAACTACGTCCTCCAGCCGAAGCTCACCTCCAAGACGGTGGACATCCACCCGGCGGTGGCGTTCGGCTCCGTCATCGCGGGCACGGCGCTGCTCGGCGCCGTCGGCGCCCTGATCGCGATCCCGGCCGTGGCGACCCTCCAGGCCTTCCTGGGCGCGTACGTGAAGCGGTACGACGTGACCGACGACCCGCGCGTCCACGGCCACCGGCGGTACGGCGAGGCCGTCGTCGCCCGGTTGCAGAAGGCCCTCCAGCACAAGAAGGAGCCGACGCCCGGGGAACCCGCGAGGGAGGGCTGACCGGTGGGCTCCGAGACGCGGGCCCGGACGGTCCCGCACGGGGCCGGTCCCCGCGCGCGTGGAGCGGCCGTGCCGGGGCCGTACGGACGGCGGCGGCCCCGCTACGCGCGCGTGCTGCCGACCGGGTCGTCCACGAGCGGGTTCGGGACCGGGAGGTAGTGCGGGGCGGTGCCCTCCGCCCCGATCCAGCGGGAGAGCAGGTTCGCCTTGCCGGGGAGGGTGGGCGCGGCGAGCAGCCCGGCGACGTCGGGCGCCCAGGGCAGCCGGCCGTCGCGCTCGAACTCGTCGCGGGCCCGCGCCCACAGGGCGGGCGCGGATCCCGGGAAGCGGTCGGCGAGGGCCCCGGCGACCTCGGAGAGGTTGTTGACCACCAGGCAGTAGACGAGCCGCCGCCAGGCCGCCTCGCGGGGCGTCTCGGGCACGGTCTTGGCGCCCTCCGCGTCACGGAACACCGACTGCACGGGGACACCCAGGGAGTCCACGGCGATCAGGGTGTTCTGCAGATGGCACTCCACGACCACCCCGAAGCGGGCGAACACCTCCAGGACCGGTCCGACGACCCGGCGCAGGTACGCCGACCACCACGACAGGGGATCGGTGACCCGGTCGAGGGGATTGCCGGGGAAGCCCTCCACGAGCGCCGCCGCGAGCACCGCCGTCGTACCGGGCGCCAGATGCCGGTCCAGACCGTCCCTGACGAGCACGGCGCAGGTCTCGAAGAGCCCGTCCACCGTGCGGTAGCCCCGGTCGCTGAGCCAGGCCGACGGCCCGCCCACGGCGGCGAAGGCGGCGGAGACCCGGGGGTCGGTCCGGCGGACGTGCAGCAGCTCGTGGCGGCGCATCCGGCGGATGTCGTTGGTGATCCGCACATCGAGACTGAACTTCAGGAGCAGGTCGCCGCGCGCGCGGGAGCCGTCGCCGGGGACGTACAGGGTGCGCACCGACGAGGTCGGCCGGGCGGTCCCGCGCGTGGTGCCCAGCCGGACGAGACGGCCCTCGGCGAAGGCGGCGCGCAGCCGGGGCGTACGGGCCGAGAGCTCCAGCTGCCAGGGATGGGCGGGGAGCAGCCGGTAGCCGGGCGGGGCCTCGCCGAGGGCGTCCAGGGCCCCGGTGTCGCCGTCCTCGACCAGGGCGTCCTCGCGCACGCCGAGCAGCACCAGCGGGAACCGGGCGTACGCCTCCGGGGCGTACCGCAGCCACGAGGTGGACGGACCCCAGGACGTACGGGCCTTGGGGGCCGGATGGTACGGGTGGCCCATGACCAGGGACTGCTCGGAGCGGAGCCAGGGGTCCTCGGGCGGCACAGTGCGGGCACGGGCGGCGAGGAGGGCCCGTACGGCGTCGCGGCTCGCGGCCATCTCGGCGGCCAGGGCCGGATTGGAACGGCCGGTGGCGGCGCGCATCTCCTGGACGGCGAGGTCGACCAGACCGGCGTGGCCCAGGGACCGCCAGGCCCGGCCCGTCCACAGCTCGGGGGCCGAGGGCCGGTGCCCGGGGCGCACCCGCAGGAGACGGCCGCTGGCGCGGAGGCGGTGGACGGCGTGCCACGGACCCCGGCCGAGCGGGCCGGGCCCCGGGTCGTCCTGCTCGCCGTCCGGGGCCGGAGCGGGGTCCGCCGCCTCGCGGAGGAGGCAGTTGAGCAGGGGCGTCACCGCCAGCGCGTCGGCGGCCCGCGTCAGTGTGTTCATCGTTCTCAGTATGTGTGGACCGGGTCATGTGTGGATCGACTTCGACCGCGATAGAACAGACCCATGTGCAGAACCGCCGCGGAGCGGGCCCTCGCCGCCGAGCTCGACGCCGTACGGCCCCGGCTGACCGCCGCGTACGCCACGGGGCTCCCGGGGACGAGGAGCGCGGTGCTGACCCGGCTCTGGCGCGGTCTCGTCCACGAGCCGATCCCCTGGATCACGGCCAGGACGGCCGACCGCGAGGGCGTCACCCTGCGGCTCGCCGACGGGCGGCGGCTGCACGGCCCGCCCTCGGACCCCTGGGCGACGGCCGCGACGGTGACCCGGCTCGACCTGGACGGCCGCGCCTTCGACCACCCGGCCGAACTGGTGGCGGCCCTCGCCGTCCCGGGGGGCGGGCGGCTGGCCGCCGAACTCGACCACAGCGTCGCCTCGATGGCGCTGTCGCGCACGACGCCCCGGCGAGCCGTCACCGTGCCGCCCACGGCCCCCTGGGACGCGGAACAGACCGACACCGACGGGCACCCGTACCACCCCTGCTGCCGTTCCCGCCCGGGTTTCTCGGCCGCCGAGGAACTGGCGTACGCGCCCGAGCACCGGCCCGTCGTCCCGCTGCGCCTGGCCGTCGTCGAGGACGCCGCCGTGTCCGGCGCGTGGCCCGACGAACTCCGCGACGGCGCCGCCGTACTGATCCCCGTCCACCCCTGGCAGGCCGAGCACGTCCTGTCCGGACTCCCGCTGCGCCCCGGCCCGGACGCCCATCCGCTCCTCTCGCTGCGCACCCTCGCCCTGGGGGAGGGCGGCCCGCACGGGAGCACGCGCGCGTACGTGTACGGCGGCGTGCACGTGAAGACCTCGCTGAGCACACGGCTCACCTCGACCGTCCGGGACATCTCCGCGTACACGGTGACCCACGCCGTCGCCACCTCCGTGTTCCTCGAAGGCCTGGCCGCGCGGTTCGAGGGCCGGTTCCACATCGCCCGTACGCTGGCGGCGGCCGGGGCGGGCACCGCCGATCTGGCGGTGCTCCTGCGGGAGGCGCCCCACGTCCACGCGCGCGCGGACGTGGGGGAGAGCGTCGTGCCGGTGGCCGCCCTGCCCGCGCTGTTCGCGTCCCGCACCCCCGCCGAACGGTTCGACCTGACCGTGGCGTTCGCCCGGCTGGCCCTCGGCGTCTGCCTGGAACTGCTCGACCTCGGGGTGGCCCTGGAGGCGCACGGCCAGAACCTCCTCGTGGTCGTCGACCCGGACGGGCGTCCGCTGCGGCTCGTCTACCGGGACCTCGCCGACATCCGGATCAGTCCCGCCCGCCTCGCCCGGCACGGCGTCGCGGCCCCGCCGCTGACCGGCCGTCTCCTGGACGACGACCCGGAGCTGCTGCGCCGCAAGGTCCTCGGCGGTCTGGTCACCGGCGCGCTCGGCCCGCTGGCCGGGGACGCGCCGACCCTCGGCACGGTCCTGGAGAAGGTCCTCCCGGACCTCGTCCCGACCCCGGACCTGCGCGTCCTGCGCACCGAGCCGCTCCCGGCGAAGGCGCTCACCCTGATGCGGCTGGACCCGGAGGGACGGGAACGGTGGACCGGGCTCCCCAACCCCTGGGGGACGGCCTCCGGCCACCGCGCGTGAGCGGGTGGGGAACCCGGGCGGGGCAGCCGTTCCTCACCCGAGGAGGGTGCGGGGGCACCGCCGGGTCCTGAGCGGGTCCCGCCGGGCCGGGGTCCCGCCCGTGACGGCCGCCCCCGGCCGTACTCAGACCGTCGTCAGCCCGTCCTCGGCGAGCGGGACGCCGAGCCGTCCGGCGACGGTGGCGAGGGCCTTTCCGAGAGGGAGGGCGATCCGGGCGTCGGCGAACTTGTCGCCGCGCGTGGGATCGCGGTTGACGATCACCACGGGCGTACCGGCGTCGGCGGCCTGACGGACGAACCGCAGCCCCGACATCACCGTCAGCGAGGAGCCCAGCACCAGGACCGAGGAAGCGGCGCGCACCAGTTCCCGGCAGCGTTCCACCCGTTCCACGGGCACGGTCTCGCCGAAGAACACGACGTCCGGTTTGAGGTCCCCGCCGCACACCACGCACGGCGCCACCCGGAAGTCCGCGGCCTGCTCGTCGGTGAGATCGGCGTCCCCGTCCGGGTTGACCGCGGCGGGCACCGGGTCGAACCCCGGGTTGGCCTCACCCAGACGTTCGGCCAGTGCGCGCCTGGCGCTCCTGTCGCCGCAGCGGAGACAGACGACCCGGTCGAGGCTTCCGTGCAGCTCCACGACCCCGGCGCTGCCCGCCGCCTGGTGCAGACCGTCGACGTTCTGCGTGACGACCCCGCCGAGCAGCCCCCGCCGTCCGAACGCGGCCACCGCCCGGTGCCCGTCGTTGGGCCGGGCCCGCCCGAAGGTGCGCCAGCCGAGATGGCTCCTGGCCCAGTACCGCCGCCGGGCACCGGCGCTCGCGGTGAAGTCCTGGTACGTCATCGGCGTGTGCCTGCTCAGGCTTCCGCCCGCGCCCCGGTAGTCGGGGATGCCCGACTCGGTCGAGATCCCGGCCCCGCTGAGCACCAGCACGCGGCCGGTGCGCAGGGCCCCGACGACCGGCTCCAGGTCCGTCGTGCCCGGCGGGAGATCCCCGTCCGGGGTCCAGCTGAGCGTGGGGCGCGTACGCATGACGCCAGGGTACGGAACCCTCCGCCGTCACGGCCCGTCGAGGGCCAGGCCCCGTGCCCCTTCAGCGGCTCGTGGGGTCTCCGGCGGGCGACACGCGCGCGTGTCCGGCGGCCTCGGCGGCGGTGTGGGCGGAGGCGAAGGCGAACGCGCGCGGGGACGGCCCGTTCTCCCGCAGGTCCGCCAGCCGCTCCAGGGCCTCGGCGACGGTCGGACGGTGACCGGCGGGCACCCACCACAGCACCATGTGCGCCGCCGCGTGCCGCGCGAACCAGTCGCGCCGCCGCCGCATCACCTCCAGGTGCCCGCTGCGGTAGGTGAAGTCCCACAGGGCCTCCTGGGTCTCCCACACCGACATGTTGACGATGACGTCCTCACCGGCCGGGCGCAGGGCGGTGGCGTCGGCGGACCCGTCCGCGACGAGGCGCCACACGAAGCCGGGTGCGGCGTCGGCGGCGGCGTTGACCGTGTCGAGCATCTCGACGAAGGGCGCGACACGAGGGTCGTCGAGGGGGTGGAGGAGCGTGGCGACATTGAGCTGGGCGAGGTGCGCGGCAGGCGGGGACGCTGTCATGGCCTCATCCCAGCACGGCGCCGATTTCTATGTCAATCTTGATTGTTTTTAGAATCTTCGACGACGACGCAGCATTCGCCCGGACGGGAGTCCATCCGGGCCCGGACGGCCCCGCCGGTGCCGAGCAGGCCCTCCAGGAGGGCGAGGTTCATGCCGCAGACGAGCGGCGGGAAGCGTTCGGCGACGGAGTGGAAGGGGCAGTTGCGCATCCGGACGACGGCCGGGGCGGCCTCCGGTGCCGTCTCCGCCGGTCCGACGGCTCCGACGGCTCCGGGTGCTCCGGGTGCTTCAGGTGTGATGGGTGCTCCGGGTGTGATGGGTGCGGTGGGTGTGGCGGGCGCTCCGGGTGCGGTGGGTGTGACGGGTGTCGGTCCGGTCGCCTCCGTCGCCGCTCCGGGCGCCTTGACGGCCCCGGCGGCCCGGTCGCTCCCGGCGTCCTTCGTGCGGGTGGGGGTGTCGGCCGGTTCGAGGTGGGGTTCGTAACCCCGTGCGGCCAGGGCCTCCATGGCCTCCGCCAGGCTGCCGCAGGGGGCGGCGGGGCCGCGCAGGGCCTCGCCCTTGCGGCGCGCGGCGGTGCGGAGCTCCCTGTCCAGACCGGCCCGCTCGGCGGCCTCGGCCAGCAGTTCGGCGGCGGTGAGGTAGTCCCGGGAGGGCAGGGACACCGCGTGCTCGGCACGCGCGCGCGTGTAGACCTTGGCGGGCCGCCCGGCCCCGGGGCCCGAGCGGCCCGTCAGGCGTCGGCTGCCGCTCTCCAGCAGGCCCGCCCCGGTCAGTCTGTCCAGGTGGTGCGCGGCGAGCGTGCGCGTCACCCCGGTGGCCTCGGCGGCCTCGTTCCGGCCGACCTCGCGGCCCTGGGCCGCCACGTACTCGTACAGGCGGCGGCGTACCGGGTCCTGGAGCGCCGCGATCGCGTCGATGTCCTTCACCACGCCATTCTAGGAACAACGCGGATTGGCGATAGAGGGTGGCCGATCGCGCGGATCGCGTCCGCGCGCGAGGGGTGCGCGGGTGGGCGTGGCGAGATGTGCGTCACTCGGTGGAACGGCGGCCGTTCCTGACCGAAAGTCACGCAACGTGCTACGGCGTGCGCGGTCGGTCGGTAAGGATGGAGGTCGCGCTCCCGCGTTCCGGGGAATCCCTCGGGCGGGGGCGCCTACGGGTGCCCGGCGTCCGCCGTGGGCCCGCTTCCTCGGAAAGGCTCTTCTTCATGACTACCGTGACGTCGCCGCTGGCCGGTCGTGCCGTCGGGCTGGCCAACGTGCCCGACCCCGTCTTCGCCGGTGCGATGGTCGGACCGGGCACCGCCGTCGACCCCCCGCGCGAGCCCGTCGAGGCCGTGGCCCCCGTGGACGGCCAGGTCGTCTCCATGCATCCGCACGCCTTCGTCGTGATGGACGAGAACGGGCACGGCGTCCTCGTCCACCTCGGCATCGACACCGTCCAGCTGAACGGCGAGGGCTTCGAGCTGCTGGTCCACAAGGGCGACCGGGTCGAGCGGGGCCAGCCCGTCGTCAAGTGGAACCCGGCGGCCGTCGAGGCGGCGGGCAAGTCGCCCATCTCGCCGATCGTGGCCCTGGAGGCGTCGGCCGAGCAGCTGAGCGGCGTGGTCGAGTCCGGCGAGATCGCCGCCGGTGGTGAGCTCTTCATCTGGAACTGACCCGACGAGGAGCGGGGTGGGGGGCGCCGTCGCGCGGCGGCGACGCTCCTCGGGGTCAGGGCCCACGGGAGTCAGGCCCTCACTGTCAGAGCCGTCCGCGGGGTCCTTGCGGACGGCTCGGCTCCACTGCTCCACGGCTTCGGGTCGGTGGCGTCGGTGGCCCGGGTCGGCGGTGTCGGCGGCTCAGGTGAGTGACCTCCGGAGCTCGGCGGCTCCGCAGCTCCGGTGAGTGATGCCCGGTCGGATGAATCATCGTGAACCGGACTCCGGTGGAGGGGTTCGACCGGTCTCCGGTCGGGGCGCGTCGCGCTTGACACCGAAATCGAACATACATTCTCATGTGAGTCCGGCCCCTGGAATCGCGGGCTTGTAGGCAAGTTGTCCACAGGTCGGAGGGGACGTCGCGGCCCGTTGTCAGTGGCAGGGGTTAGCGTCTTTCCCATGAAGCGATCGACTCAAGCAAACCGGGTGGAACCCATGGCAGGAACCGACCGCGAGAAGGCGCTCGACGCCGCGCTCGCACAGATTGAACGCCAATTCGGCAAGGGCGCCGTGATGCGCATGGGTGACCGTGTCCAGGAGCCGATCGAGGTGATCTCCACCGGATCGACCGCGCTCGACATCGCGCTCGGCGTCGGCGGCCTGCCGCGCGGCCGTGTCGTGGAGGTCTACGGACCGGAGTCCTCCGGCAAGACGACCCTGACCCTGCACGCCGTCGCCAACGCCCAGAAGGCCGGCGGCCAGGTGGCCTTCGTGGACGCCGAGCACGCCCTCGACCCCGAGTACGCCAGGAAGCTCGGCGTCGACATCGACAACCTCATCCTGTCCCAGCCGGACAACGGCGAGCAGGCCCTCGAGATCGTCGACATGCTGATCCGCTCCGGCGCCCTCGACCTGATCGTCATCGACTCCGTCGCCGCGCTCGTCCCGCGTGCGGAGATCGAGGGCGAGATGGGCGACTCGCACGTCGGCCTCCAGGCCCGGCTGATGAGCCAGGCGCTCCGCAAGATCACCAGCGCGCTCAACCAGTCCAAGACCACCGCGATCTTCATCAACCAGCTCCGCGAGAAGATCGGCGTGATGTTCGGCTCGCCGGAGACCACGACCGGTGGCCGCGCCCTGAAGTTCTACGCCTCGGTGCGCCTCGACATCCGCCGTATCGAGACCCTCAAGGACGGCACGGACGCGGTCGGCAACCGCACCCGCGTCAAGGTCGTCAAGAACAAGGTCGCGCCCCCCTTCAAGCAGGCCGAGTTCGACATCCTCTACGGCCAGGGCATCAGCCGCGAGGGCGGTCTGATCGACATGGGCGTGGAGCACGGCTTCGTGCGCAAGGCCGGTGCCTGGTACACGTACGAGGGTGACCAGCTGGGCCAGGGCAAGGAGAACGCCCGCAACTTCCTGAAGGACAACCCCGACCTCGCCGACGAGATCGAGCGGAAGATCAAGGAGAAGCTGGGCGTCGGCGTCCGGCCCGAGGCCGGGAAGACCGACGCGGCGGACGCGGCCGCGAGCACCGACGCGACCGCTGCGGACGACGCGGCCAAGACCGCCCCGGTGGCCGCGAGCAAGACCGTGAAGGCGGCCAAGGTCACCGCGGTCAAGAGCTGAACCGGTGACCGGTCGTGCCGAATGGCCGGGTGACAGCCCCGACTCGTCGAGGGCCGAGAAGGCGCTGTCACCCCAGGAACCGGCTGAGCGGGCGCGGGCGATCTGCCTGCGCCTGCTCACCGGGAGTCCGCGCACGCGCAAACAGCTTGCCGACGCGCTGCGCAAGCGGGAGATCCCCGACGAGGTGGCCGAGGAGGTCCTCTCCCGCTTCGAGGACGTCGGGCTCATCGACGACGCCGCCTTCGCCGGGGCCTGGGTGGAGTCCCGGCACCACGGCCGGGGGCTCGCCCGCCGCGCCCTCGCCCGGGAGCTGCGGACCAAGGGCGTCGAACCGGCTCTCGTCCAGGAGGCGGTGGAGCGGCTCGACTCCGAGCAGGAGGAGGCCACGGCCCGCGAACTGGTCGACCGCAAGCTGCGCTCCACCCGGGGCCTGGAGCGCGACCGGAGACTGCGCAGACTCGCCGGGATGCTCGCCCGCAAGGGCTACCCGGAGGGCATGGCCCTCAGGGTCGTCCGCCAGGCACTGGAGGCGGAGGGCGAGGACACGGACGGGCTCGACGAGTCCTTCTGATCCCCGGGGGGAGATCAGAAGGACCCGGGCAGTGCCCGGAAGGCCGGTGAGGAGCCATGACCGGACCGGAAGGTCCGGCGGTCGTTTCCGCCGTCGCCCGTCGCCCGTCGCCCGTCGCCCGTCGCCCGTCGCCCGTCGCCCGTGGTCCTCTGCTCGGCTTCGGATAGTTCAGCGGGCTGGGGTCGGCGGCTGAGGGGGCTTGCTGGCGCCCCCTCATCTCCACCCGCCACGGCGGGCGTCCGTCAGGGCGCGGGCTTGGGGAGGAGGACGGGGAGGCCCGCCGCCTTCCACGCCTGGAAGCCGCCGATCAGGTCCGTCGCCCGGTGCAGGCCCAGACGGCGCAGGGACTCCGCCGCGAGGGAGGAGGCGTAGCCCTCGTTGCACAGGACCACCACCCGCAGGTCGTGGCTGTCCGCCTCCGCCGCGCGGTGGCTGCCCAGGGGGTCGAGCCGCCATTCCAGCTCGTTGCGTTCCACGACCAGGGCGCCCGGGACCAGGCCGTCCCGTTCGCGCAGGGCCGCGTAGCGCGTGTCCACCAGGAGCGCGTCGCCCGCTTGGTACGCCTCGTACGCGGCCCGGGGCTCGATCCGGTCGATACCCGCCCTGACCTGTTCCAGTAGCTCGTCGATGCCCACCCGCCCGGTGCTCACTGCCAGTCCTCCGGACGCTCGACCTGCTCAAGACGGAGCACCGCGCCGGTCCGGCTGAACCGCCGGATCAGGGGGAGCGGCGGATAGTAGGCGTGCACCGACACCGCGTGGGTGTCGGTGGACTCGTTGAGGACCTCGTGCACATGGTGGCGGCCGAAGGCGCGGCCACCGCCCTCCGCGAGACGACGGGAGCGGTCCAGGCCGTCAGCCAGTTCCAGGGTCTTCCAGCCGGTCGCCGGCAGCCGGACGGCGAGCGCGTTCTCGGTCAGCGTGCCGTGCGCGGTGGCGAAGGCGCCCAGCGATTCGGCGTGGTCGTGCCAGCCGGTGCCCGTGCCGGGCGGCCAGCCGATCAGCCACGCCTCGCTGCCGCCGGGCCCGTCGAGGCGCACCCAGGTGCGGCCCTCGGGGTCGAGCGGCAGGGAGTCGACCAGTGCGCGATCGGCGGCGGTGCGCCGTACGAAGTCGAGGAGGTCGGCCTCCGTCGGCCTGCCGGAAGCACCCGACGGGCCCACCGCGCCGGAAGCGGTGGTGCCGCCGGTGCCGCCGGTGACGGTGGGGACCGGGGCGGGACCGGGAGAGGGAAGGGAGCCGGGCGCGGGCGCGGCGGGGGCGCCGGCCGTGTCCGGGAGATGCGCGGGCGCGGTGGAAGACATGGGGGACCGTCCTGGGTTCGCCGAGGGCGCGCGGCGGCACGGCACACGGAGGGAGCCGGTGGCGGCGGGGCGCGCGGGGGAGAGGAGAGCGAGATCAGCAGGACGGGCGACACACGCAGCCCGCATAGCGGACGAGGTCCATATGGACCCTCCGCCACAGGCGCGCATAGGTGTCGGTCACGTTCCGGAGTACACCATGTGCGCCGGTGGGAATCAACGCGTGTCCGCTGTGCGGTCACTCCCCGTGGACACGCCTGCCTTCGCGTCGGCTTTCACGTCGGACTGTGCTTCGGCCTTCGCTTCGGCCTTCGCTTCGTTCTTCGATTCCTTCCTCGGGCCGTTCCCGGCGCCGGGAACGGCACCCTCGCCCGTCTCCGCCCCGGGCTCCGTGCCGGGCTCGGTCTCGGGGTGCGGCGAGCCGCCGCGTACCGCGTCCGCCGCCGCGTACAGCTCCTCGGGGCGGACTCCCGAGAAGGCGGCGACGAGGTGCCCGTCGGGCCGGACGAGCAGGACGGCGTGGGCCGGTGCGCCCGGGTACGCCTCGGTGACCAGGACCTCCGCCTTCGCGGGGAGCGCGCGTACCGCCTCTTCGAGCCGGGGCATCACGCCCGCACCCCGCCAGTGCCGCCGGTCCCAGACCCCGGTGCCGGGGGCGACCAGGAGGACCAGGAGACGGCCGTGGCCGAGCCGGTCCCTGAGCCGTACGGTCGTGCCGTCCGGCGCGGTCACCCGCACGTCCTCGACCGGGGCGCCCGTGGGGGTGCCGACCGGGACGCGCCCCTCGGTGGGCTCAGGGGCGAGGGGGGAGTGCGGGTGCGCGGGGGGTGCGCCGAGCGGTCCGCGTCCCACGTGTCCGTCGGCGAGGAGGGCGTCGTGGCCGCGCCCCGCCCCGGGGAGGTAGGCCCGCAGTCCGCCGCCGCCGCGCAGGACGGGCAGCGACTGGTCCGCCGCGCGGAGCCGGTCGGCGACGGCCGAGCGGCGCTCGCTCTGGTAGCTGTCGAGGAGCCGTTCCGAGGCGCCGTGGTGCCAGGTATGGGCGAGTTTCCAGGCCAGGTTGTGGACGTCCCGGAAGCCCTCGTCGAGGCTCTGGGTGCCGACCGCGCCCAGCAGATGGGCCGCGTCCCCGGCGAGGAAGACCCGGTCGACGCGCCAGCGGCGGGCCAGCCGGTGGTGCAGCGTGTACACCCCGGTGTCGATGAGTTCGTACGGCGGTGTCACCCCCTCGCACCACCCGGCCAGGGTCTCGCGGATGCGGGCGACCAGCGCGTCGGGAGTGACGAGGTCACCGCGTGGCGGCAGCAGCCAGTCGATCCGCCACACCCCGTCGGGCAGCGGCCGGGCGGTGATCTCGTCGGGCGCGCCGCGCCATGGCGGCTGACGGTGCGACAGGGCCTCGCCGGGCCAGGGGAGTTCGGTGCGGAGGGCGGCGACGGCGTGCCGTTCGACGGCGGTGCGGCCGGGGAAGCGGATGCCGAGCAGCTTCCGTACGGTCGAGCGGGCGCCGTCGCAGCCGACGAGGTGGCTGCCGCGCCACCAGGTGCCCCCGGGCCCCCGGGTGTGGGCGATCACGCCGTCCCGGTCCTGCTCGATGCCGTCGAGTCCGGCCCCGGTGACGAGGGTGACGAGGTCCTGCCGGGAGAGGGCGTCGCGCAGTCCCCGGGCGAGGGCGTGCTGGGGGATGTGCAGCGGCGCGGCCGGTGCGGAGGGTGCCTCGGGGTCCTCGGACCACTCCTCCGTACCGCCGAGGCCCAGGTCGAGGGTGAGGTGGCGGACCAGTTGGCGGCGGCGCACACCGCGCCAGCCGACCCAGCGGAGGCCCTCGTCACGGAGGGTGGTGCAGCCGAGCCGTTCGACCATGGCGGCCGTGTCGGCGCGCAGCACGACGCTGCGGGCGGGACGGGGCTCGTCCTTGCCGTCGCCCTCGTCGAGGACGACGCTGGGCACGCCCTGCGCGGCGAGCGCGAGGGCGAGCGCGAGGCCGACCGGCCCCGCGCCCACGATGATCACCGGGTCCACGGCGCGGCTCCTGAAGGCCGGACGGTCATGAGGGCAGCACAGTCGAGTGTGGCACGAGCCCGGTGGTTGATCACAGAACGTATGCAACCCACTGAGGGTGCTTGCGTCAAGCGCCGGGCTGGGCGCGGTGCGGCTGACCTCGGGTCAGTACCGTTCCGGCCCAGCTCCGTTGCTCCGGGGCCGCTCGGGTCAGGCGCCGGTGACGGCTTCCGACTTGGGTTCGGGGGCTCCGGCCTGGGTGGGAAGGACGACCGCGCCGGACTTCCCGCCGCGCCGCAGCCGCTTCTCCAGATACCCGGCGAGGGTGGTGAGGAGCGAGTTGAGGGCGATGTAGATCAGGGCGATGACGGTGAAGGTGGCGATGGTGTTGGCGCCGTAGTTGGCGGTGATCTGCCGGTTCTGGCTGAGCAGCTCCGTGAAGCCGAGGAGGGCGCCGCCGAGCGCGGTGTCCTTGACGATCACGACGAGCTGGCTGACCAGGGCGGGGAGCATCACGGTCACGGCCTGCGGGAGCAGCACGGACAGCATGGTCTGGCCCTTGCGCATCCCCAGAGCCACGGCCGCGTCGCTCTGGCCCCGGGGCAGCGACAGCACACCGGCCCGTACGACCTCGGCGATCACCGAGGCGTTGTAGAGGACGAGGCCGGTGACCACCGCGTACAGCGGACGGAAGTCGGAGCTGACCGGGGTGAACTGCGCGTACAGGGCGCTGGCGAACATCATCAGGAGCAGCACCGGGATGGCGCGGAAGAACTCCACGACCGCGCCGACGGGCACCCGTACCCAGCGGTGGTCCGACAGCCGGCCGATGCCCAGGGCGGCGCCGAGCGGCAGCGCGATGAGGATGGAGAGCGCGGCCGCCTTGAGGGTCTCGGTGAGACCGGGCAGCAGATACGTCGTCCAGACCTCGGACTCGGTGACGAACGGGCTCCACTTCGCCGCGTCCAACTGGTGCTTGGCGTCGAGGGCGGCGAGCACCCACCACGCCACCAGGCCGAGGACCACCAGGAAGACAGCCGTGTAGAGGACGTTGCGCCGCCTGGCGCGGGGGCCGGGGGTGTCGTACAGGACGGAGGTCATCGCTTCACCGCCAGTCGCTTGGCCGCCCAGCCCAGGATGAGGCCGGTGGGAAGGGTGAGGACGAGGAAGCCGAAGGCGAAGACGCCGAAGACGGCGAAGAGTGCGTCGGCCTCGTTCTCGATCATCTCCTTCATCAGGAACGCAGCCTCCGCGGCGCCGATCGCGGCGGCCACGGTGGTGTTCTTGGTGAGGGCGATCAGGACGTTGGCGAGCGGGGTAACCGCGGCGCGGAAGGCCTGGGGGAGGACCACCAGGGTCAGCACCTGGACGAAGCTCATGCCCAGCGCGCGAGCGGCCTCGGCCTGACCCGGTGGGACGGTGTTGATGCCGGAGCGCAGTGCCTCGCAGACGAAGGTGCCGGTGTAGGCGACGAGTCCGAGTACGGCGAGGCGGAAGCCGATGCCCTCCGAGCGCTCGCCGCCGAGCGTGATGAGCAGGGTCTGGTTGAGGCCCAGCAGACACGCGACGAGGACGACCGTCAGCGGGGTGTTGCGGATGGTGTTCACATAGACGGTGCCGAAGGCCCGCATCAGCGGGACGGGGCTGACCCGCATGGCGACCAGGGCGGTGCCCCAGATCAGCGAGCCGATGGCCGAGTAGAGGGCGAGCTGTGCCGTCACCCAGAAGGCGCCGAGCAGGTCGTACTGCCCGGAATCAAGAAAGTCGAACACGATGCCCGCGCTCTCCCCTGGTGGTCGGTCGGTGTGGAGGGCCGGTGCGTGGGCAGCGGCCGGTGCCGGTGCGACGGCCGCCCCGAGTGGGGGCGGCCGTCGCTGCCGGGGTGCGTCAGATCAGCTCGCGATCTTCGGCGCGGACTCGTACTTGTAGCCGGAGGGGCCGAAGTGCTGCTTGACGAGCTTCTCCCAGGTGCCGTCGGAGACCATCTTCTCCAGCGCCTTGTTGATCTTGCCGCGCAGCTCGTCGTCGCCCTTCTTGAGGCCGATGCCGTAGTTCTCGTCGCTCATCCGGAGACCGGCGAGCTTGAACTTGCCCTGGTGCTCCTTCTGCGAGGCGTAGCCCGCGAGGATGGAGTCATCGGTGGTCAGGGCGTCGACGGCCTTGTTCTCCAGACCGGTCAGGCACTCGGAGTAGCCGCCGAGCTGCTGGAGGTCGGCCTTCGGAGCCAGCTTCTCCTTGACGTTCTGCGCGGAGGTCGAGCCGGTGACCGAGCAGAGCTTCTTGGCGTTGAGGTCCTCGACCTTGGTGATCGAGTTGTCGTCGGCGCGCACGAGGAGGTCCTGGTGGGCCAGGAAGTACGGACCGGCGAAGTCGACCTCCTTCTTGCGCTTGTCGTTGATCGAGTAGCTGGCGACGACGAACTTGACGTCACCGTTCTTGATCAGGTTCTCGCGCTCGGCGCTGGGCGCCTGCTTGAAGTTGATCTTGTCCTCGGCGAAGCCGAGCTCCTTGGCCACGTAGCGGGCGACGTCCACGTCGAAACCGGCGTACTTGCCGTCCGGGGTCTTCAGGCCCAGGCCGGGCTGATCGAACTTGATGCCGACGTTGATCTTGTCACCGTTGCTGCCCGAGTCGGAGCCGGTGCCACAGGCGGAGGCGGTCAGGGCGAGGACGACGGCGGCCGCGGCGGCGGCGGAGGTACGGCGAAGCTTCATCGAGGAATGTCCCTTGGTCTGGAAGTGAGTGGGGAAGAGTGGGCCCGAACTCACTCAGTGGTGAAGGATCTTGGAGAGGAAGTCCTTGGCCCGGTCGCTGCGCGGGTTGCTGAAGAACTCCTCGGGCGTCGCCTGCTCGACGATGCGGCCGTCGGCCATGAAGACGACCCGGTTGGCGGCGGATCGCGCGAAGCCCATCTCGTGGGTCACGACCACCATCGTCATGCCGTCCCGGGCCAGCTGCTGCATGACCTCCAGGACCTCGTTGATCATCTCGGGGTCGAGCGCGGAGGTCGGCTCGTCGAACAGCATGACCTTGGGGCCCATAGCGAGCGCGCGGGCGATCGCCACGCGCTGCTGCTGACCACCGGAGAGCTGCGCCGGGTACTTGTCCGCCTGGGTGCCGACGCCGACCCGTTCGAGCAGGGCGCGGGCCTTGGTCTCGGCGGCCTTCTTCTCCGTCCTGCGGACCTTGATCTGGCCCAGCATCACGTTCTCCAGCACCGTCTTGTGCGCGAAGAGGTTGAAGGACTGGAAGACCATGCCGACGTCGGAACGCAGCCTGGCCAGCTCCCTGCCCTCGGCGGGCAGCGGCTTGCCGTCGATGGTGATGGTGCCGGAGTCGGTGCTCTCCAGCCGGTTGATCGTGCGGCACAGCGTCGACTTGCCGGACCCGGAAGGTCCGATGACGACCACGACCTCGCCGCGGCTGATCGTCAGATCGATGTCCTGGAGGACATGCAGTGCGCCGAAGTGCTTGTTCACACCGGACAGTACGACCAGGTCGTCCGCGGCGCGCGGGGCGTCCTCCGGCCCCCTGGGCACGGACTTGGACACTGACTCTCCGCTCATCGGCCTCTTGCTCCGTCCTCCTCGGTTGGGGAGGACACTAGAGACCCGATGTGATGACCGTCATCACATCTGAGCGGAAATTGAGGATAACGATCGGGCCGCAACCGGACACTCTGGGTGAAGAGGGCGCTGCGGGGCGTACCGGAACCGGAGCGGAAGCACCACCGTCACCGGGGGGACACTTGACTGCCGCACTCATGTTCTGTGTTCATGCTCCGGTGGCACCTGGTACACAGAGAGCCGCCATCAGGACATCTTCACGGAGGAGGTACGCATGAGACTGCTGCTCGTCGAGGACGACGACCACGTCGCCGCCGCCCTCTCCGCGATCCTCGCCAAGCACGGCTTCGCCGTCACCCACGCCCGCGGCGGCGAGGAGGCCCTCCAGGCCGTCCTGCCCACCGCACAGGGCGAGCGCCCCTCCTTCGGCGTGATCCTGCTCGACCTGGGCCTCCCCGACCAGGACGGCTACCAGGTCTTCGGCCGCATCCGGAAGCTCACCACCACTCCGGTGATCATGGTGACCGCGCGCGGCGACGTACGCTCCCGGATCCACGGGCTCAACCTCGGCGCCGACGACTACGTCGTCAAGCCCTACGACCCCGGCGAACTGCTCGCCCGCATCCACGCCGTCAGCAGGCGCAACGGCCCCGCCGAGGAGACCCCCGGCGGCGGCGGCCCGCCCGCCGACGGGACGCTGCTGCGGCTGGGCCCCCTCATCATCGAACTGCCCACCCGGCGGGTCAGCGTCCACGACGAGAGCGTCCCCCTCACCCGCAAGGAGTTCGACCTCCTCGCGCTCCTCGCGCAGCGCCCCGGAGTCGTCTTCCGCCGCGAACAGATCATCAGCGAGGTCTGGCGCACCAACTGGGAGGGGACCGGCCGCACCCTGGAGGTCCACGTCGCCTCCCTGCGCTCCAAACTGCGGATGCCCGCCCTCATCGAGACCGTGCGGGGCGTCGGCTACCGGCTGGTCGCCCCCGCCGCCTGACCGCAGAACGGCCCCTCCGTGCGCACCCGCCTCCTCCCGCTGCTCATCGTCCTGATGGCGGGCGTCCTGCTCGCCCTCGGCTTCCCGCTCGCCGCCAGCCTCGCCGCCGCCGAACAGCAGCGGGTCGTCGTCGACCGGCTCGACGACGCCGCCCGCTTCGCCGCGCTCGCCCAGTTCGTCAGCGAGACCAGCCCCGGCACCGACGAACGGCGTACCACCCTGCGCGGCGAACTCGCCAGCTACCACGACGTGTACGACATCCGCACCGGGATCTTCCACCGGGACAACCGCGCCATGGCCGCCGCCCCCGAGGACTGGGTCGTCCCCTACGAGGGGGAGGGCCGACGCGCCTTCAACGAGTCGCTGCTCGGCCGCCGCAGCCACGACCCGCCCCAGGTCTGGCCCTGGCAGCGCGACGCCCGGCTCATCATCGCCTCACCCGTCGTCCGTGACGGGGACGTCGTCGCCGTCGTCGTCACCGACTCGCCCACCGGACCGCTCCGCTCCCGCATCCTGCGCGGCTGGCTGCTGATCTTCGCCGGAGAGGCCGTCGCCATGCTCGTCGCCGTCGGCGCCGCCTTCCGGCTCACCGGCTGGGTCCTGCGGCCGGTCCGCGTCCTCGACTCCGTCACCCACGACATCGCCACCGGCCGGATGAACTCCCGGGTCGCCGCGACCGGCGGCCCGCCCGAACTGCGGCGCCTCGCCAGCTCGTTCAACGAGATGGCCGACAACGTCGAAGAAGCCCTCGAACAGCAGCGGGCCTTCGTCGCCGACGCCTCCCACCAGCTCCGCAACCCACTGGCCGCGCTGCTCCTGCGGATCGAACTGCTCGCCCTCGAACTCCCCGAGGGCAACGAGGAGATCGCCTCCGTACGGACCGAGGGAAGGCGCCTCGCCCAGGTCCTCGACGACCTCCTCGATCTGGCGCTCGCCGAGCACACGGCCGCCGAGCTGCGGCTCATCGACGTCGGCGCGCTCACCGCCGAACGGATCGCGTCCTGGCGGCCGGTCGCCGACGACAAGGGGGTCGCCCTCACCGGGGAGTGCGGGGCGGTCACCGCCTGGGCCGATCCGGTCGCGCTCTCCAGCGCCCTCGACGCCGTCATCGACAACGCGCTGAAGTTCACGCCCCCGGGAGAAGAGGTCACGGTGGCCGTCGCCCCGGGCCGTACGGAGGTCTCCGTCGTCGTCGCCGACCACGGTCCCGGCCTCACCGACGAGGAGCTGAGCCGGGTCGGCGACCGCTTCTGGCGCTCGGGACGCCACCAGAACGTGAAGGGCTCGGGCCTGGGCCTCTCCATCACCCGGGTGCTGCTCACGGCGGGCGGCGGCGGCCTCGCCTTCGCGCCGAACGCGCCGCACGGCCTGCGGGTGACGGTCACGGTCCCGCGCCACCCCCCGGCGGACACCGGGGACGGGGAACGTCAGGGTTTCACCGAGCGGTAGTAGCGGCGGGCGCCGTCGTGCAGGGTGAGGGGTTCCGTGTAGACGGCGGTCCGCAGGTCCACCAGCTGGGCCGGATGGACCCGGCGGCCGATCCCGTCCCTGCTCCTGATCACCGTCCGGGTGAAGCCCTCCACCAGGTCCTCCTTCGCCTCCACCGTGGTGACCAGGAGGTTCGCCACCGCCAGGGTCTCTATCGGCCGTCCGTTCTGCGCCCTGGCGTAGGCGTCGGCCGGGATCACCGCCGAGCGGTAGTGCCGGGTCGACCCGCCCACGTCGTGCAGCCGGTCGACGAGCCCCGCGTCCAGCGGGACCAGCCGCACCGGAGTGCGCTCCGACAGCGCCTGCACCGCCTGGGTCGGCAGCCCGCCCGACCAGAAGAAGGCGTCCAGCTCACCGCGCTCCAGCCGTCCCGGCATCGTGTCGATGCCCGCCGGGACCGGCTCGACGTCGCTCACGGGGGTGAGTCCGGCCGCCGCGAGGACCCGGTCGGCGATCAGCCGCACCCCCGAACCGTCCTGGCCCACGCCCACCCGCAGACCCCGCAGGTCCCGCACGGTCCGCACCGCGGAGCCCTTGGGCACCACGAGCTGGACGTAGTCGTCGTAGAGCCGGGCGCAGCCGCGCAGCCGCTCGAAGCCGGGCCTGCGCTCCCGCTGGTACTGGGCCACCGCGTCGGCGGTCGCGATGGTGAAGTCGGCCTCGCCCGCGGCCACCCGGGCCAGGTTCTGCTGGGAGCCCTCGCTGTCGGTCAGACGTATCGAGACCTGGGGCAGGTCCTTGGCCAGGGCCTGCTGGAGGAGTTCCCCGTACCGCTGGTAGACCCCGGTGGGGACGCCGGTGCTGAAGGTCACCGTGCCGCTGGGCGCGGGCGGACCGAACGGGGCCGTCCACCACACCAGCAGCCCGCACAGCGCCAGCAGCGCGGCGGAGACCGCCAGGGCGCGGCGGCGAGCGGCACGGGAGAGCGAGGGGGACATCCCGCGATAGTGCCAGCTCACCGTCGCCCTGGCCAGGCTCCGCCGGGTCCGTGGCAGGTCCGGACCGGACAGGGGCAGGTCCGGACCGGACGGGCGAGGCCGGACCGCCCGGCCGCTTCCCGGTCACCCCGGGCCCCGGCGAGGCCGTCCCCGACCCCCGAGGCCGCCCCGGCCCCCGCCCCGCACGCCCCCCCCGCCCCCGTACCGCCCGGAAGGGGCGTACGCGCTCCGCCGAACTGGTGAGCGGTCGCCCGGACGGGGTCCGTCGCCGTGTGTCCTGCCGGGGCGCCGGGGACCCGGCGGCTAGCGTCGGAGCACGCTCGGTGATCTTGAGGGCAGTCCCCTGCCCGCCCCTGGCCACCCCGCCCGAGCCGACCGGCACACCCCCGTCCCCGGGGAGTCCCGTGTCCCCGCCCGTGCTCCGGGCCCCGTCGTGCGGCGTGCCGGGCGGCGGGCCCGGCACACGGCCTCAGCCCGCCACGGCGGTCAGACGGCGCACCACCTCGTCCCGGCCCAGCGCCGCCGCCACCGTGAACAGGTCCGGGCTGCGGGTGCAGCCCGTGAGCGCCACCCTGATCACCTGGGCGATGGCCCTCGGCGGCCCCGCCCAGCGCTCCGGCTCCCGCCGCCACGCGGCCGTGTCCGGTGCGTGCCCGTGCAGGACCGTCAGCGCGCGGAGCCTGCCGTACCACTCCTCCGGGGCCGCCACCCCCTCCGTCTCCCGTACGAACCCGGCGGCGACGGCCCGCACCAGCTCCTGCGGAAGACCCCCGTACCGGTCGTCCCCGGGCGCCGGTGCCGGACCGAACAGCTCCGCGAAGAAGAAGCCGTACCGGTCCCGGAAGCAGGACCAGCGGTCCAGGTCCTTCCGGGCGGGCGCGCCCTCCGGCCGCCCGGCGGCCACCGCGGCCAGCGCCAGGTCCCGGTGCCGGGCGAGGACCGACGCCAGCTCGGGGTCGTACTCCTCCGCCCAGGCGAGCAACTGCGCGTACAGCTCCTCCGGCGCCAGCGAGGCGATGAACTCCCGGCTCAGGGAGTGCAGTTTGGGCAGGTCGAGCAGCGGCCCCGAGGGGCGCATCCCGTCGAGCCGGACGGGCGCGGCGAGCGCCTCGGCGGTGGGGACGTCCATCAGCCGGATGTTGGCGAGCCCCCGCAGATAGTGCTGCACGGCCGCCGGGGGATACCCGGCCGTCAGGTAGTAGTCCACCGACGCCTCGGGGTCCTTGCGCTTGCTGAGCTTGCGGCGCGAGGGGCCCTCGGCCTTCATCAGCGGCGCGAGGTGCGCGTACGAGGGCGGCTCGAAACCGAGCGCCGTGTGCAACTGGAGATGGACCGGCGTCGACGACAGCCACTCCTCCCCGCGCACCACGAGCGACACCCGCATCAGGTGATCGTCCACGACATGCGCGAAGTGGTAGGTCGGCAGCGGGAGTTCCTCCTGCGATGACTTCAGCAGCACGATGTCGTTGCCGTTGTCCTGCATGGTCACGGAGGACCGGATGCGGTCACTGAAACGGACCCGCCCGGGGAACTCGTACGGGCAGCGGAACCGCACCACGTACGGCTCGCCCGCCCCGATCCGGCGCGCCGCCTCCGCCGGGCCGAGCGTCCGGCACGGCGCCCACCGCCCGTAGTAGCCCAGCGGGGAGCGCCCCGCGCGCTGCTCCTCCCCGCTGCGGACCAGCCGGTCCCTGTCGCAGAAGCACGGGTAGGCGCGGTCCCGGCGCAGCAGTTCGCGGACATGGCTGAGATAGACGTCCCGGCGCTCCGACTGGAGGTAGGGCCCCCAGGCGCCGTCCCCGGACACCCCGCCCTCGTCGGGCGCGAGCCCGAAGGCGCCGAGCAGCCGGGAGAACTCCTCGGCGGCGCCCGCGACCCGGCGCGAGCGGTCGGTGTCCTCGACGCGCAGCACGTGCGTGCCGCCGCTCTGGTGGGCCAGGGCGCGCGACACGGCCGCCGTGTACAGACCGCCGATGTGCAGATGGCCGGTGGGGCTGGGGGCGAAGCGCGTCACCTCGGCGCCCCGCGGCAGGGCGCGCGGCGCGAACAGCCGCTCCCAGTCGGCCGGTTCCGGCAGATCGGGCGGGAACATCGCGTTGATGACGGAAAGGTCGAGCACGGTGGACTCCCTCCTGGGGTTCCTCGATCGGTCCACGGTAGGCCCGTGACCGGCTGATTCGAGCCGGACGGCCGCGCGAGGCTGCGGAACTCCGAACCCACTTCGGCGTTGTGGGCCCCGAGGGGGGTGCGCGGTCAGTAGCGTCCCCAGGACCGTTCCGTACGACGTACCCGCCCGTACCCGTACGCACCGAACCAGCACGACACACGGACACAAGGGGGTGTGATGGGCGGCACGCGCGCGGTGGCCCTGCTCGCGCTCGGCTCCTTCGCCATGGGGACCGACGCCTACGCGATGGCGGGGCTCCTCCCCGGCATCGGCGCCGACCTGGAGGTCTCCGTCTCCCTGGCGGGACAGTCCGTCACCGTCTTCACCCTCTGCTACGCCCTGGCGGCACCCCTGTTCTCGGCCGTTCTCGCGCGCTGGGGCACCCGGACCGTCCTGATCACCGCACTCGTCGTCTTCGTCCTCGCCAACGCCGGTACGGCGCTGACCGGTTCGTACGCCGGGCTGCTCGGCACCCGGGCCCTCGCGGGCGCGGGCGCGGGCCTCTTCACCCCGGCGGCGGCCACCGCCGCCGGAGCGCTCGTGCCGCCCGAGCGGCGCGGCCGGGCCCTCGGCCTCGTCCTCGGCGGCATGAGCGCCGGAACCGTCCTCGGCGTCCCCCTGGGACTGCTCGTCGCCGACCGTTCCGGCTGGCGCACCGCGCTGTGGCTGATCACCGGACTCGGGGTGCTCGCCCTGCTCGGCGTCGCCACCCGGCTGCCCGCCGTCACCGGCGCCGCCGCGCCGGACCTGCGGGCCCGGCTCGGCGCCCTCGCCCGGCCCCGGGTCGCCGTGGTCGTCGCCGTCACCTTCACCCAGACCGTCGCCAGCCTCGGTCTCTACACCTATCTCCAGCCGGTCCTCCGGCGGACCGCCGACATCGGGAGCGCGGTGCCCCACCTGTGGGTCTGGGGCATCGGCGGGGTCTGCGGCAGCTTCCTCGCCGGGGCCCTCGTCGACCGCACGGGGAAGCCCGCGTTCCTCGCCGTCGGCCTGCTCGGCACCCTCGCCACCGCCCTGGCCCTGCTGCCCTTCACCGGCGCCGTGCCCGGTCTCGTCCTGCTGCCCCTGTTCGTCTGGGGCGTGGTCGGCTGGGCGTTCGTCGTCCCCCAGCAGCACCGGCTGCTCGCCGGGGACGGCGCCGGGGGAGCCGCCGCCGTCGGCCTCAACAGCTCGGCCACCTATCTCGGCGGCGCCGTCGGCTCCGCGCTCGGCGGCCTCGCCCTCGCCGGCGGGCTCGACGCCCGCTGGCTCCCGCTCCCCGCCGCCGGGGTCGCGCTCGCGGGAGTCCTCTTCCACCTCGCCGCGGTCGGGGCGTTCGCCGGACGCGACGCCAGGACCGGCCGGAGCACCACGGACCATGCCAACGGGACCCGGGCCGCGGACGCGACCACGGACGGGGACCTGGAAAGGAACGCCCCATGAAGTTCGGCGTCAATCTGCCCAACTACGGCCCCGAGGCCACCCCCGACGCCCTCGCCGACTGGGCGCTGCGGGTCGAGTCGACGGGCTACCACTACGCGATGGTCTCCGACCACGTGGCGCTCACCCCCGATGTGCAGCACCTCTTCCCCGCCCCGTTCTACGACCCCTTCGCGACGCTCTCCTGGCTCGCCGGGGTCACCAGGACCGTGGGCCTCGGCACGACCGTCACGATCCTTCCGTACCGGCACCCCGTGCACACCGCCCGGGTCGTCGCCAACATCGACCGGTTCAGCGGCGGGCGGTTCGTCTTCGGGGCCGCCGCCGGGTGGGCGGCCCGCGAGTTCGCCGTCATCGACGTCCCGTACCGCAAGCGCGGTGCGATCAGCGACGAGTACCTGGCCGCGATCAAGGCCTGCTGGGCGGACGAGGTCGCCTCCTTCGACGGCGCCCACGTCTCCTTCCGGGAGGTGCACACCGGGCCGCTGCCCGTGCAGCGGCCCGGCCCGCCGGTGTGGGTCGGCGGACACAGCTACGGGGCGCTGCGCCGGGCCGTCCGCCTCGGCGACGCCTGGCACCCCACGTCCGTCTCCGGCGACTGGCTCCTCGGTGTGGGCGTGCCGACGCTGCGTCAGGTCGCCGAGGAGCACGAGCGGCCCGTTCCCGGCCTCTGCCCCCGGATCAAGCTCCGGGTCACCCCCCGGCCGCTCGGCCCGGGGCGGCTCCTCGGCGAGGGCACCCTGGGGCAGATCGCCGACGACCTCGGACTCCTCCAGGACCTGGGTGCCCAGGCGGTGGTCCTCGACCCGACCTATCCGGGCGACCGGCGCGAACCGGGCCGCACCGCGCGGGACCTGGACGTCCTGGAGACACTGGCCAAGGAGATCATCGACCTGGACGCGGGCCGCGTACGCTGACCGGTCGGTGAGGGAGGGGTGCGCGAGATGGTCGATCCGGACCTGCGGAAGCTGCGGGTGCTGAGGGAGCTCAGCGAGCGCGGCACGGTCAGCGCGGCCGCCCAGGCGCTCCACCTCACTCCGCAGGCCGTCTCGCAGCAGATCAGCGCCCTGGGACGCGAGTTGGGCGTACAGCTCACCGAGCCGTCGGGGCGCAGACTGCGGCTCACGGAGGCCGCCCGGATCGTGCTGCGGCACGCGGACGCGGTCTTCACCCAGGTCGAGCAGTTGCGCGCCGAGCTGGCCGCCCACCGGAGCGGCGAGCGGGGTCAGGTGGCGGTCGCCGGTTTCTCCACCACCCTCTCGGCCCTGATCCTGCCCGCCGTGGCGCGGCTGCGGGAGACCCGGCCGCTGCTGCGGACCTCGCTGGCCGAGGTCGATCCGCCGGAGAGCTTCTCCCTGCTGCACCGGGGCGAGACGGACGTCGTCATCTCCGCGGACACCACCCGCGCGGCCGGGAGCGCGGGGGAGGACGGCCGCTCCGACGGCCGGTTCCACCGGGTCGCGCTCTGCGACGACCCCTTCGACATCGCCCTGCCGGAGGGGCACCGGCTCCTCGGCCGGGAGCGGCTCGTCCTGGCCGACCTCGCCGAGGAGACCTGGATCTTCGCCACCACCGGGATGTGCCACGACATCGGCGTCGCCGCGTGCACGGCCGCCGGGTTCACCCCGCAGGCCTCGCACGCCATCGGCGACTGGGACGCGACCCTGTCGGCGGTACGGCTCGGCCTCGGGGTCGCGCTGGTGCCCCGGCTGGCCAAGCCGGCGCCCCGGCCGGAGGTGACGATCCGGGCGTTCAGCGAACACGCGCCGTCCCGGACGGTCTTCGCGGCCGTCCGCGAGGGCAGCCAGACCTCGCCGGAGATCGCCGCGGTCCTGGACGCGCTGCGGACGGTGGCACGGGCGGCGGTGGCGACGACGGCCTGACCGGCGGCCGACCACCGGGGCGGGTCGGGGCCGAGGCCGGGGCCGGGGTCCATCGGGGTCCTCTTCGGGCCCAGGGCCCGGAAGCCTGGGACCGAGGGGCTTTTGAGGTCTGCCCGGTCCGGCCTGGTCAGGCCCGGTCCGACCCGGTCCGACCCGGTCCAGGCCCCTGCCGTACGCCCCCGCCGGACGCACCTGTCGTACGTGCTCGCCTCACGCACTCGTCGTACGTCTCTGCCGTACGCGGTACGCCAACGCCCCTGCCGTACGCGCCCGCCAGGCACGCCCCGCCCGCCGGTGCCGGACACGAGAGGGGGCGGGTCCGGGCTCCCGCCGGACTCCACGTCGGGCCCGGCCGACAGGACGGTGCCGTACGAACAGGGTCGCCGGTCGAGTCCGTCCGGGCTCCCCGGCCGGTACCGCCCGGCCCGACCCCGCACCGCCCGACCCCGCCCCGTACCGCCCGACCAGCGCGAACGCGTCCGCCCGCGAAGGCCGCCCGTGATTCGCCACGGCTGCTGGAAGGTACCGTCCACCAGCCGTTGCTGGACCCGGCCGGGCCCCGGTGCCAGGCTCGTGGCCGTACCGCGGAACGTACCGCGCGTCCCCTTCCCCCTTCCTTCCCTGACTCCTCCGGAGAGCGGAAACACCCATGTCCAAAGCCACGTACACACGGCTGGCCGCGCTGAGCCTCATCTGGGGCTCCGTCTTCCTGTGGATCAAGATCGCCGGGTACGGCTTCTCCCCCGTGCAGATGGTGCTGATCCGGCTCGCGCTCGGCGCCGTCGTCATCCTCGCGATCGGCTACGCGAAGGGGCTCCGGCTGCCCAAGGAGGCCGCCACCTGGGGGCATCTGTCGGTCGCCGCGCTGCTCGGCAACGCCGTCCCCTGGACCCTCTACGCCGAGGGCGAGATCGACGGCTCCAGCAGCGTCGCCGCCGTCGTCAACGGCAGCGCCCCGATCTGGACCCTCGCCGCCGCCCTGCTGCTCGGCCAGGAGAAGCGGGTCTCCGGCTTCAAGGCGGGCGGCGTGCTGCTCGGTCTCGGCGGCACCGCGCTCATCGCCTCCCCGTGGAACTCCGCCTCCGCGGGCTCCGGCTGGAGCATCCTCTGCTTCGTCCTCGGCTCCATCAGCTTCGGCGCCAGCTTCGCGTACATGGGCAAGTTCCTGGTGGGCAGGGGCATCCCGCCGCTGATGCTCGCGGGCGGCCAGCTCGGCGTCGCCACCGTGATGCTCCTGGTCGCCTTCCCGTTCCTCGGTCTCCAGACCGTCACCTGGCGGACCGACTCGGTGATCGCGGTCCTCGTCCTCGGCGTCGTCTGCACCGGCTTCGCCGCCCTGCTCAACTTCGAACTGATCATCAAGGACGGGGCCACGGTCGCCTCGACCGTCACCTATCTGATGACCGCGGTCGCCGTCGTCCTGGGCGCCGCCGTGCTCCAGGAGCCGCTCGGCTGGACCGTGTGGGTCGGCGCCGTCGCGGTGCTCGCGGCCACCGGGCTGCTGCGGCGCAAGCCCCGCCCGGCACCCGAGCCGGAGCCCGCGCCCGCCCCGACCCCCGTGGCGACCACGACGGCGGCCGATTAGCCGCCGCCCGGGAAGCAGTGACGCGGGGCGACACCCGGCCGTTTCCGACGGCCGGGCGACCGCCATTCCCTCAGGAAATTCCGGGCCACCGACCGCAACATTGTGTTCATTAATGGGGCCGGTGGTGGGTGGTAGCGTCACAAGCGGAAACACCCGGCCTTTGTGGGGGAGTCGTAAGTGGCTTTTGTGGTCGAACTCGTTTTCCGTGGCAATGAGACGGACCGGCTGAGTTTCGGGGAGGCTCACCGGACCTACTGGAAAAGGATGGCCGCACGCGGCATCCTGCTCGGCGGCGGTCCCTGGCGGGACGGCACCGGGGAACTCCTCGTCTGCGACGCCCGTGACCGCCGGACGCTCCTGCGGGTCCTGTACGCCGACCCGTACGCGCAGGCCCAGGTCATCGGGGAACTGCGGGTCCGGGAGTGGAACGCGGTCATGGGACATGTCGTGCTCGCCGGTCTGGAACGGTCCACCGGAGGCGCCGGGACCCACGAACGAATACGCGGGGGCGTCCCGACGCCCGTCCCGCCGGCGCTCCGCGAGGAGACCGCCGTCCGCGAGGAGCTGACCGCCCACGAACGGCGCATCGCCACGATGATGCTCGACGGACTGACCAACAAGCAGATCGCCGAGTCCTTCACGGTGTCGACCCGCGCCGTGGAACTGCACATCACCCGGATCTACCGGAAGCTCGACATCCGCCGGCGCGCCCAACTGGCCGCTGCCATCGACCGGTTCGAAGCCGCGCTGGCCTGCTGATCCTTCACCTCGTCCGTATCCGCGCGCACATGTCCGCGCACACATCGCTGGGAGTCGTCATGCCGCTGGTCGAGATAACCGTCCCCGAGGGCAGTGTCACCGGAGCCGCCGCGGAGGTCCTGCAGCAGCGGGTCGCCGACTCCGTGCTGACCGCCATGCAACTGCCCCACACCGACTTCTTCGCCTCCGCCACCTGGGTGTACGTCCGGGAGGCGCCCAAGGGCCTCGCGGTCACCGGCGCGGGCACTCCCCCCGGGGTCCTGGTGGTGCTCACCCCGCTGAAGGGCTTCCTGACCCCTGAGCGCAACGAGGCGCTGGGGGCCGAGGTGACCCGGCACGCACGGGAGGCGACCGGGAGCGCCGACACGGTCGTCTGGCTCGTCGTCAACGAGATCCCGGAGGGGAACTGGGCCGTCAACGACGCCCTCACCCGCCGCGCCAAGATCGACGAATTCATCGCCGAGGCCGCCGCCGTGACCCGGGCCGAGTAATTCCGTTTCCGCTTTCCGGGTGTCCCGCACGGGCATCTCGCATTCCGGATGGTCCGGGGGGCCGCACGTCCCGCATTCCGGACCGTCCCGCATTCTGGACGGTCCTGCATTCAGGACCGCCCCGCATTCCGGACGCCCGCGGCGCCGCACCGTATTCACCGGTGCGGCGCCGTTCGCGTGCACGGACCGGATTCGGCCACGGGTGCGGAATCCCGTATCGATGTGCGGTGCTTTTCCCTCGTACGGTGATGTCAATGGCACCGACGGATCGGAGAGACTCGCTCATGGCTCTGCAATCGGCGCCGCGACTCGGTGTGGTGGTTCCTTCCGGAAACGCCGCGGCCGAACCCGAGATCGTGGGCCTCGTAAGCCCCGCACTGAATGTCCACACCGCGCGATTCCCGGTCCTTCCCGGAAATGACCTGCGCGGCCGTCTTGAGAAGTACAACGAGGTGCTCCCCGATGTCCTGGGGAATTTCGGCGGACTGCGTCCCGACGCCACCGTCGTCTCCTGCACCGGATCCCACTATCTGCTCACCCCGGACGGCGACCGCGCCCTCTGCGCGGAACTCTCCGAGCGGACCGGCGCGCCCGTGCGCTCCGCCGCCCTCGCCATCCTCGACACCGCGCGCGCCGTGGGCTCCGAGCGGCTCGTCCTCGTCTCCCCGTACGAGCCCTGGCTCACCGAACTGAGCCAGGGCTACTGGGAAGCCGCCGGGCTCGCCGTCGACCGGGTCGTCAAGATCCGGGCCGGCGCCCGCTTCTCCCCGTACGACGTGACCACCGACGAACTCGTCGCCCAGGTCCGGGAGGCCGAACTGCCCGAGGACGCCACCCTGTTGTTCACCGGCACCGGCATGTTCACCTTCGACGCGCTCGCCGAACTGGGCCGCGACAGCGCGCGGACCCTGCTCACCTCCAACCTGGCGAGCGCCTGGTGGGCCCGCGACACCCTCGGCGTCCCGGCCGACGGCCCCGACGCCCACCCGCTGCTGCGCAGGCTCGCCGAACGGACCGGCGCCGCCCGGGGCGACCGGTCCGAGGCCTCCGGCCGTACCGCCGTGACCGTGTCGTGAGCGGTTCCGCCGCCTCCCGGCGGGAACCCGTCGCCGTCGTCGGCGCCGGGCCCGTGGGACTCGCCGCCGCGCTCGTCCTCGCCAGGTCCGGCGTACCGGTCACCCTCCTGGAGTCCCGTACGGAACTCGCCACCGAGTCCCGCGCCTCCACCTTCCACCCGTCCACCCTCGACCTCCTCGACGAACTCGGCGTCGCGGCGGCCCTGCGCCGCCAGGGCCGTGTCGTCGACCGCGTCCAGTGGCGCGACCTGGACGGCGGCGTCCACGCCGAGCTGGACTACGCCCTGCTCGCCGGGGCGACCGGCCACCCGTACCGGCTCCACGTCGAACAGTCCCGGCTCACCCCGCTGCTGCTCGCCGAACTCGCCGCGACCGGACTCGCCGACGTGCGCTTCGGCGCCACCGTCACCGGTGCCGAGGACACCGGCGACGGGGTCCGGCTGCGCGCCGAGGACCCCGCCGGGCGGACCACCGTCACCCGGCACCCGTACGTCCTCGCGGCCGACGGCAGCCGCAGCGTCCTGCGGGACCTCGCCGGACTCCCCGGCACCGCCGAGGTCTACCCCGACTACGCGCTCCGCGTGGTCACCGAGACCCCGCTCGACGAACTGGTCCCCGGGCTCGCCGCGCTCAGCTACGTCCGTGACCCGCGGGGCTCGTACAGCGCGCTCGGCATGACCGACCACTGGCGGCTGATCTTCCGCGTCCCGCGCGGCACCGACCGGGACGAGATCCTCGCCCCCGACGCCGTACGGGCCAGGGTCGAGCGGGCGCTGCCGGGCGACGCGGGGCGCGCGGTCCGCGTCGGCGACGCCCACACCTACCGGCTCGCCCGGTTCCTGCTGCCCCGCTACCGGGCCGGCCGGGTGCTGTTCGCCGGGGACGCGGCCCATCTGACGTCCACCGCGGGCGGTCTGAACATGAACTGCGGGCTGCACGACGCGGTGGAGACCGGCCGGGCCCTCGCCGCCGTGCTGCGCGGCGACCCGGCGGGGGAGAGCGTCCTCGACGCCGCCCTCGACCGGCGCAGGAACGTCGTCGAGACGGCCGTCATCCCGCGCAGCGAGGCCCGCACGGCGGGCATCGACGGCCCGGCCGGACTCCCCGCGGCCCTCGCCGCCGTGAAGCGCACCGCCGCCGACCCCCGGTCGGCCGCCGACTACCTGTTCAAGGCATCACTTCTCGACGTCGCACCACGACCCCTGAAAGGTGACGCACATGCGGATCTGGTTTCACAAGCACACCGTTGAGGGACGCCTGCCGCTGCTCGACCAGTGGTACCGCGAGCACCTCGACTCGATCGCCTCACCCGGCACCACCGTCGACATCAAGACCCTGCCGGCCGACACCTACCCCGACCGCACCCCCTTCGGCCTGGTCGGCCACCACTCCGCCCAGGTCCTCTTCAGCAGGCACTTCTCCGAGTCCGCGCTCGTCGCCGAACGGGAGGGCTACGACGCCTGGGTGATCGCCGCGGGCCAGGACCCCGGTCTGCGCGACGCCCGCCACCTCGCCTCCATCCCGACCCTCGGCTACGGCGAGACGGCCTTCTTCCTCTCGGCGCTCACCGGGCAGCGCTTCGGCGTCCTCGGCTTCATGCCGCCCCTGGAAGAGCCCATCAGGGCCAACATCCGCCAGTACCGCCTGGAGTCCTCGCTCAGCTCCTACGAGGTCGTCCCCGGCGGCTGGGACTCCGTACACCGCTCCCTGGAGGGCGACTTCGACGAGTTCGTCGAGGTGTACTCGGCCGCAGCGCTGCGCGCCGCCAAGGCCGGAGCCGAGGTCATCATCCCCGCCGAGGGCATCCCCAACGAGATCCTCTGGCACCTCGGCATCCACGAACTGCACGGCCTGCCCGTGATCGACCCGGCCGGACTCGCCGTCAAGCTCGCCGAGACCCTCGTCCAGCTCGGCGAGCTGAAGCTCTTCCAGCGCAGCGGCCACGGCTACTGGTTCAGCCGCCCCGAGGAGCCCGTCTCCAAGCACCTGGAGCAGGTCTTCCTCGGCTCGGCGCTCTAGAGCGCGCCAGGAGATGCCGTGTACGCCGCCCGGCGGCAGTCCGGGCCCCCGCAGAACTCCGCACGACCGCACGCCACCACCCCAGCCGTCACACCTCCCGAGGAGTCACGCTCATGACGTACGACGCCTACGGCCGCAACACCGCGGCCACCGACCCCGCCGCCCCTTACTACCGCCCCCGCCGACTGCGCCGCACTCCCGCCCTGCGCCGGTTCGCCGCCGAGACCCGGGTCGGCCCCGCCAACCTCGTCCAGCCCCTCTTCCTCCGCGAGGGCCTGACCGAACCGCGCGAGATCCCGTCCATGCCGGGCGTCTTCCAGCACACCCGCGACACCCTCCGCAAGGCCGCCGCCGAAGCGGTCGCCAACGGGGTCGGCGGACTCATCCTCTTCGGCATCCCCGAGCACAAGGACCCCACCGGCACCGGCGCCGTCGACCCCGAGGGCATCCTCCAGGTCGCCCTGCGGGACGTCACCGCCGAGGTCGGCGACTCCACCGTGATCATCGGCGACATCAACCTCGACGAGTACACCGACCACGGCCACACCGGAGTCCTCGACGCCGACGGCGACGTCGACAACGACGCCAGCATCGAGCTGTACGCACAGGCGGCCGTCGTCCAGGCCGACGCGGGCGCCCACATCGTCGCCCCCAGCGGCATGATGGACGGCCAGGTCCGCCGCATCCGCGAAGCCCTCGACCAGGCCGGACACCAGTCCGTGGCCATCCTCGGCTACTCCGCCAAGTACGCCTCGCACTTCTACGGCCCCTTCCGGGACGCCGTCGAGTCCACCCTGCGCGGCGACCGCAAGGGCTACCAGCAGTTCCCCGGCAACATCCGCGAATCCCTCCTGGAGGTCTCGCTGGACGTGGCCGAGGGCGCCGACCTCGTCATGGTGAAGCCCGCCCTCGCCTACCTCGACATCGTCCGGCTCATCGCCGACCACGTCCAGGTGCCCGTCTCCGCCTACCAGGTCTCCGGCGAGTACTCCATGGTCGAGGCCGCCGCCGCCAAGGGCTGGATCGACCGCGACCAGGTCGTCCGCGAGAGCCTCGCGTCCATCCACCGCGCGGGCGCCACCCAGATCATCACCTACTGGGCCTCCGAGTTCGCCCAGACCCTGGACCGGTGACCCGGTGACCTCGTCCTCCTCCATGCTGGTCCTCGGCATCAGCCACGCCAGCGCCCCGCTCGACCTCCTGGAGAGACTCGCCGGCACCGACCGCCCCGCCGAGGACCTCGTCTCCGACGCGACCTCCGTGGACGGCATCGACGCCGCCGTCGTCGTCTCCACCTGCAACCGCCTGGAGATCTACGCCGAGACCCGGGGCCCGTCCGGCGGCGCGGGCGACCCCGGCGGACTGACCGGCCTCGGCGAGCTGTTCGCCCAGCACACCGGCGTCGACCACGAGGAGATCGCCCCGCACCTCTACACCCACCACGCCGACGGAGCCGTACGCCACCTGTTCGCCGTCGCCTCCGGCCTGGAATCCGTCGTGGTCGGCGAGGACCAGATCCTCGGCCAGGTCAAGCTCGGCCTCGAACGGTCCCAGCGGCTCGACCGGACCGGCCGCGTCCTCGCCAAGGCCGTCCAGACCGCCCTGCGGGTCGGCAAGCGCGCCCGCAACGAGACCGGACTCAACGAGGCGGGCCGCTCCCTCGCCACCGCCGGACTCGGCTTCTTCGAACGCCGGGTGGGCTCCCTGCACGGCAAGACCGCCCTCGTCATCGGTGCCGGGGCCTTCGCCGGGGTCGTCGTCGCCGCGCTGCGCCGCTCCGGTCTCGACCGGGTGCACGTCGCCAACCGCACCCCGGAGAAGGCCCAGCGCCTCGCCGAGACCACCGGGGGAGTCGGGTACGACCTCACGGACCTGCCCCGGCTGCTCACCGAGGTCGACGTGGTCGTCGGTGCCACCGCCGCCACCGGCCACCTCGTCAGCGCCCGTGACGTGGAGACGGCGCTCGCCGCCCGGGACGGCCGCGAGCTGTTCCTGCTCGACCTGTCCCTGCCGCACAACATCGCGCCCGGCGCGGCCGAACTGCCCGGCGTCACCTTCGTCGACCTCCGCCGCATCGCGGAGGAGGGCCAGGAGGACGAGATCTCCGCGGCCAGCGTCCAGGCCGCGCACGAACTGATCGACGCCGAGGTCGAGCAGTTCCGCACCGGCCTCCGGCTCGCCGGGGCCAAGCCCGTCCTCACCGCGCTGCGGACCGCCGCCACCGAGGCCGCCGAGGCCGAGCTCGACCGGCTCGCCCGCCGCCTCGAAGGTCTCGACGGCTCCGTACGGCAGGAGATCGACCGCAGCGTCCGGCGCATCGTCGACAAGGCGCTGCACCAGCCGACCGTCCTGGTCCGCGAACTGGCGGCCGACCCCGACGGGGCCCGGCACATCGCCGCCTTCACCCGGCTCTTCGCGGCGGCGGAGACCGGCGGCGGCACCGGCACGAACCCGGTCGCGGCGACCGCTCCCGGCACCGGAGCCACCTCTGGCGCCGTGACCACCACTTCAGGAGCCGGAGCAGGAGCCCTCTCCGGAGCCGGAGCCACTTCCGGCACGTCCGGCACCACGACCACTTCCAGCACCGGAGCCACTTCCGGCACCGCGACCACCCCCGGCACCGCGACCCTCCCCGGCGCGGGCACGAACGACCCGAACGAGAAGAAGATCGAGGCCATCGCATGAGTGACATCTCGGCCCTCTGGGAAGCCGAATCCATCGCCGTCATCGGGGCCAGCGAGCGCCCCGGCGCCCTGGGCCGCAAGCCGCTCGACTACCTCCTCCGGTACGGCTACAAGGGCCGCATCCTGCCGGTGAACCCGCGCTCCCCGGAGATCCTCGGCGTCCCCGCCTACCCCAGCGTCAAGGACGCCCCCGGCCCGGTCGACCTCGCGCTGATCATGGTCTCCGCCGAGCGGGTGCCGGGCGCCGTCGACGACTGCGTGGCCGCCGGGGTCAAGCTCGCCGTCATCGCCTCCTCCGGCTTCGCCGAGACCGGGGAGGAGGGCGCCCGCCTCCAGGCGGAGGTCGTCGCCAGGGCCCGCGCGGGCGGTCTGCGGATCATCGGCCCCAACTGCATCGGCGCCGTCGCCTACGAGAACCGCGTCCTCGCCACCTTCAGCCCCCTCTTCGGCGCCGAGTCCGTGCCCTTCGAGCCCGGCACCCTCGCCTTCGTCAGCCAGAGCGGCGCCCTCGGCTTCGGGGCCGCCAGCCTCGCCCTGGAGCGGGGACTGCGCCCCGGCTGGGTCGTCAGCACCGGCAACGACGCCGACGTCACCGCCCTCGAAGTCCTCCGCGAACTCGCCGCCGTGCCCGAGGTCACCGGCCTCCTCGGCTATCTGGAGGACACCCCCGACATCGGCACCCTGCGCGAACTCGCGGGCTCCGGGAAGCCCGTCGCCCTGCTCAAGTCCGGCCGCACCGAGGCCGGCGGCCGGGCCGCCGCCTCCCACACCGGCGCCCTCGCCACCGACGACCGGGTCCTCGACGCCGCCCTGCGCGGCCTCGGCATCGTCCGCGTCGACGACATCGACGAACTCCTCGACGTGGCACGGGTCTTCGAGTCCGAGCGGCGCCCCACCGGCAACCGCGTCGCCGTCGTCACCACCTCCGGCGGCTCCGGCATCCTCGCCGCCGACGCCGTCGAGGCGTACGGACTCGAACTCAGCGACCTGGAACCGCGCAGCAAGGAGGCGCTCGCCGAGATCGTCCCCGCCTTCGGAGCCATCGACAACCCCGTCGACATCACCGCCACGGTCCTCAGCGACCCCTCGCTCTTCGACCGCTCCCTCGACGTCCTCATCGCCGACGAGACCGTCGACATCATCGTCGCCGCGTTCTGCGTGATGGCGGGACCCGACGTCGAGAAGGCCGTCAACGCGCTCTCCCGGGCCGCCGTGAAGGGCGGCAAGCCGATCCTCGTGGCCCGCACCGGCGCCGACTTCCTCGCCCCCGACGCCCCGCGCGACCTGCGCGAGGCCGGACTCCCCGAGTACCCGACCCCGGCCCGCGCCCTGCGCGCCGCCGCCGCCCTGTGGGAGGTCAGCCGCCCCCGGGTGCTGCCCGAGGCCCCCCGCCCCGGCACCGTGCCCGGCCCCGGCGACGGCGCCGGCGAGCCGGAGCTGAAGGCCCTCCTCGCCGGGGCCGGGATCGCCGTGCCCGAGGGCCGGATCGCCGGGAGCCCCGAGGACGCGGCCGCCGCCGTGGCCGAGGTCGGCGGCACCGCCGTGCTCAAGGCCGTCGTCCCCGGTCTGCTCCACAAGACGGAGGCGGGCGGCGTCGAGGTCGGCGTCACCGCCGAGGCCGCGCCCGAGGCCTACGCCAGGCTCGCCGCGCTCGGCGGCCGGGTCCTCGTCGAGGAACTCGTCGACGAGGGAGTCGAGTTGATCGTCGGCGTCCACACCACCGACCTGGGCCCGGTGCTCACCGCCGGTCTCGGCGGGATCTTCACCGAGGTCCTGGACGACGTCGGCCACCGGCTGCTGCCGCTGGCCCCGGGCGAGGGCGCCGAACTGCTCGCCGGACTGCGCGGCGCCAAGATACTCGCCGGGACCCGGGGCCGGGCCGCCGTGGACGTCGAGGCAGCCGCCGAACTCCTGCACAAGGTCGGTGAACTCGTCCAGGACTGGCCGCCCGGCTTCGCCCTCGACCTCAACCCGGTGCGCGTGCTGCCCACGGGCGCCGTCGTCCTGGACGCGGCACTGACCACCGGGGCCCCGGCCGCCACGGACGCCACCGCCACCACCGAGGAGACCGGCCGATGAGCGGCGGAGAGCACGCGAGCAAGGCCCTGTTCGAGCGGGCCCGCAAGGTCACCCCGGGCGGCGTCAACTCCCCGGTCCGTGCCTTCGGCGCCGTCGGCGGCACCCCCCGCTTCATCGCCTCGGCGCAGGGCCCGTACCTCACGGACAGCGACGGCAACGAGTACGTCGACCTGATCTGCTCCTGGGGCCCGATGATCCTGGGCCACCGGCACCCGGCCGTCGTCGAGGCCGTCACCCGGGCCCTGGACCACGGCACCTCCTTCGGCGCCCCCTCCACCGGGGAGGTCGAACTCGCCGAGGAGATCGTCGACCGGGTCGCGCCGGTCGAGCAGGTCCGGCTCGTCAGCTCCGGCACCGAGGCCACCATGTCGGCGATCCGGCTGGCCCGGGGCTTCACCGGACGCGGCAAGATCGTGAAGTTCGCGGGCTGCTACCACGGCCATGTGGACGCGCTCCTCGCCTCGGCCGGTTCGGGCCTCGCCACCTTCGCGCTGCCCGACACCCCCGGAGTCACCGGCGCCCAGGCCTCCGACACGATCGTCCTGCCGTACAACGACCTGGTCTCCGTCGAGAAGGTCTTCGCGGAGATCGGCGACGAGATCGCCGCCGTGATCACCGAGGCCGCCCCCGGCAACATGGGCGCCGTCCCGCCGCTGCCCGGCTTCAACGCGGGCCTGAAGGAGATCACCGCCCGGCACGGCGCGCTCTTCGTCTCCGACGAGGTCATGACCGGCTTCCGGGCCAGCCGCGCGGGCTGGTTCGGCCGCGACGGAGTCGCCCCCGACCTGCTGACCTTCGGCAAGGTCATGGGCGGCGGCTTCCCGGCGGCGGCCTTCGGCGGCCGTGCCGACGTCATGTCCCACCTCGCCCCGGCGGGCCCCGTCTACCAGGCGGGCACCCTCTCCGGGAACCCGGTCGCCACCGCCGCGGGCCTCGCCACCCTCCGGCACAGCACCCCCGAGGTGTACGCACGGCTCGACGAGGTCTCCACGACCCTCGGCACCGAGGTGTCGGCGGCCCTGACGAAGGAGGGCGTGGCCCACCGGGTGCAGTACTCCGGCACCATGTTCTCGGTCTTCTTCACCGAGGACCAGGTGGTCGACTTCGACGACGTCCGCGCCACCGAGGCGTACCGCTACACGCCGTTCTTCCACGAACTGCTCCGCCAGGGCGTCTATCTGCCGCCCTCGCCCTTCGAGGCGTGGTTCATCTCCGCCGCCCACGACGACCGGGCCGTCTCCCGGGTGGTCGAGGCGCTCCCGTCGGCGGCGCGTGCCGCGGCGTCGGCGGCGCGACCGTAGCGACCGGCCGGTCCGCCGCGGCACGCCCACGGCGGACCGGCCGCGCACGCCCCCGAACGGGACCGGCCGCGCAGGGCCCCCGAACGGACCGGACACAGGGAAGCCCCCGTGGCAGGACCACGGGGGCTTCCCCTTTGTGTGCGTGGGGCGCGGTCGGTCCGGGCCGGGGCCCGGACCGCGCGGTGCCGGATCAGACGGTGACGTCCACCCGTACCTCGACGTTGCCCCGGACCGCCTTGGAGTACGGGCAGCGGCCGTGCGCCGCCTCCGCGAGCCGCCGCGCCTCGGCGGGGGCCAGCCCCGGAAGCACGACGCCCAGCACCACCGACAGGTGGAAGCCGCCCTCCTCCTTGTGCAGCGCCACCTCGGCGGTGACCGTGTCGTCCGTGAGCGCCGTCCTCGACTCGCGCGCGGAGGCCCGGAGCGCGCTGTGGAAGCAGGCGGCGTAGCCCGCCGCGAAGAGCTGCTCGGGATTGGTGGCGGTGCCGGAGCCTCCGACGGCCTTGGGGCTCGACAGGGGAAGGCCGAGGAGCCCGTCGGAGGAGTGCACGGCGCCGTTGCGCCCGTCTCCGGTGGAGGTGACCTCGGCGGTGTAGACGACGGCCATTCGCTTGCCTTTCGGAATCGGGGGACCGGCGGGCCGGAGAACCGGGAGCCGGGAAATCGGAGAACCGAGGAGACCGGATGAACCGGAGAATCGGAGGGGGCCGGTCGGCTCGGTATTTCCTCCCAGTCTCGGGCGCCGCCGAATTCCCGGCGCTACGGATCTCCGCAGTCCTTACGCCCGCCCGCCGCAATACCGTGGAACGCGTCACCGAATCGAGAATTCAAGGGAGTTGGCCATGGCCGGACCGCTGACCGGAGTACGCGTCCTGGAATTCGCGGGCGCGGCGCCCACCGCGTACGTCGGCACCGTCCTTTCCGGTCTCGGCGCCGACGTCGTACGGATCGACCGGGCACCCGGCACCACATCCGGCACCGCGCCCGGCCCCGACGCACCGCGCCCGGGAGAGAACCCGCTGTCCCGGGGCCGCCGTTCGGTCGCCCTCGACCTCAAGAGCCCCGAGGGCGTCGAGCAGGCCCTGGCGCTCGCCGAGCACGCCGACATCCTCGTCGAGGGCTTCCGCCCCGGCGTCGCCGACCGGCTGGGCATCGGCCCCGAGGCGGCCCTCGCCCGCAATCCGCGCCTGGTGTACGGACGGGTCAGCGGCTGGGGCCAGCAGGGCGCGTGGGCCGGCCGCGCCGCACACGACCTCGCGGTCCTGGCGCTGACCGGCGCCCTGGACACCGACCCGGCGACCGGGGACCCGGTGCTGCCCCCGACCGCGTACCTCTCCAGCTTCGCGGGCGGCGCCAACGCCCATGTCCAGGGACTGCTCGCCGCCCTCCACGAGCGGGAGCGCTCCGGGCGCGGCCAGGTCGTCGACACCGCCCTCGCGGACGGCGCCGCCCTGATCGCCACCCTCGTCCACCAGTGGCGGCGGGCCCCCGGCATCCACACCGTCACCGACGCCCCGCACTACTCGCTCTACCGCGCCGCCGACGGGGGCCATCTCGCGGTCGCCGCCATCGAGCCGAAGCTGTACGGGAACCTCCTCGACCAGCTGGGTCTGACCGGGGCCGAGGAACTGCCGGACCGGGCCGACCCGGCCGCCTGGCCCGCCCTGCGCGCCCTGATCGCGGAGCGGTTCGCGGCCCGGGACCGCGACCACTGGGTGAAGGTCTTCGACGCCGTGGACGCGGGAGTGGCCCCGGTCCTCACCGCCGCCGAGGCGGCCGGTCACCACCAGCTCGCCGCGCGGGGCGCCTTCGTGCCCGTCGGCGACTCGGTCCAGCCCGCCCCCGCCTCCCGCTTCGGCCGCACCCCCGCCGGAGCGCCGGGCCGCGCCCCGCTCCCCGGCGAGCACACCGAGGAGGTCCTCGCGGAGTGGCGCGGCTGACCTGCGGCCCCTGTCGGCCGTGAGCCCCGGTGCCGCGTCGGCGTACGTGTCCGGTGCCCGCGCGGAAGTCGGCGTACGCACGTGTCCGGGGCGGCGTACGTGCCCGCGCGCGGGTCCCGCCGCATGTCCGGGGGCCGGAGCGGGAACGCCCGGCCCGGGGTGCGTCAGGAGACCCGGCGGTGCCTGCCCTCGCTGCGGCTGCGGAGCCGTACCGCCAGGAACGCGGCCAGGGCCAGTACGGCCAGGCCGAGGACGGCCTTCGACAGGATGCCCACATAGCCCTCGACCAGGTCCCAGCTGTCGCCGAGCCAGTACCCGGCCATCACGAGGATGGTGTTCCAGATGAAGCTGCCGAGGGTGGTGAGCAGCAGGAAGACGGGCAGCGGCATCCGCTCGACCCCTGCGGGCACCGAGATCAGGCTGCGGAAGACCGGCACCATCCGGCCCAGGAGCACCGCCTTGGTGCCGTGCCGGGCGAACCACCGCTCGGTCCGTTCCAGGTCGCTCGCCTTCACCAGCGGCAGCTTCGCCCAGGCCGCGTGCATCCGTTCCCGTCCGAACAGCGCCCCGATCCAGTAGAGGGCCGCGGCCCCGGTCACCGAGCCCAGGGTCGTCCAGAACAGGGCGGAGGCCAGGGAGATCACGCCCTGCCCGGCGGCGAAGCCGGTCAGCGGCAGGATGACCTCGCTGGGCAGCGGGGGGAAGAGGTTCTCCAGGGCGATGGCGAGCCCGGCGCCGGGCCCGCCCATCGTGTCGACGAGCTCCGTGGCCCATCCGGCGACACCGCCCGCGGGTTGCTGGGCGGCGGCGAGGGACGTGGTCGTGAAGGGCATGTGGGGGGAATCTCCGGGGCGTGGGGGACGGCCCGCCGGGCGGCGCCCCGGCGCCCCCTCCGACTCGGGAACCCGGGGGTGGTTCCCGGCACACGGGCTCCCGTCCGGCCACCCTGCGGGAGAGGACAGGGTACGGGTTCCGGTGTAGGAGCGGCGTCAGGGCGCCGGAGCGCCCCGGTGCCGTTCCAGGGGGGTCGTGGTGGCGGAGTTCGTCACGCTGAAGGTGACGCTGCCGGGCCGGTAGCGGTCGTCCGTCCACTCGATCGGCCGTCCCGACCGGTCGCGGCTCATGTGCCGCTGGCGCAGCAGCGGGCTGCCCCGGCGGATGTCGAGCAGCTCCGCGTCCCGGGAACCCGCCGCCACCGCGTCGATGAGGTGCTCGCCGTACTGGGCGACGATGCCCGACTCCCGGGCGATGCTCTCCATGATCGAGACGCAGTCCTCGGGGAGCGCCTCCACGGCGGGCGCCGCCCAGCCCGCGTACGCGGTCCGCTCGATCATCGCCGGTTCGCCCTCCAGTCGGCGCAGCCTCAGCACGTGCAGGACCTCGCTCCCGGCCGGTACGGCGAGACGGCGGGCCTCCTCGGGCGTGGCCGCCCGTCGTGACCGCAGCAGGATGCGGCTGGTGACGCGCAGCCCCATGCCGTGCGCCCACTGGGCGAAGCTGTTGAGCTCGGCGAAGCTGTGGCGGCGCTCCTGGCGGAGCACGATCCGGCGGGCGCCCTGCCGGGAGCCGACGAGCCCCTCCGACTCCAGGACGGCGACCGCCTGACGGACCGTCCCCCGGGAGGCCGACCAGCGGGCCACGAGGTCCGCCTCGGAGGGGAGCCGGGAGCCCACGGCGTACTCGCCGTCGAGCACCGCCTGCCGGACGGCCTCGGCGATCTCCAGATAGCGTGCCGTGCCCACGTGCCTCTCTTCCCTCGGTGCTGTGCGCAGCCGGTCACCCCGCGTGCCGGGCCGGAGGTTCACTCTAACTCCGCCGCACGTCCCCGGTGCCGCTTTCGGACACAGTCAACTGCCCGCAGTTCACCAGCGGTTCATGTGGTCCCGGTCTTCGCGCACTCCTCCCCGGCGGGTCATGTCCCGTTCATCTCCGCGTCGCGGGACCCGGGCGAACTGGAGCCCAACTTGTTCAGACAAGTGACAGCCCCTTCAAGTGACGCCCCCGTCTCGTCCCAGGAGTGACCGTGCCCAGATCTTCCGGCCGCCGCGCCGCCGCCCTGCTCGGCGCCGCCGTCCTCACCACCCTCACCGCCGCCTGCGGCGCCGCTCCCGAAGGACCCGCCGCAGGCGGCGCCGGGGCGAAGGCCGCCGAGGCCACCTCCGCGACCGCCTTCGGCGGCATGAAGGAACTGGTCGCGGCCGCCGAGAAGGAGGGCGCCCTGCACGTCATCGCCCTTCCGCCGGACTGGGCCAACTACGGCGAGATCATCAAGGCCTTCCAGGCCAAGTACCCCAAGATCAAGATCCAGAGCGAGAACCCGGACGCCGCCAGCGCCGACGAGATCGCCGCCGTCAAGTCCCGCAAGGGCCAGGACCGCGCCCCCGACGTCCTCGACCTGGGCATCGCCTTCGCCCGCAGCGGCGCCGAGGAGGGCCTGTTCGCCCCGTACAAGGTCACGGCCTGGGACAAGATCCCCGACGCCCAGAAGGACGCCGACGGCCGCTGGTACAACGACTACGGCGGCTACGTCTCCATCGGCTGCGACGCCAAGCGCGTACCGAACTGCCCGAAGACCTTCGCGGACCTCCTGAAGCCCGAGTACAAGGGCAAGGTGGCCCTCAACGGCAACCCCACCAAGTCCGGCTCCGCCTTCGGCGGCGTCTACGCGGCGGCCCTCGCCGCCAAGGGCTCCTTCTCCGACATCCAGCCCGGCATCGACTTCTTCGGCAAGCTGCGGAAGAGCGGCAACTTCATCCCCGTCGAGTCCACCCCGGCCACCGTCGAGAAGGGCGAGACGCCCATCTCCATCGACTGGGACTACCTCAACGCCGGTTACGCCGACCAGTTCGCCTCCAAGGGCGTCGACTGGAAGGTCACCGTCCCCGCCGACGGCGTCTACGCCCAGTTCTACTCGCAGGCCATCAACAAGGACGCCCCGCACCCGGCCGCCGCCCGCCTGTGGATGGAGTTCCTCTACAGCGCCGAGGGCCAGAACCTCTGGCTCAAGGGCTACGCCCGCCCGGTCCTGCTGCCCGCGATGACCGCCGACGGCACCGCCGACAAGTCCTTCGTCGCCAAGCTCCCCCAGGTCGAGGGCATCCCCGCCTTCCCGGCCTCCGCCGAGCTGGACAAGGCCAAGGCCACCCTCGCCGAGAAGTGGGACAAGGCCGTCTCCTGATGACCGCACCCGCCACGCCCCACCGGGGCACGGACGACACCCCGGGCCCGCCCCACCGGGAGACGGACACCGTGCCCACCGCTCCCCACCCGGGGACGGACAGCCCGTCCGCCACGCCCGTCCGGGACACGGACGACACCCCGGGCCCGCCCCACCGGGAGAAGGACACCGCTCCCCGCCCGGAGAGGGGCACGCTGTCCGCCTCCCCCCGCCCGGGGACGGACACCGTCGGCGGCACCCGCCGCCGACGGCGCGGCCCGCGCGCCTGGCTCGCCGTCCTCCCCCTCGTCCTCTTCGCCGGAGTCTTCTTCGGCCTCCCGCTCACCGCCCTCCTCCTCGGCGCGGTGACCCGCACGGAACCCGCGGGCCCCGGCGCCCCCGAGAGCGCCACCACCACATCCCTCACCGGTGACCACCTGGCGCTCTCGCTCCAGGGCCCGTACCTGGGCTCGCTCCTCGGCAGCGTCCAGCTCTCCGCGCTCACCGCGCTCCTCGGCGGTGTGCTCGGCGTCCTCGTCGCCCAGGCCGTCGTCACCTCCCGCTCGGGGACCCTGCGCACGGCGGCCCTCACCGCCTCGGGGGTCCTCGCCAACTTCGGCGGCGTACCGCTGGCCTTCGCCTTCATCGCCACCCTCGGCATCTCGGGCGTCGTCACGCAGCTCGGCGACCTGGGCGCGCTCGGCTGGGACCTGTACTCCTTCACCGGACTGACCGTGGTCTACCTGTACTTCCTCATCCCGCTGATGGTCCTGGTCACCGTGCCCGCCCTCGACGGACTGCGCCCCCAGTGGCGCGAGGCCGCCCGCAACGCGGGCGCCACCCCCTGGCAGTTCTGGCGGTACGTCGGCCTGCCCGTGCTCGCCCCCTCCCTCCTCGGCGGCCTGGTCCTGCTCTTCGGCACGGCCTTCGCCGCCCACGCCACGGCCGCCGCCCTGGTCGGCGGCTCGGTCCCACTGGTCACCCTGAAGATCGCCGACGCCCTCTCCGGCAACGTCCTCACCGGCCAGGAGAACGTGGCCCTCGCCCTGGGCCTCGACATGATCCTCGTCGCCGCCCTGGTGATGGCCGTCTACCTGCCCCTGACCCGACGGAGCGCCCGATGGCTGCGATGACCCCCAGCACGGCGGACGGTCCCGCGGAGCCCCGCACGGCCTCCGCCCCCGCGTCCCCACGGACGGCCGCCACCAGCGCCGCGGAGCCGCGTACGGACCCCGGCTCCGCAGCGCCGCGTACGGCCTCCGGTCCTGCGGGTCCGCGTACGGCCTCCGGCCCCGTGGACCCGCGTACGCCCACCGGCCCCGCGGACCCGCGCCCGGCCGCCCCCCGCGCCGCCCCGGCCGCGCGCCGCCGCCCCCGGCCCCGGATCTGGCGCGGAGCCGTCCTCGCGCTCGCGGGCGCGTACTTCCTGCTCCCGCTGCTCGCGTCCTTCGTCTTCACCGTGCACGTGCCCGGCCAGGGCGTCTCCTTCGACGCCTACACCCAGCTCATCGGCGCCGACGGCTTCACCGAGAGCCTGCTGCTCTCCCTCGGCCTCGCCGCCGCCACCATCGCGCTCTCCCTGCTGCTCGCCGTGCCCGCCCTCATCGCCGTCCGCATCGGCCCGCCCCGGCTGCGCCCCCTCGTCGAGGTGCTCTGCACCCTGCCCCTCGTCGTCCCGCCGATCGCCCTGGTCACCGGCATCACCACGGTCCTGCGCTGGGGCCCGGAACACCTCTCCCGCACCCCCTTCTACCGCACCTTCCTCGCCGTGCAGGACGAGTCCTTCCCGGTCGTCCTCGTCCTCGCGTACACCGTGCTCGCGCTGCCGTTCGTCCACCGCTCCCTCGACGCCGGACTCCGCGCCGTCGACGTGCCCACCCTGGTGGAGGCCTCCCGCAACTGCGGGGCGAGCTGGCCGTACACCGTCTTCCGGGTCATCCTGCCGAACCTGCGCACCTCCCTCGCCGGAGCCGCCTTCCTCACCCTCGCCCTCGTCCTCGGCGAGTTCACCATCGCCTCGCTGCTCGGCTTCCGGCCCTTCGCCGTCTGGATCGTCTCGATATCCGGCTCCCACGCCCGGATGTCCGTCGCGGTCTCCCTCCTCAGCCTCGTCATCACCTGGGTGCTGCTCCTCGCGCTCTCCCGCGCCGGAACGGCCCACGCCGCCGCACCCGCCCGTAAGGAGTCCTGACATGTCATCGGCCACCGCGGAGCGCCCCGCGCCCCCCGCCACCGGAGCCCGCCTGGAGTTCCGCTCGCTGCGGCGCGCCTTCGGCCCCACCGTCGCCCTCGACGGACTCGACCTCACGGTGGAACCCGGCGAACTCATCGCCCTCCTCGGCCCCTCGGGCTGCGGCAAGACCACCGCCCTGCGCATGGTGGCCGGATTCGAACACCCCGACTCCGGCGCCGTCCTCGTCGACGGCCGCGACATCACCGACGTCCCCGCCGACCGGCGCGACGCGGGCATGGTCTTCCAGTCGTACAGCCTCTTCCCCCACCTGACCGTCCGCGACAACGTCGCCTTCGGCCCGCGCGTCCGCAAGGTCCCCGCCGCCCGCCGCGCCGAACGCGCCGCCGAACTCCTCGACCTCGTCGGACTTCCCCAGCACGGCGACCGCTACCCGCACCAGCTCTCCGGCGGCCAGCAGCAGCGCGTCGCCCTCGCCCGTGCCCTCGCCCTCGAACCCCGGGTGCTGCTCCTCGACGAACCGCTCTCCGCGCTCGACGCGAAGGTACGGCTCAGCCTCCGCGAGGAGATCCGCAGGCTTCAGCTCTCCCTCGGCATCACCACCGTCTTCGTCACGCACGACCAGGAGGAGGCCCTCTCCATGGCCGACCGGGTCGCCGTCCTGAACGCGGGCCGCCTGGAGCAGTGCGCCGCCCCCGCCGAGCTGTACGCGCGCCCCGCCACCGCCTTCGTCGCCGAGTTCGTCGGCACCATGAACCGGCTCCCCGGCCGCCGCACCGGCCCGGACACCGTCGAGGTCGCGGGCCGCACGGTCCCCGTGGACCCGAGCACCGCACCGGAACACGGCACCGGGACCGGGTCCGGCGTCGATGTGCTCGTCCGCCCGGAGAACGTCCTCGCCACCCCCGACCCCGCCGGGGACGCCACCGTCGTCGGCACCTCCTTCTTCGGCGCCGTCACCCGCGTCCGCCTCCTCCTGCCCACCGGCACCGAGGTCGAGGCAGACCTGCCCTCCCGCGACGCCACCGGCCTCACCGTCGGCGCCCGCGCCCGGCTCGACCTCGCCCCGCAGCCCGTCCTCGTCCTCCCCGGAACCGCCGCGTGACCGCCCCCCGGACCACGGCCACCGCCCCCCGGCTCGGCGCCGTCCTCTTCGACATGGACGGCACCCTCGTCGAGACCGAGGGCCTCTGGTGGCAGGTCACCGAAGAGGTCGCGGCGGGCCTCGGCCACCGCCTCACCACCGCCGACGCGCCCCACGTCGTCGGCCGCGCCGTCGAGGACACCGCCGCCCACCTCGCCCGCGTCACCGGAACCGCCGACCCCGCCCGGGTCGCCACCGACCTCGGCCGGGAGTTCCTCGCCCGCGTCGACGCGGGCACCCCGCTGCGCCCCGGCGCCCAGCGGCTGCTCGACCGGCTGGACGCCGAAGGCATCCCGTACGCCCTGGTCAGCGCCTCCCCCCGGAGCGTCGTGGACAGCGTCGTCGGGGGCTCCCTCGCGCACGTCCCGTTCGCCTTCACGCTCTCCGCCGACGACACCCCGCACACCAAACCGCACCCCCAGCCCTACCGGACCGCCGCCGCCCGCCTCGGTCTGCCGGCCGGAGCCTGCGTCGCCGTCGAGGACTCCCCGGACGGAACGGCCTCCGCCGACGCGGCGGGCTGCGCCGTCCTCGTCGTCCCGTCCCTGCTGCCCGTCCCCGCCTCGCCCCGCCGCACCTTCGCCGACACCCTGGAGGACGTCGACCCGGACCGGCTCCGCGCCTGTCTGTCCCGCGCGGCCGGGGCCGAGGAGCCGCCGGACGGAGGGTCTCCCGCGACCGCCTACCCTTGAGCCATGACCAGCAGCAGCGACCGGAGCAGCATCGTGGGCGAAGCCAAGACCTATGAGATCCGCACCTACGGGTGTCAGATGAACGTCCACGACTCCGAGCGGCTCTCCGGTCTGCTGGAGGAGGCCGGGTACGTCCGGGCCCCCCGGAGCGCCGACGGCGACGCCGACGTCGTCGTCTTCAACACCTGCGCGGTCCGCGAGAACGCCGACAACAAGCTGTACGGGAACCTCGGCCGCCTCGCCCCCATGAAGACCACGCGCCCCGGTATGCAGATCGCCGTCGGCGGCTGCCTCGCGCAGAAGGACCGCGAGACCATCGTCAGCAGGGCCCCCTGGGTCGACGTGGTCTTCGGCACCCACAACATCGGCAAGCTCCCCGTCCTCCTGGAGCGCGCCCGCGTCCAGGAGGAGGCGCAGATCGAGATCGCCGAGTCCCTGGAGGCGTTCCCCTCCACGCTCCCGACCCGGCGCGAGTCGGCGTACGCGGCCTGGGTCTCGATCTCCGTCGGCTGCAACAACACCTGCACGTTCTGCATCGTCCCCGCGCTGCGCGGCAAGGAGGAGGACCGTCGTCCCGGCGACATCCTCGCCGAGATCGAGGCGCTGGTCGCCGAGGGCGTCTCCGAGATCACCCTGCTCGGCCAGAACGTCAACGCGTACGGCTCCGACCTCGGCGACCGCGAGGCCTTCTCCAAGCTGCTGCGCGCCTGCGGCCGGATCGAGGGCCTGGAGCGGGTCCGGTTCACCTCCCCGCACCCCCGCGACTTCACCGACGACGTGATCGCCGCGATGGCCGAGACCCCGAGCGTCATGCCGCAGCTGCACATGCCGCTGCAGTCCGGCTCGGACACGATCCTGCGCGCGATGCGCCGCTCGTACCGGCAGGAGCGCTTCCTCGGGATCATCGAGAAGGTCCGCGCGGCCATCCCGCACGCCGCCATCTCCACCGACATCATCGTGGGCTTCCCCGGCGAGACGGAGGAGGACTTCGAGCAGACCATGCACACCGTCCGCGAGGCCCGCTTCGCGAACGCCTTCACCTTCCAGTACTCCAAGCGCCCCGGGACCCCGGCCGCCGAGATGGACCACCAGATCCCCAAGGAGGTCGTCCAGGAGCGCTACATGCGGCTCGTCGCCCTCCAGGAGGAGATCTCCTGGGAGGAGAACAAGAAGCAGGTCGGCCGCACCCTCGACGTCATGGTCGCCGAGGGCGAGGGCCGCAAGGACGGCGCCACCGACCGCCTCTCCGGCCGCGCCCCCGACAACCGGCTCGTCCACTTCACCAAGCCGGACGAGGGGGTGCGCCCCGGCGACGTCGTGACCGTCGCGATCACCTACGCGGCCCCGCACCACCTGCTCGCCGAGGGCCCGGTCGAGGCGGTCCGCCGCACCCGCGCGGGCGACGCCTGGGAGAAGCGCCACACGACGGCGGCCAAGCCCGCGGGGGTCCTGCTCGGCCTCCCGAAGATCGGCGTCCCGGACCCCCTCCCGGCCACCGCCGTCCCGGCCTGCGGAACCCACTGACACCGTCCCCACCGGGCGGGACCCGCTGACACCTCCCCACCGGGCGGGACCCACCCGGCCCGGACCGGGAACCGAGCCGCCCGGAGGAGCACGGCACCCCCACCGGGCGCGCGAGCCCCAGCGGCCAGCCCGCGTGACGGCCGCTGGCAGCGCGGGGCCGGGCTCACGGCGCGGTACCGGACCGCACGAGCCCGGGACCGCGGTCCCGGACCCGCACGGTCCCGGGACCGCCTCCGCGAGGTGGCCGCCCGGCCCCTCCCAGCGTCCGGGACGCCCGCGCGACCGGCCCGGGAGCACCACCCCCACCGGGGCCGGGGCCCGTACGAGGGACAGGCGCGCACGGCTTCCACGGCGTCGGGGGCACCCACAGGCCCGCGTCCCGCCTCCCCCAGAGCCCCGCTGACCCGCCGCAGGGCACGGCGGGCTCCGGCGGGTGCGGACCGTGCGGCCCGCACCACGCCCCCGCACCACGCCCCGCCGCCGCACCACCGCCCGGACGCCCTACGGCCCGGCGCGCCGAAGTACCGCCCGGCGCGGCCGGGCCGCCGGTCGGGGTTCGGCGCGGGGCCGCCCACTAGGCTGCCGATCATGCTTGTCGCCGCCGCAGTCTGCCCCTGCCCCCCGCTCCTCGTGCCCGAGGTCGCGGCCGGTGCCGCCCCCGAGCTCGACCCCGCGCGGACGGCCTGCGCCGATGTCCTCGGGCTGCTCGCCGCCGCCCGCCCGGACCGGCTGTACGTCGTCGGGCCCGCGGGCGAGGGCGCGGTGGGCGTCCACCCGGCCGGTTCGACGGGCTCCTTCGCCGGTTTCGGCGTCGACCTCTCCGTACGGCTGGGAGCCCCCGGGACACCGGCCGATCAGGCCGGGCCCGCCGCACCGGCCGGTGCCCGGCCCCTGCCCGCCTCCCTCGCCGTCGGCGCCTGGCTCCTCGACCGGGCCGGGTGGGCCGACGCGCCGGTCGAGGGCCTGGCCGTCGACGAGGCCGCGACCCCGGACGTGTGCGCCGGGCTGGGCCGGGGCCTGGCCGGCTCCGCCGCGCGGGTCGCCCTGCTCGTCCTGGGCGACGGCAGCGCCTGCCGGACGGTGAAGGCCCCCGGCTACCTCGACGAGCGGGCCGAGGGCTTCGACGCGACGGCCGCCCGCGCGCTCGGCGCGGCCGACGCGCCCGCCCTGCTGGCGCTCGACCCGGAGCTGGCGTACGAGCTGAAGGCGGCGGGCCGCGCCCCCTGGCAGGTCCTCGCGGGCGCCGCCGAGGGCGCGGGGCTCGACGGGCGGCTGCTCTTCGAGGACGCCCCCTACGGCGTCGGGTACTTCGTGGCCGCCTGGTCCTGAACACCCCGGAACGACGACGGCGGACGGCCGCGGAGCACGAAGCTCCACGGCCGTCCGCCGTACGGAGGGGCCGCCGGTGTCAGGCGGCGGGCGGCGGGGTCGTACCGCCGTTCCCGGGCGTGCCGTCGTCCTTCTGACCGATCCGGTCCAGCGCGTCCTTGGCCTTGTCCGTACCGGTGTGGATCTTGTCGCTGTACTTGCCCTTGGTCTTCTCGTCGACCAGCTTCGCGGCCTTGTCGAGGCCCTGGTCGATCTTGTCCCCGTGCTGCTGCGCGAGGTCGGCGACCTTTTCCTTCGCCGGGCCGAGCTTGGCCTTCAGCGAGTCCAGGAGACCCATGGGGAACCTTCCCTCCGCGGACCCCGTGGGGCCCGTCCTTCGGTGTGCCGTCTGTGTTCCGTCTATGCGCCGGCGTCTTCACCGGTCCGGCCGTCGGCTTCCGCCGCCGACTGCTGCCTGGGGATGTCGACGGTCGCCGCCGTCGGGGGAGTCCCTTCCGCGCCGTCCGGTCCGCTGCCGGATCCGGCCGGAGCCCCGGCCCCTCCCCGCGTCTCCTCCTCGACCGCCGGGACGACGGCGACCTGCTCCGACTCGGTCTCGGTCACCTTGCTCGTCCTGCGGCGAAACGCTGAAAAAACGCCCATTGCTCACTCCATAGCGTACTCGGACGGGACGGGTTCCGTGGCGAACGGGGCCGGAACCCCGCACCGGGCAACGAAGCGCGGAACGACCCCGTCACGTAGCTCGTTCGGGGACGGGCCCGGAGGTTTGCGAGACTGGGGAGGTGAGAAGCGCAGCTCCCGCACCGCGGGTCATCGCCGTCGTCGGCCCCACGGCGGCCGGAAAGTCCGATCTGGGTGTGTTCCTGGCCCAGCAGCTCGGTGGAGAGGTCGTCAACGCCGACTCCATGCAGCTCTACCGGGGGATGGACATCGGCACCGCCAAGCTGACGCCGGAGGAACGCGGCGGCGTCCCCCACCACCTCCTCGACATCTGGGACGTGACCGAGGCGGCCAGCGTCGCCGAGTACCAGCGGCTGGCCCGCGCCGAGATCGACCGGCTGCTCGCCGCCGGACGCGTCCCCGTCCTGGTCGGCGGTTCCGGTCTGTACGTACGGGGGGCCGTCGACGCCCTGGAGTTCCCCGGCACCGACCCCGCCGTCCGGGCCCGTCTGGAGGCCGAACTGGAGGAGTACGGCTCCGGCGCCCTGCACGCCCGGCTCGCCGAGGCGGACCCCGCCGCGGCCCACGCGATCCTGCCCGGCAACGGACGCCGCATCGTCCGCGCCCTGGAAGTGATCGAGATCACCGGAAAGCCCTTCACGGCGAACCTGCCGGGCCCGGACCCCGTCTACGACACCGTGCAGATCGGCGTCGACGTGGCCCGTCCCGAACTGGACGAGCGGATCGCCACCCGGGTGGACCGGATGTGGGAGGCGGGGCTCGTCGACGAGGTCCGCGCCCTGGAGGCGCGCGGTCTGCGCGAGGGGCTCACCGCCTCCCGCGCCCTCGGCTACCAGCAGATCCTCACCGCGCTGGCCGGGGAGCGCACCGAGGACGAGGCCCGTGCCGAGACCGTGCGCGCCACCAAGCGTTTCGCCCGCCGCCAGGACTCCTGGTTCCGCCGCGACCCGCGCGTCCACTGGCTCAGCGGGGCCGTCGAGCACCGGGGGGAACTCCCGGGGCAGGCGCTGTCGTTGGTCGAACGAGCGGTCACAGCCTGATCACGTGATGGCATCGGGACGCCCTGCCCGTCAATTCGGCGGCCGGGAGCGTGCCATCATCGAGCGACGATCGACCGAGTGAAGTCCGAGTGGGGAGGGCGCGTGGCGATGGAGGCCGGCCCTCGCGACAGAGAACAGCACGGAGCGCCCCTCGGCGACCCGGCGGGTGACGCCCCCGGTCTCCCGATGGGCGCGGCGGACCTGGGACCGGACCTTCCGGTCGGCGCCTCGGGCCTGACCCCGGACGGCCCGGACGACGTGCTGGGCACCTCCGTCGAGGTGGACGCCGTCGAGGTCGAGGTCGAACTGCGGCCCCAGCGCAGGCTGCGGATCTGGCAGCTCGCCCCCATCGTGGCGCTCGCCGCCCTCGGCTCGCTGATGTTCGCCTTCCCGCTCGCCTTCGGCTCGGGGGACGGCGGCGCCGTCGTCGCGATGCTCGGACTCCTCATCAGTTCCTGCGCGGCGGGCTGGGGCGTGATGGCCGCCCGCAGGGTCGGCCACACCTGGCCGGGTCTGCGCAGGCGCGGTTCGGGCGAGCGCCCGAACTGGCGGGCGCTCCTGCTGTACGCGGTGACGATCACCGCCCTGGTGTCCCTCGCGGTCTGGCGCGTCGCCCGCCTCCGCTGACCCGGCCGGCCGCCCCGGGACCGTCTCCCGCGACCCCGGTCGACCCCCTGGTGCCGACTTCCACGCCGGTCGCCCGCTCCGGCCGGTTCCCGTGCCGCCGGTCGCCCGCCCGTACGCTCTCCTCCGCCCTCCGGTCACGGCCGGTGGCCCGCGACGACCGGCCCGTGGACGGCCGGGCGGCGCCCGGGGCCACCCCGTACAGTTGATCGCGTGACCAACGCGCAGACCTCACCGCTCCCGTTCCTCAAGGGCCACGGCACCGAGAACGACTTCGTGATCGTCCCCGACGCGGAGAACGCCGTCGACCTGCCGCCCGCCCTCGTCGCACGGCTCTGCGACCGACGGGCCGGGATCGGCGGCGACGGACTGCTGCACGTCGTGCGCAGCGCCGCCCACCCCGAGGCGCGGCACCTGGCCGACGAGGCCGAGTGGTTCATGGACTACCGCAACGCGGACGGCTCGGTCGCCGAGATGTGCGGCAACGGGGTCCGGGTCTTCGCCCGGTACCTGGAGCACGCCGGGCACGTCACCGCCGGTGAGGTCGCCGTCGCCACCCGGGGCGGGGTCAAGCGCGTCCACCTCGACAAGGACGGTTCCGTCACCGTCGCCATGGGCCGGGCGGTCCTCCCCGGGGACGGGGTCACCGTCACCGTCGACGGCCGCCACTGGTCCGCGCGGAACGTGAACATGGGCAATCCGCACGCCGTCGCCTTCGTCGAGGACCTCGCCCACGCGGGCGACCTCTTCACCGAGCCGTCCTACGAGCCCGCGACGGTCTACCCGGACGGGGTGAACATCGAGTTCGTCGCCGACCTCGGCCCCCGGCACCTCGCCATGCGCGTCCATGAGCGCGGCGCCGCCGAGACCCGCTCCTGCGGCACCGGCGCGTGCGCCGTGGCCGTCGCCGCCGCCCGCCGGGACGGTGCCGACCCCGCCGGGACCGGCACCCCCGTGACGTACACCGTGGACGTGCTCGGCGGGACCCTGGTCATCACCGAGCACCCCGACGGCCGGATCGACATGACGGGCCCCGCGGTGATCGTCGCCGAGGGCACGGTCGACCCCGAGTGGCTGGGCTGAGCCGCCGGACCGGAGCGCCCCTGCCGGAGACCGACGGAATCGAAATCGTCAACGACTGATTTGTCGCTCGAATGGGTGATCCGGTTCACGCTGGGCGAGAGCGTGACGGTGCCGCGTGGTGGGGTCGGTAGCATCAAGCACCGGCCCCCCGGGCACGCCTGGCCCGCCCACCGCCGGTCGACGTCGCCGGAGGTGCCCATGAGCGCAGAGGCCGCCAACCCCGTGAGCGCGGCGGAACCCGCCGACACCGGGACGACCGCCCGCAGACGCGGGCGCGCCAGGATCGATCTGCGCCGCCTCGGCCGCGCCGCCCTGCTCGGCGCCACCGCGGGACCCGCCCCCCGCGACCGCCTGCCGGACGCCATCAGCCATGTCGCCGAGGCGCACCGCGCCCACCATCCCGAGGCCGATCTGACGGTGCTGCGGCGGGCGTACGTGCTCGCCGAGCGCTCGCACCGGGGCCAGTTCCGCAAGAGCGGCGAGGCGTACATCACCCATCCGCTGGCGGTCACCCTCATCCTCGCCGAACTCGGCGCGGAGACCACGACCTTGACCGCCTCCCTGCTCCACGACACCGTCGAGGACACGGAGGTGACGCTCGATCAGGTGCGCCGCGAGTTCGGCGACGAGGTGGCCTATCTGGTCGACGGCGTCACCAAGGTGGAGAAGATCGACTACGGGGCCGCCGCCGAGCCCGAGACCTTCCGCAAGATGCTCGTCGCCACCGGTGACGACGTCCGCGTGATGTCGATCAAGCTCGCCGACCGGCTGCACAACATGCGGACCCTCGGGGTGATGCGGCCCGAGAAACAGGCCAGGATCGCCAAGGTCACGAGGGACGTCCTCATCCCGCTGGCCGAACGGCTCGGCGTCCAGGCGCTCAAGTCGGAGCTGGAGGACCTGGTCTTCGCCATCCTCCACCCCGAGGACTACGAGGTCACCCGCGCGCTCGTCGCGGGCGCCCCCGGCTCGGGGGACGCGCTCGACGCCGTCGCCGGACAGGTGGCGTCGGTGCTCCGCGAGGCGGGCATCGGCGCCGAGGTCCACGTCCGCCCACGACACTTCGTCTCCCTCCACCGGGTCCGGCTCAAGCGCGGCGAACTGCGCGGCTGCGACTTCGGACGGCTCCTGGTCCTGGTGACGGAGGACGCCGACTGCTACGGGGTGCTCGGTGAACTGCACACCTGCTTCACCCCGGTGATCTCCGAGTTCAAGGACTTCATCGCCGCGCCCAAGTTCAACCTGTACCAGTCGCTGCACACCGCGATCGCCGCTCCCGACGGCGCGGTCGCCGAAGTCCTCATCCGCACCCATCGGATGCACAAGGTCGCGGAGGCGGGCGTCGTCGCCCTCGGCAATCCGTACGCGGGGCAGGACACAGCCGCGCAGCCCGGCCCGGAGGCCCCGGCGGGCACCGCCCCGGCCCTCCGGGAACCGCTCGCGGCCCCCACCGGCCCGGAGGGCCGCACGGGTCCCGCCGGAGCCGTCACTTCCACCACTCCCGTCACTTCCACCCCTTCCATGGCTTCCTTCGCCGACACCCCTTCCGACGCGTCCGTGGAGGTGGACGCGTCCGCGGGGGGAGACGCGGCCGCAGGGGCGGAGGACGAGCGCGTCGACCCCACCCGTCCCGGCTGGCTCTCCCGCCTGCTGGACTGGCAGCAGGCGGCCCCCGACGCGGACACGTTCTGGTCCTCGCTCCGTGCCGACCTCGCCGAGGACGACGAGATCACCGTCTTCCACACGGGCGGCGGCCTCCCCGGCACCCTCAGCCTGCCCGCCGGGGCCAGCTGCGTCGACGCCGCCTACGCCCGGCACGGCGAGGCCGCCCACGCCTGTCACGGCGCCCGCGTCAACGGCCGCCTCGCCCCGCTGAGCACCGTCCTCGGCGCCGGGGACACCGTCCAACTGCTCCTCGACCCGGACGCCGGGTCGGGCCCCTCGCCCGAGTGGCTGGACCACGCCCGCACCCCCGCCGCCCGGATCGCGATCACGGGCTGGCTCCGGGACCATCCCGAGAGCACCCCGCCCCCCGCCGCCAGCACCGGCCCCCGGCCCCCGGCGGGGCCCGCCGCCGACCGGCGTACCGGCGCGGAGCTGCACGCCGACCTGGCGGGAGAACCGGCCCCGGCCGTCCGCCCGGCGGGCTGCTGCACGCCCGTACCCCCCGACAAGATCACCGGTTTCCGGGTGCGCGGCGGATCGGTCACCGTCCACCGCTCGGGCTGCGCCGCCGTCGACACCATGCGCGGTCTCGGCCGCGAGCCGGTCGCGGTCCGCTGGGGCGACACCGCCCACGGCAGGGTCACCCTGGTCGCCGAGTCCTTCGGGCGCCCCGGTCTCCTGGCCGATCTCACCGAGGCCATCGCCGTCGCCGGGGCGGCCGTCGTCGCCGCGACCGTCGAACCGCCGAGCGAGCAGCGCGTCCGGCACACGTACACCCTCCACCTGCCCGACGTGGCCCGCCTCTCCGCCCTCATGCGGGCCATGCGGGACGTGCCCGGCGTGTACGACGTGACCCGAGCCCGCCACCGCCCGTCCCCGCGCCGCGCCTGACGGTCCCGGCTCGACCGAACGCGAAACCGGCCCCGAGCCGGACCGGCCGGAGCCGGACCCGGACCCGGCCTCCCTCGGCCGTGCTCGGTCGACATCCCGGACACTCCGGCCCTGCGGCAGCCCCGGACGGCCGGACCCGCGAGCCTCCCGGGCGTCCGGGTCGGGGGAGCACGGTCCCCCCCCGACCCCGGCCGGGCAGGCGGCCCGGCCGTCCCGTCCCCGTGAACCCCTTCGAGTGGCGGGCGGGCGCGTCGGCCGGGGTCGGGGGGAGCGTCCTGGTAGCCGTAGGGCCAGTCCTCAGGAAAGGCCCGGCCCATGCCGCTCCTCCGCACCCCCCTGTCCCGCGCGCGGTGGCTCCGCTCCGCCGTCCTGGTCGCCGCCTCGGCCGGGCTCGTCGCCGCCGCACTGCCCGCCCCGCAACCCCTCGGCATCGGTGACCCGCTCTTCCCGGAGCTGGGGAACCCCGGCTACGACGTCCTCACCTACGACCTCGACCTCACCTACACCGGCGTCAACACCGAGCCCCTGGCGGCGGTCACCCGGATCGACGCCCTCGTCACCGCCGACCTGGAGCGGATCAACCTCGACTTCACCCACGGCACGGTCTCCGCCGTCAGCGTCGACGGACTGCCCGCCGCGTACGCCACCGCCGACGAGGACCTCGTCGTCACCCCGGCCGTACCGGTCGACGCGGGGGAGCGGGTGCACATCGTCGTCACCCACACCAGCGACCCCCGGGGCCCGGCCGCGGCGGGCGGCTGGGTGCGCACCACCGACGGGCTCGCCATGGCCAACCAGGCCAACGCCGCCCACCGGGTCTTCCCGTCCAACGACCACCCGGCGGACAAGGCGTACTTCACCTTCCGCGTCACCGCCCCCCGGGCGCTCACCGTCGTCGCCAACGGCCTGCCCACCGGCCGCGTCCGGCACGGCGCCACCACCACCTGGACCTACCGCGTCACCCACCCCATGGCCACCGAACTCGCCCAGATCTCCATCGGCGACTCCACGGTCCTCCACCGCGAGGGCCCGAACGGCCTGCCCGTACGGGACGTGGTCCGCACCGTCGACCGGGAGCTGATGGAGCCCTGGCTGGCCCGGACCCCCGGACACCTGGAATGGATGGAGCGGCGGGTCGGCCCGTACCCCTTCGAGACGTACGGGGTGCTCGTCGCCGACGCCTCCACCGGCTTCGAGCTGGAGACCCAGACCCTCTCGCTCTTCGAACGCCGCCTGTTCGCCGACCCGAGGTACCCGCGCTGGTACGTCGACTCGGTCCTGGTCCACGAACTGGCCCACCAGTGGTTCGGCGACAGCGTCTCGCCCCGCACCTGGTCCGACCTGTGGCTCAACGAGGGCCACGCCACCTGGTACGAGGCGGTGTACGCCGAGGAGAACGGGGGCCCGACCCTGGAACGCCGCATGAAGGCCGCCTACGCCGCCTCCGACGGCTGGCGGGCGGACGGCGGCCCGCCCGCCGCGCCCGAGCTGCCCACCCCCTCCCACCAGATCAGCCTCTTCCGGCCCGTGGTCTACGACGGAGCCGCCCTCGCCCTCTACGCGCTCCGCGAGGAGATCGGCGACGACGCCTTCCGCCGCCTGGAACGCCGCTGGGTCGCCGAACACCGGGACTCCACCGCCACCACCACCGACTTCGTCGCCCTGGCGGGTGAGACCGCCGGACGCGACCTCACCGCCTTCTTCCACGGCTGGCTCTACGAGCGGAAGACCCCCGCCATGCCCGGCCACCCGGACTGGCGCAGCGACCCCGTCGGGACCGACCCGGGCACCGTGAAACCCGGGTGACGCGTCCGGCGGGGCCGTGTCACCATCGTCGGGTCGGCGACGCGGCCGGGACCGGGAATCTTCCGGTGCCCGCGAGCGTTGTGCCGACATCAGACCCATCGCTCTCTCGACGTAAGGATCAAATGACCTCCTCTTCCTCCCCTTCCCAGGACGAGCAGAGCTCCGCGCAGACGAGCCGTACCGAGAGCCTTCGGGCCGACGCCCTGATGGAAGAGGACGTCGCCTGGAGCCACGAGATCGACGGAGAGCGGGACGGCGCCCAGTTCGACCGCTCCGAGCGGGCGGCTCTGCGCCGCGTGGCGGGCCTCTCCACCGAACTCGAGGACGTCACCGAGGTCGAGTACCGCCAGCTGCGCCTGGAGCGCGTCGTGCTGGTCGGTGTCTGGACCTCCGGGACCGTCCAGGACGCGGAGAACTCCCTCGCCGAACTCGCCGCCCTCGCCGAGACGGCGGGCGCGCTCGTGCTCGACGGCGTGATGCAGCGCCGTGACAAGCCGGACCCGGCGACCTTCATCGGTTCCGGCAAGGCCCGTGAGCTGCGGGACATCGTCGTCGAGACCGGTGCCGACACCGTGGTCTGCGACGGTGAGCTCAGCCCCGGCCAGCTCATCGCCCTCGAAGACGTCGTCAAGGTCAAGGTGGTCGACCGGACCGCGCTGATCCTCGACATCTTCGCCCAGCACGCCAAGTCCCGCGAGGGCAAGGCCCAGGTCGCGCTCGCGCAGATGCAGTACATGCTGCCGAGGCTGCGCGGCTGGGGCCAGTCGCTCTCCCGGCAGATGGGTGGCGGCGGCGGTGGCGGCATGGCCACCCGTGGCCCCGGTGAGACCAAGATCGAGACCGACCGGCGCCGCATCCGCGAGAAGATGGCGAAGATGCGCCGGGAGATCGCGGAGATGAAGACCGGCCGTGACATCAAGCGGCAGGAGCGGCGCCGGAACAAGGTGCCGTCGGTCGCGATCGCCGGATACACCAACGCGGGCAAGTCCTCCCTGCTCAACCGGCTCACGGGCGCGGGCGTCCTGGTGGAGAACGCGCTGTTCGCCACCCTCGACCCGACCGTCCGCCGGGCCGAGACGCCCACCGGCCGGGTCTACACCCTGGCCGACACGGTCGGCTTCGTCCGGCACCTGCCGCACCACCTGGTCGAGGCGTTCCGCTCCACCATGGAGGAGGTCGGCGACTCCGACCTCATCCTGCACGTGGTGGACGGCTCGCACCCCGCCCCGGAGGAGCAACTGGCCGCCGTCCGCGAGGTGTTCCGCGAAGTCGGCGCGGTGAACGTGCCGGAGATCGTCGTCATCAACAAGGCGGACGCGGCCGACCCGCTGGTCATCCAGCGCCTCCGGCGGATGGAGAAGCACTCGATCGTGGTCTCGGCCCGTTCGGGCGCGGGAATCCCCGAGCTGCTCGCGCTGATCGACGCCGAACTGCCGCGCCCGCAGGTCGAGCTGGAGGTCCTCGTGCCGTACACGCAGGGCGGTCTGGTCTCCCGGGCGCACGCCGAGGGCGAGGTCGAGTCCGAGGAGCACACCCCGGAGGGCACCCTGCTCAAGGTCCGGGTGCACGAGGAACTGGGCGCGCTGCTCACGCCGTACGTCCCGGCCGCGCACTGAGCGGACGGTCCACGCCGTACGCGAAGGGCGCCGCCCGCCACCCCGTCAGGGGAGGCGGGCGGCGCCCTTTCGTCAAGGAAGCCCGGAGCCGTGGAAGCGGGAAGTCATGAAAGCCGGGTGCCATGGAACCGGGAGTCATGAAAACCGGGTGTCATGAAAGCCGGGCGTGGGCCTCGGCGAGCTCACTGATCCCGAGCGAATGCACCGGCCGCGCAGGTTCACCGCCCCCGGGCCCGCAGGGCCTCACCGCCCCCGGGGCCGGCAGAGGTCCCTCCGGCCTCACCGGCCCTCCGGCCTCACCGGCCCTCCGGCCTCACCGCCTCAGCGGGCGAACTTCTTGCTGACCATGTCGTGGGCCGCCTTGGCGCCCCGTCCGAGCTGCGGTCCCGCCAGCCAGCCGTTGCCGCCCGCCGGGCCGATCGAGGTGTTCGACACCAGGGCCGTCTTCCCGTTCGGCAGCACGCGGAACCAGCCGCCGCCGGAGGAGCCGCCGGTCATGGTGCAGCCGATCCGGTACATCACCGGCGTGGCCGGGGCGGTCGTGAGCCTGCTCGCCGGACCGAGGCACTTGTGCATGATCATGCCGTTGTACGGCGGCGCCGCCGGATAGCCCCAGGCCCCCACCGTCCCCGTCCGCGCGGGCGCGGGCGCCGAGAAGTCGACCGGCAGCGCCGCGCCGACGGTCTCCTCCAGGGACTTGGAGCCCCGCTGGGGCTTCACGTGCAGGACGGCGTAGTCGTACGGCCAGGACTGGCCGGTGCCACCGGACTTGAGCCACTCGCCCGAGGCCACGGCCCAGTCGGCCCAGTACTGGCCGTAGGGGTGGACCTCGTGCGGCTGCGCGTCGTTCAGCGCGGCCGGGGACTTGCCCAGGTCGTTGAAGGCGGGGACGAAGGTGATGTTGCGGTACCAGCCGCCCTTCTTGCCCGCGTGGACGCAGTGGCCCGCCGTCCAGACCAGGTTGGACTTCCCGGGCCTGCGCGGGTCCTTCACGATCGTGCCGGAGCAGACCATGTGGCCCTGCGGAGAGTCGAAGAAGATCTTGCCGACCGGGGCCGCGTTGCGGTGGTACGGGGTCTTTTCGCGCTGCGCCCGCACCGGCGACGGCGTGGGGTCGGTGCCGCCGCCCCCCGCCTGCGCGGTGATCGTCTGGTCCGGGTTCTTCGCCGACCGCATCCTGGCCGGGTCCCAGAGCCCCTCGATGACCGGGTTGACGAAGTCCTCGGCCTCACGCAGCCAGGTGCCCCTGTCCCAGTCCTTCCACGCGCCGCCCCGCCACTCGTCCAGGTCGACGCCGTGCTTCTTTAGCTTGTCCGCGAGGTCCGCGGTGAGGCCGGAGCCGCTGTCTGCGGCGGGCGCGGAACTGCTGGCCCCGGCCGAGGGCTTGTCGGAGGCCGGGGCCTCGGTGGGCCCGCAGGCCGTGGCGGTCAGCGCCAGCGCGGTGACCAGGCCCAGGACGGCGGGCAGGAGTCTTGCGGAACGCATGTGGTGTCTTCCCCCTGTGATGATTCCGCGTCCGGGAACGGTCACATCGGCGTGTTCTCGCCTTGACGTGGTCATGGACGCGTCACTTGCGGTGCACAGTATGCCGGTCGGAACCGGCGCGGACACGGGCCGGGCCCTCACCCGTACGGCGGTGGCCGCGGGAGGCCCGCACCGGGCGTCCGTGGTCCGGGCGCGGAGGAGGCGGGACCCCGGGAGCACCGGGACCCCGCCTCCCCGTCCGGCGAGAGGCCGGGAAGGGACGGCCTAGCGGCTCGCGTACTTCGTGCTGACCTCGGAGAAGACGGCCTTGGCCTCGGGGCCGAACCGCGGCCCCGCGAGCCAGCCCGCCGTCGACGGGCCGATCGAGGTGTTCGACACCAGCGCGGGCTTGCCGTCACGCCCCTGGGCGACCCAGCCGCCCCCCGACGAACCACCGGTCATCGTGCAGCCGATCCGGTACATCGTCGGCTGGTCCGCCTTCAGGGACAGCCGGCCCGGCCTGTCCGCGCACTGGAACATCTTCTGGCCGTCGAACGGCGCCGCCGCCGGGTAACCCGTCGCCGTCAGGCGCGCGACCTTCGGCACGGCCGGAGCGTTGAACTCCACCGGGAGCGCCGAACCCACCGTCTCCTCAAGGGACTTGCCCGAGGTGCCCTTCTCCGGGGTCACCCGGATCACCGCGAAGTCGTACGGGGCGCCCGCGCCACCGGTCGAGGCGCCCTGGGCGATCCACTGGTCCGAGGTCTTGACCCAGTCCGCCCACCACACCCCGTACGGAGCGATCTGCTCCCGCGTGGCCTTCTCCAGGTCCGAGGTCGGCAGCGCCGCGTCGTTGTACGAGGGGACGAAGGCGATGTTGCGGTACCAGCCGCCCTTCTTGCCCTTGTGGACACAGTGGCCGGCCGTCCACACCATGTTGGACCTGCCGGGGTGCGCCGGGTCCTTCACGACCGTGGCCGAGCAGACCATCGAGCCCTCGGGACCGTCGAAGAAGACCTTCCCGGACGCCGGGGCGCTGGCGTGGTACTTCGCCGGGACGCCCTTCGCCCGCACCGGGTCCGGTGTCGGGTCGGTCACGCCCTCGTCACCGGAGATGTCCTCCTCCTCGACCGGCTTGTCGGGGCGCTCGGCCTCCCGCATCCGGTCCGGGTCCCAGAGGTCCTCGATGATCGGGTTGACGAAGTCCTTGGCCTCGCGCAGCCACTTGTCGCGGTCCCAGTTCCTCCACTCGCCGCCGCGCCACTTGTCGATGTCGATCCCGTGGTCCTTCAGGCGCTGTTTCAGGTCCTCCGGAATCTTGATCCTCTCGGGAATCCGGGGCGTGGACGCGCTGGGCTTGTCCCCCGCGTTCTCCTCGCTCGGGCCGCAGGCAGTGACGGTCAGCGTCAGCGCCGCGACGGCGGAAGCCGCCGTCAGCAGTGGACGAATCGATCGCATCTCGTGATCCCCCTGGAACTACGTCTACCGATGTCTTCTCGCGCACGGGCGAGCCGTGGCCACTTCCGTACGGACGGTGGCCGAAGGCCCCACTATGCCGGTGCCGGAGGGGACGGTACGCGCCGGGCGACCGGTTCCGGGAACCCTTCGGCCGTTGCCGTGCCGTGATCCGGGACACGCCAAGTTCCTTCCACCGGGCCCGTGATCCCCGGCATCCCGCGTCGTTGGTACGTACGGGGGACACAACGGCGGCGCCCCGGACGGCCCTTGAGGCGGTCCCACGATGCCCCGATGTGCAACGCAACCGTTACAGCGGGAGGACACCGAGCCGTGGCCGTGACCGAATCAGCTCCGGCCGTCCCACCGGCCGCGCGGGCGCAGAGCCGGACACCGGGAGACCCGGACACCGGCGCGCACGACGAGGCGGAACGCGCGGGGGAGGGCCGGAGCCCGGCCCCGCCGACGGGACGGACGCCCCCCCGAACCTCTCCGGCCCACAGACAGCCGGAACCGGGACTACCGGAACTGGGACTACCGGAACCGGGACAGTCCCAGCCAGGACAGCCCCGGGCAGGAGAGCCGGAACCGGATCAGTCCGAGCCGGGGCGGCCGGAACACGAACAGCCGCAGCCTGAACGGTCCGAGCCTGAACGGTCCGAGCCAGGACGGTCGCGCCCCGCGGCCCAGGAGCGGGGCGGCGGCGGTTACGAGGGCATCCTGCGCCGCCAGTCCCTGCGCGAGTCCGCCGCCCGCACGTACGCCCGCTCCCTGCCGATCGTCCCCGTCCGGGCCCGGGGCCTGACCATCGAGGGCGCCGACGGCCGCCGCTACCTCGACTGCCTCTCCGGCGCCGGAACGCTGGCCCTCGGCCACAACCACCCCGTCGTCCTCGAAGCCGTCAGGAAGGTCCTGGACTCCGGCGCCCCCCTGCACGTCCTCGACCTCGCCACCCCCGTCAAGGACGCCTTCACCACCGAACTGTTCGCCACCCTGCCGGGCGGCCTCGCCGACGACGCCCGCATCCAGTTCTGCGGCCCCGCCGGTACGGACGCCGTCGAAGCGGCGCTCACCCTCGTCCGTACGGCCACCGGCCGCACCGGCCTCCTCGCCTTCACCGGCGCCTACCACGGCATGACGTCCGGTGCCCTCGACGCCTCCGGCGGAGCCGCCGACGTCCGCGTGACCCGGCTGCCGTACCCCCAGGACTACCGCTGCCCCTTCGGTGTCGGCGGCGCCGAGGGCGCCCGGCTGGCCGCCCGGTGGACCGAGAGCCTCCTCGACGACCCCAAGAGCGGGGTCACCGCCCCCGCCGGAATGATCGTCGAGGCCGTCCAGGGCGAGGGCGGGGTCATCCCCGCCCCCGACGACTGGATGCGCGCCATGCGCCGGATCACCGCCGACCGCTCCGTCCCGCTCGTCGTCGACGAGGTGCAGACCGGCGTCGGCCGCACCGGCGCCTTCTGGGCCGTCGAGCACAGCGGGATCGTCCCCGACGTGATGGTCCTCTCCAAGGCCATCGGCGGCTCCCTGCCCCTCGCCGTCATCGTGTACCGCTCCGGGCTCGACGTCTGGGAGCCGGGCGCCCACGCGGGAACCTTCCGCGGCAACCAGCTCGCCATGGCGGCGGGCGCGGCCACCCTCGCGTACGTCCGCGAGAACGGACTCGCCGAACGGGCCGGCACCCTCGGCGCCCATATGCTCGAACGGCTCGGAGAGCTGGCCGCGGCCCACCCCTGCGTGGGCGACGTCCGGGGCCGGGGCCTGATGATCGGCGTCGAACTCGTCGACCCCGGAGCGACCGGGCCGCACGACACCGTCCCGCCCGCCGCCCCCGCCCTGGCCCGCGCCGTCCAGCGGGAATGCCTCGCCCGGGGACTCATCGTCGAACTCGGCGGGCGCCACTCCGCGGTGGTCCGGCTGCTGCCCCCGCTCACCCTCACCGACGAGCAGGCCACCGCCGTCCTCGACCGCTTCGCCGACGCCCTCGCCGCGGCCGAGCGGGCCCACACCCCCCACCCGGCCGCCCCCCGACGGGCCCCGGCCCCCCGGACCGCCACCGGGCCGTCCCACTGAACCCGGACCGCCCCCGGCCCCACCCCAAGGAAGCCCCCGTGAACGCCACCCCCACCTCCCCGGCGCCCGCACCCACCACGGCACCGGGCACCCCCGCACCCGACACGGCCACACCCGAAGCCGTCACCGGCTCCACCGGACCCGACGCCTTCGCCACCGTCACCGGACCGCCCGCCGCCTCCGCCGGACCGGCGGCCAGGACCACCGCGCCCGTCCCGAGCGCCACCACCGCCTCCGTACACGGCCCGCCCGCCGCCGTACTCGCCGCGCACGGCCCGACCACGCACGGCCCCGTCGGACACGGCCCGACCGCGCACGGCCCGACCGGATACGGGTCCACCGGGCATGGACCTGCCACCCACGGATCGACCGGGTACGGGTCCACCGCCCATGGCCCGACCACGCATGGACCGACCGCCCATGGACCGACCGGATACGGGTCCGCCACCCGCGGGGCCTCCATCCATGGACCGACCGGTCACGGACCGGCGGGGACCGGCCCGACCGGCCACGGACCGACCGGCCATGGAACGGCGGGCCACGGCCCCCTCGCCCCCGGACCGGCCGCCCCCGCGCCCCACTCCTCCGCGCACGGCCCCGAAAGCGCCGACGAGCCCACCGTGCCGCGCCAGCACCTCGGGCCGGGGGACCTCCGGTCGCACCGCCCGGCCACCGCCGACCCCCTGGACGACCCCGACCCGGCCCGCGCCGCCGACGCCGCCGCCGTCGAGAACCTGCTCCGCTGCTGGGTCAGGGAGACCGGCCGGTCCGCCCCCGGCTCCACCACCCTGCGCATCCCCCTCGAAGCCAGTGGCACCGCCCTCCTCGTCCCGGTCCTCCACTGGTCGCCCACCGGCTGGCACCGCTTCGGCGCCCCCGCCCTCGAAGGACTCCCCGCCACCGCGCCCCCCGTCGACGCCGTGACCGTCGCCGCCCTGATCGGCCGGGAGAGCGGCCGACCCGAAGGCACCGAACTCGTGGGCCGGGTCGCCGACTCCACCCGCCGCACCGCCGAGTTCCTGGCCGAGCACCGCCGGGGCCCCCAGTCGCACCCGGCCGCCGATCCGTTCCTCGCCGCCGAGCAGTCCCTCGTCCTCGGACACCCGCTCCACCCCACCCCCAAGAGCCGCGAAGGACTCTCCGAGGCCGAGTCCCGGCTCTACTCGCCCGAACTCCACGGCTCCTTCCCGCTCCACTGGTTCGCCGTCGCCCGCTCGGTGCTGGCCGCCGACTCGGCATGGACCGAACAGGGCCGCCCCGTCACCGCCGAACAGCTCGCGGGCGGCCTCGCCGAAGGGCTCGCCCTGCCCGCCGGGACCGTGCCCCTGCCCGTACACCCCTGGCAGGCCCGCGAGCTCCGGCACCGCCCCGAGGTCCGCGCGCTCCTCGACGCCGGCCTCCTCCGGGACCTCGGCCCGTACGGCAGCCCCTGGCACCCCACCTCCTCCGTCCGCACCGTGCACCGGCCCGGCGCACGCGCCATGCTCAAGCTCTCCCTGGGCCTGCGCATCACCAACTCCCGCCGCGAGAACCTCCGCAAGGAACTTCACCGGGGTGTGGAGGTCCACCGGCTGCTCCGCACCGGGCTCGTCGACGAGTGGCAGGCCGCCCACCCCGGCTTCGACATCGTCCGCGACCCCGCCTGGCTCGGCGTCGACACCCCCGACGGCGTCCCCGTCCCCGGGCTCGACGTGATGATCAGGCACAACCCCTTCGGACCCGACGACGACGCCGTCTGCGTCGCCGCCCTCACCTCGCCCCGCCCCTGGCCCGGATCCGCCGTCCTGCGCTCCCGGCTCACCGATGTCGTCGACGGGCTCGCCGTCCGTACCGGCCGCCCCGCCGCCGCCGTCTCAGCCGAATGGTTCCTTCGCTACCTCGACCAGGTGATCCGGCCCGTGCTCTGGCTCGACGGACACGCGGGCATCGCCCTGGAGGCCCACCAGCAGAACACCCTGGTCCTGCTGGACCGCGACGGCTGGCCGGTCGGCGGCCGCTACCGCGACAACCAGGGCTACTACTTCCGCGAGTCCCGCCGCGGCGAGCTGGAATCCCGCCTCCCCGGCATCGGGGACGGAAGCGACACGTTCGTCTCCGACCGGGTCACCGACGAACGCTTCGCCTACTACCTCGGCATCAACAACGTCCTCGGCCTGATCGGCGCGTTCGGCTCCCAGCGCCTCGCCGACGAGCGGGTCCTGCTCGCGGCCTTCCGCAGCTTCCTCACCGCCGCGGACGGCCTCGGCTCACCGCTGCCGCGCCTGCTCCTGGACGCCCCGACCCTGCGCACCAAGGCCAACCTCCTCACCCGCCTCCACGGTCTGGACGAACTCGTCGGCCCGGTCGACACCCAGTCCGTGTACGTCACCGTCACCAACCCCCTCCGCACCTGACCCCGCCCGGGGCCTCGGCACCCGCTCCCGGGGCCGGACGCCCCCGGCCACCGGACGTCCGGTCCACCGGGCAGACGCGACGACCGATCCACCAAGTCGGTACGGAGCCCCCTCGCCCCGCCCACACCCTCCTCACCGCCCCACCCCGACCCCCTGACAGACCCGCCCCACTCCGACCGAGCCGCTGCCGCCCACCCCGGCCCGTTCCCTCCCCCGACCGGCCCCACCACACCCGATCCGGCCGACCGGACGCCCGACCCGTACGACCGCCCTGGCCGAGCCGCCCGCCCCGGCCGGGCCCGTTCCCCGACCGGTCACCGCCCGATCCGATCCGCCCCACCCGTACGCCGACCCGCCCGGTCACCACCCACTCCGCCCCACGAGCCGCCCCGCCCACCCTGACCACCCCATCCCCGCCCGGCCCGGTCCCCCGGCCCGGTCACCGACCGCCCCGCCCGACCCGCCCGCATCGCCGAAAGGAGAGCGACACCGTGTCACCCGCCCGCCCACCGGCCGACCCGCCCGGGGACGACACCCTCGATCTGAGGCTCGACGACCTCGTCGCCCTCCTCGAAGGCGGTCACCTCGACGCGGGCCGCCCCGACGCCGGACTGCTCGACGGGGACCTGCTGGACTCCGTGGCCTCCTGGAGCCCCGCCGTCACCCCCTTCGGCGGCTTCCGGCTCGTCCCCGTCCGTCTGGAACGGGACCTCCCGCTCCTGGTCCGCTGGATGAACGACCCCGCCGTCGCCGCCTTCTGGGAACTGGCGGGACCCGACTCGGTCACCGCCGAGCACCTCCTCGCCCAGTTGGAGGGAGACGGCCGCAGCGTCCCCTGCCTCGGCGTCCTCGACGGCACACCCATGAGCTACTTCGAGATCTACCGCGCCGATCTCGACCCGCTCGCCCGGTACTACCCCGCCCGTCCCCATGACACCGGCGTCCATCTGCTGATCGGCGGCGTCACCGACCGGGGGCGCGGTGTCGGCACCACGCTCCTGCGGACCGTCGCCGACCTCGTCCTCGACCACCGCCCCGGCTGCACCCGGGTCGTCGCGGAACCCGACCTCCGCAACACGCCCTCCGTCGCCGCCTTCCTCGGCGGCGGCTTCCGGTACGCGGCGGAGATCGACCTGCCCGACAAACAGGCCGCGCTCATGCTGCGCGACCGGGCCCTCCGGCACGTGCTCTGACGACCCGGCCCGGTACGGAACTCCCGCCCCCGGAAACCCGAACCCCAGGCCCGCCCCCGCCCGGATCTCCGGCCACGAACTCCCCGGCCCCCACCGTCCTTTTCCCCGGCCCCCACCGTCCCGCCCCCGACCTCGCCCTTGACCTCGCCCTCCCGCCACCGGACACGACCCGCTCGGCTCCCCCCACCGGCCCGTCCGTCCCCCGCCTCCCTCGCTCCGCCCCCACCGGACACAGACCCACTCTCCGCCCACCCGCTCGCCCCGCCCCACCCCGTCCCGTCCGCTCCACCGCCCGACCCACGGCGGTCCCCACTCCGAGGAGTCCTCGTGTCGACCTCCCCTGCACCGCACGACTCCGCACGCCCCGTCCCCGTCCCCCGACCGTCCGCCGCACCGGCCCCGGCCCCCGCCCCCGCCCAGGAAGGCCCGGCCGCCACGGAACCGGCCCCGGAACGGCCGGCCTCCGCCGCCGCCACGGCCCCCGCCCCGGAAGAACCGGCCCCAGCCACCCCCGCCCGCACCCCGGAACACCAGGCCACGGCCCCGGAAGAACCGGCCCCCGACCCGGAGGCACCGGGCCCGGACGCCCCGTGCCCCCCGCGCCCCGCCCCCGAGCGCTCCTCCGCGCCGGTCCTGCTCGCGCCCCCCGAGCTGACCGCCACCGGCTGGACCCGGGCCTCCTCGCGGCTCCTCGCCAAGGCCCTCGCCGAGTTCTCGTACGAGGAGGTCCTCGTCCCCGTACCCGAGGCGCCGCCCGGCGAGGGACCCACGCGGTACGCGCTGCCGCTCGACGACGGCGGCACCCTGTCCTTCCGCGCCCGCCGGGGCGCCTACGACGGCTGGTACGTCGCCGCCGACTCGATCACCCACGAGGGCCGGCCGCTGACCGACCCCCTCGACTTCCTGGTCCGCGCCCGCCGCCTCCTCCGGCTCGACGGCGCCACCCTCGGACACCTCATCCGTGAACTCTCCGCGACCCTCGCCGCCGACGCCCGTCTCGACCACACGGCCCTCACCGCCGACCGGCTCGCCGACCTCCCGTACGCGGAACTCGAAGGCCACCAGACCGGCCACCCCTGGCTCGTCCTCAACAAGGGCCGCATCGGTTTCTCCGCGGGAGACGCCGCCCGCTGGGCCCCCGAGGCCCGCAACGCCACCCGCCTCCCGTGGATCGCCGTCAGCAGGCGCATCGCCGCCTACCGGGGCGTCACCGGCCTCGACACCCCCGACCGGCTCTACGCCCAGGAGCTCGACCCCGAGGTCCACGCGGCCTTCCGCGCCGGACTCGCCGCCCGGGGCCACCGGCCCGACGACTACCTCCTGCTGCCCGTCCACCCCTGGCAGTGGGACGAGATCCTGCTCCCGCTGTACGCCCCGGCCGTCGCCGACGGCTCCGTCGTCCCGCTCTCCGCCGACCCCGACCTGCGGCTGCCCCAGCAGTCGGTCCGCACCTTCCTCAACACCAGCCGCCCCGACCGGCACACCGTCAAGCTGCCCCTCTCGGTGCTCAACACCCTCGTCTGGCGCGGCCTGCCCACCGAGCGCACCCTCGCCGCCCCCGCCGTCACCGCCTGGGTCCACGGCCTGCGCGACGCGGACCCCTTCCTGCGCGACGAGTGCCGGGTGATCCTGCTCGGCGAGGTCGCCTCCGTCACCGTCGAGCACCCGCTGTACGACCGGCTGCCCGAAGTCCCGTACCAGTACAAGGAACTCCTCGGCGCGATCTGGCGCGAACCACTGCGCCTCCCGCCGGGCGAGCGTGCCCGCACCCTCGCCTCGCTGCTCCACACGGACCCCGAGGGGCGCGCCTTCGTCGCCGAGCTGGTCGCCCGCTCCGGCCTCGCCCCCACCGTCTGGCTCCAGCACCTCTTCGCCGCCCTGCTGCCCCCGCTCCTGCACTTCCTCTACCGCTACGGCACGGTCTTCTCCCCGCACGGCGAGAACGCCATCGTGATCCACGACGACCGGGACGTCCCCGTACGCCTGGCGATCAAGGACTTCGTCGACGACGTGAACATCAGCGCTCGCCCCCTCCCCGAACACGGCACGCTGCCCGACGACGTACGGGCCGTCCTCCTCACCGAGGAACCCGGCTTCCTCGTGCAGTTCATCCATTCGGGGCTCTTCGTCGGCGTCTTCCGCTACCTCGCTCCGCTCTGCGAGGAACAACTCGGCGTTCCCGAAGGGGACTTCTGGGCACTCGTCCGTGCCGAGATCCTGCGCCACCAGGCCCGCTTCCCCGAGCTGAAGGAACGGTTCGAGCTCTTCGACCTCCTCACGCCCCGGATCGCACGGCTCTGCCTCAACCGCAACCGTCTGCATCTGGACGGCTACCGGGACCGGCCGGACCGCCCCCACGCGGCCGTCCACGGAACCGTCCCGAACCCGCTCGCGTGAGGCGCGCGCGTGCCCCGGCTGTCGGTGCCGCCCCGTAGGCTGGGTGGGCTATGACGAAGCCATCCCTCCCCGACCTCCTCCACGCCGCCGTCTCCGCCGTCGGCGGCACGGAGCGACCCGGCCAGGTGACCATGGCCGAGGCCGTGGCCGAGGCCATCGACGACAATTCCCACCTGCTCGTCCAGGCGGGCACCGGCACCGGCAAGTCGCTCGGCTATCTGGTGCCCGCGCTGGCCCAGGGCGAGCGGGTGGTGGTGGCCACGGCCACCCTGGCGCTCCAGCGCCAGCTCGTCGAGCGCGACCTGCCGAGGACCGTGGACGCGCTGCACCCGCAGCTGCGCCGCCGCCCCCAGTTCGCCATGCTCAAGGGCCGGTCGAACTACCTCTGTCTGCACCGGCTCCACGAAGGGGTCCCGCAGGATGAGGAGGACGGCCTGTTCGACCCCTTCGAGGCCGCCGCGCCCACCAGCAAGCTCGGCCAGGACCTCATCCGGCTCCGCGACTGGTCGGACGAGACGGAGACGGGCGACCGGGACGACCTGACGCCCGGCGTCTCCGACAAGGCCTGGGCCCAGGTCTCCGTCTCCTCCAGGGAGTGCCTCGGCGCCTCCAAGTGCGCGTACGGCCCGGAGTGCTTCGCCGAGGCGGCCCGCGAGCGCGCCAAGCTCGCCGACGTCGTCGTCACCAACCACGCCCTGCTCGCGATCGACGCCATCGAGGGCGCCCCGGTGCTCCCGCAGCACGAGGTGCTGATCGTCGACGAGGCGCACGAACTGGTCTCCCGGGTGACCGGCGTCGCCACCGGCGAGCTGACCCCCGGACAGGTCAACCGTGCGGTGCGCCGGTCCGCCAAACTCGTCGACGAGAAGGTCGCCGACCAGCTGCAGACCGCGGCCGAGGGCTTCGAGCGGGTGATGGAGCTGGCCCTGCCGGGACGTCTCGAGGAGGTCCCGGAGGACCTCGCGTACGCGCTGATGGCGCTGCGGGACGCGGCCCGCGCGGTGATCACGGCCCTGGGCTCCACCCGGGACCGGTCCGTGCAGGACGAGGACGCGGTGCGCAAGCAGGCGCTGGCCTCGGTGGAGACCGTGCACGGCGTCGCGGAGCGGATCACGGCAGGCTCGGAGTACGACGTCGTCTGGTACGAGCGGCACGACCGTTTCGGAGCCTCCCTCCGGGTCGCGCCGCTCACCGTGTCGGGCCTGCTCAGGGAGAAGCTGTTCACCGAGCGGTCCGTGGTCCTGGCCTCGGCCACCCTCAAGCTGGGCGGTGACTTCAACGGGGTCGGGGCTTCGCTCGGCCTGGCGCCCGAGGGCACCACGGGCGACGACCTGCCGGTCTGGAAGGGCCTCGACGTCGGCTCCCCGTTCGACTACCCCAGACAGGGCATCCTGTACGTCGCCAAGCACCTGTCCCGGCCCGCCCGGGACGGCGACCGGGGCGACATGCTCGACGAACTGACCGAGCTGATGCAGGCGGCGGGCGGCCGGACCCTCGGCCTGTTCTCGTCGATGCGCGCGGCCCAGCAGGCGGCCGAGGAGCTGCGGAGCCGGATTCCCGAGCTGCCGATCCTGCTCCAGGGCGAGGACACGCTGGGCGAGCTGATCAAGAACTTCGCCGCCGATCCCCAGACCTGTCTCTTCGGCACCCTGTCGCTGTGGCAGGGCGTGGACGTCCCGGGGGCCAGCTGTCAGCTGGTCGTCATGGACAAGATCCCGTTCCCGCGCCCGGACGACCCGCTGATGAGCGCCCGGCAGAAGGCCGTGGAGGAGGCGGGGGGCAACGGCTTCATGGCGGTCGCGGCGACGCACGCGGCGCTGCTCATGGCACAGGGCGCGGGCCGACTGGTCCGGGCGACCGGGGACCGGGGTGTCGTGGCGGTGCTCGATCCCCGGCTGGCCACCGCGCGGTACGGCGGTTATCTGAAGTCCTCGCTGCCGGACTTCTGGTACACGACGGACCGTAACCAGGTGCGGAAGTCCCTGGCGGCCATCGACGCGGTGTCGAAGGCCGCGGGTACCTGAGGGACCGCGGGCGGCCGAGGTACCGGGCCCGAGCCGACCGTTCGCCGGACGGCCCGGGGCCTTCCCCGCGCCCGAGCCGACCGTTCGTACCCGGGCCGATCGTCCGTGCCCGGGTGTCCCGGAGGACGGTCCGCGTCCGGGATGAACGTCCGGCCCGGACCGACCGTCCCGGTGCCGGTCCCCGGGGACACGGCAGGGCCCCTGGACCGGCGCAGAGGGTCCAGGGGCCCGGTTCAGAGCCGGCGGGTGGGGTCACACCCGCCGCAGCACCGCCACGACCTTGCCGAGGATGGTGGCCTCGTCGCCGGGGATCGGCTGGTAGGCGGCGTTGTGCGGGAGCAGCCAGACGTGCCCGTCCTCGCGCTTGAAGCGCTTGACCGTGGCCTCGCCGTCCAGCATGGCGGCGACGATGTCGCCGTTCTCCGCGACGGGCTGACGGCGGACCGTGACCCAGTCGCCGTCACAGATCGCCGCTTCGATCATCGAGTCGCCGACGACCTTGAGGACGAACAGCTCGCCGTCGCCGACCAGCTGCCGGGGGAGGGGGAAGACGTCCTCGACGGACTCCTCGGCCAGGATGGGGCCACCGGCGGCGATGCGGCCGACCAGCGGGACGTACGACGCGGCGGGCTTGCCGGTGGTGTCCGTGGGCTGGGTGCTCGGCTGGTCGGAGCCGCGCACCTCGTAGGCGCGGGGCCGGTGCGGGTCGCGGCGGAGGAAGCCCTTGCGCTCCAGGGCCATCAGCTGGTGCGCCACGGAGGAGGTGCTGGAGAGGCCCACCGCCTGCCCGATCTCGCGCATCGACGGCGGATAGCCGCGGCGCTGGACCGAGTCACGGATGACCTCGATGACCCGGCGCTGCCGGTCGGTGAGGCCTGAACTGTCCGCCCTGATGCCAGGAGGTCGACCGGGAAGCGCGCGCGGGGGGCGCCCGGGATCATCGCCGGTCATGCCGATGTCGTTCATGCCATGCACCTGCTCGAGTCGGCCCTGGGAGCGGTCCTGGGCGGTGATGGTGGCACTGTCTGCGGTGGTGGTCACGTCGGCCCCTCTCGAATGGTCTCCCTGGCTGGCACAACGGTAGTAGCTTTCGAAAGGTTGCGCCAAACACACGTTCGAGTGAAAATTCGCAGATTGCCTTACGCCTGTCCGCATGGAGGTGTATGAGCACTCTCACTCGGCTCTTGCGCGGCCCTCACTCGGCGGGGGCCGGCCGACTCAATTCGGTCATTACGGTAACCTCGCCGCTGGGCCGCAGGCGCGCCGCGCGAAGGCCGCGGGCCGGTGGGCGCCCCTCAGTGTCGCACCCGTAAGGCCCGGAACCCCGGAGCCGCCGCGCCGCGACACGCGCAGCGTCCGGAATCGCCCACAACCCAAGATCTAGTGGTTGTATGTCATCGACCACCCAGGGGTAGTGGTCCCCCGGTCCTCCGGGGGACCACGGATCACCTATGCTGGTGGTCGTTCCGCAGGGCCCACCGGCCCGCGGGATTCACCAGTCGTGCCGTGAGGGAGGGTCGGAACCAATGCACTGCCCCTTCTGCAGGCACCCCGACAGCCGTGTCGTCGACAGTCGCACCACCGACGACGGGACGTCGATCAGGCGTCGTCGCCAGTGCCCCGACTGCTCCCGTCGTTTCACGACGGTCGAGACGTGCTCGCTGATGGTGGTGAAGCGGTCCGGTGTCACCGAGCCCTTCAGCCGTACCAAGGTCATCTCCGGCGTCCGCAAGGCGTGCCAGGGGCGGCCGGTCACCGAGGACGCCCTCGCCAAGCTCGGCCAGTGGGTCGAGGAGGCGGTGCGCGCCACCGGCAGCGCCGAGCTGACCACCCACGACGTGGGCCTGGCCATCCTCGGTCCGCTCCAGGAGCTGGATCTGGTCGCGTACCTGCGGTTCGCGTCCGTCTACAAGGCCTTCAACAGCCTGGAGGACTTCGAGGCGGCCATCGCGGAACTCCGCGTGCGGCCCCCCGTCGAGACCTCCGGGACCGGAGCGACCCCCGCGGTCCCCGTTCCCGCCACCGCCGCCGACTGATCGGCGGACCGGGCCGCAACGGCCCGGCGACCGGCCGCCGTGCGGCCCGGCAGACGTGCCCCGGACGATCCCCCGTGACTCCGTGGCAGCAGTACAGAACAACGACGTACAGAAGACGGTGCCCTGGGACTATCTGGGCGCCAAAGTGTGTTTTGCCCGTATATGGGAGGCGGCATGACAGAGACGGCGAGCGGCCCGGCACGTGGTTCCCGCACCAAGGGACCCAAGTCGGCGAGCAAGGGCCTGCGCATCGAGCGCATCCATTCCACCCCCGGCGTGCATCCGTACGACGAGGTGGTCTGGGAGCGTCGTGACGTCGTCATGACCAACTGGCGCGACGGCTCGATCAACTTCGAGCAGCGTGGCGTCGAGTTCCCCGACTTCTGGTCGGTGAACGCGGTCAACATCGTCACCAGCAAGTACTTCCGGGGGGCCGTCGGCACCCCGCAGCGCGAGACCGGTCTCAGGCAACTGATCGACCGCATCGTGAAGACGTACACGAAGGCGGGCGAGGAGTACGGCTACTTCGCCTCGCCCGCTGACGCTGAGATCTTCGAGCACGAGCTGGCGTACGCCCTCCTGCACCAGATCTTCAGCTTCAACTCGCCGGTCTGGTTCAACGTCGGCACGCCGCAGCCCCAGCAGGTCTCCGCCTGCTTCATCCTGTCCGTCGACGACTCCATGGAGTCCATCCTCGACTGGTACAAGGAAGAGGGCATGATCTTCAAGGGCGGCTCCGGCGCCGGCCTGAACCTCTCCCGCATCCGCTCCTCCAAGGAGCTGCTCTCCTCCGGCGGCAACGCCTCCGGCCCGGTCTCCTTCATGCGCGGTGCCGACGCCTCGGCGGGAACCATCAAGTCGGGCGGCGCGACCCGCCGTGCGGCCAAGATGGTCATCCTCGACGTCGACCACCCCGACATCGAGAACTTCATCGAGACCAAGGTCAAGGAGGAGGAGAAGATCCGCGCCCTCCGTGACGCGGGCTTCGACATGGACCTGGGCGGCGACGACATCACGTCCGTCCAGTACCAGAACGCCAACAACTCGGTCCGCGTGAACGACACGTTCATGAAGGCCGTCGAGTCCGGCGGAAAGTTCGGCCTCACCTCCCGGATGACCGGCGAGGTCATCGAGGAGGTCGACGCCAAGTCGCTCTTCCGCAAGATGGCCGAGGCCGCGTGGGCCTGCGCCGACCCGGGCATCCAGTACGACGACACGATCAACCAGTGGCACACCTGCCCCGAGTCCGGTCGTATCAACGGCTCGAACCCCTGCAGCGAGTACATGCACCTGGACAACACGTCCTGCAACCTCGCCTCGCTGAACCTGATGAAGTTCCTCAAGGACGACGGCGAGGGCCACCAGTCCTTCGACGTCGAGCGCTTCGCCAAGGTCGTCGAGCTCGTCATCACCGCGATGGACATCTCCATCTGCTTCGCCGACTTCCCCACCGAGAAGATCGGCGAGAACACCCGCGCCTTCCGCCAGCTCGGCATCGGCTACGCCAACCTCGGCGCCCTGCTGATGGCGACCGGTCACGCGTACGACTCCGACGGCGGCCGCGCCCTCGCCGGTGCCGTCACCTCCCTGATGACCGGCACCTCGTACAAGCGCTCCGCCGAGCTCGCCGCGGTCGTCGGCGCGTACGACGGCTACGCCCGCAACGCCGAGCCGCACCAGCAGGTCATGCGGCAGCACGCCGACGAGAACACCAAGGCCGTCCGCACGGGCGACCTGGACGCGCCGATCTGGGCCGCCGCCACGGAGGCCTGGCAGGACGTGATCCGCCTCGGCGCCAAGAACGGCTTCCGCAACGCCCAGGCGTCGGTCATCGCCCCGACCGGCACCATCGGTCTCGCGATGTCCTGCGACACCACCGGCCTGGAGCCCGACCTCGCCCTGGTCAAGTTCAAGAAGCTGGTCGGCGGCGGCTCGATGCAGATCGTCAACGGCACCGTCCCGCAGGCCCTGCGCCGCCTCGGCTACCCCGAGGAGCAGATCGAGGCGATCGTCGCCCACATCGCCGAGAACGGCAACGTGATCGACGCCCCCGGCCTGAAGACCGAGCACTACGAGGTCTTCGACTGCGCCATGGGCGAGCGTTCCATCTCCGCGATGGGCCACGTCCGCATGATGGCCGCCATCCAGCCGTGGATCTCCGGCGCCCTCTCCAAGACCGTGAACCTGCCGGAGACGGCCACGGTCGAGGACGTCGAGGAGGTCTACTTCGAGGCCTGGAAGATGGGCGTCAAGGCGCTCGCGATCTACCGCGACAACTGCAAGGTCGGCCAGCCGCTCTCCGCCAAGAAGAAGGAGGACGAGAAGGTCGAGGTCACCGCGAAGTCCGAGGCGACGATCCGCGCGGCCGTCGAGAAGGTCGTCGAGTACCGTCCGGTCCGCAAGCGCCTGCCCAAGGGCCGCCCGGGGATCACCACCTCCTTCACCGTCGGTGGCGCCGAGGGCTACATGACCGCCAACTCCTACCCGGACGACGGTCTCGGCGAGGTCTTCCTGAAGATGTCCAAGCAGGGCTCGACGCTCGCGGGCATGATGGACGCCTTCTCCATCGCGGTCTCGGTCGGCCTCCAGTACGGCGTCCCCCTGGAGACGTACGTCTCGAAGTTCACCAACATGCGCTTCGAGCCCGCCGGTATGACGGACGACCCGGACGTGCGGATGGCGCAGTCGATCGTCGACTACATCTTCCGCCGACTGGCGCTCGACTTCCTGCCCTTCGAGACCCGCTCCGCCCTCGGCATCCACTCCGCCGAGGAGCGCCAGCGCCACCTCGACACCGGCTCGTACGAGCAGTCCGAGGAGGACGAGGTCGACGTCGAGGCGCTGGCCCAGTCGGCCCCCCGCGCCCAGGAACTGAAGCCCGTCGCCGCCGTCCCGGCGCCGAAGGCCGAGGTCCCGGCCCCGAAGCAGGCCCACACCTCCGCGGAGCTCGTCGAGATGCAGCTCGGCATCAGCGCCGATGCCCCGCTCTGCTTCTCCTGCGGCACCAAGATGCAGCGCGCCGGCTCCTGCTACATCTGCGAGGGCTGCGGCTCGACCAGCGGTTGCAGCTGACACCGGCCGGAACCGCGCGGGACACGGTGCCGGACGTGGCCCGCGCGGGTGGCTGAGCAGTGGCTCATGAAGGGGACCGACCTCGGGTCGGTCCCCTTCGTCGTGCGCGGGGTGCGCGGGGTGCGCGGCGACCCGCGCCCGACGGCCGACGGCCGGGCGGAGGTCAGGGGCGTACGGAGCCGAGCAGCGCGGCGAAGGCCTGCGGATCGGCGTCGAAGCCGTGACTGAGGGGGTGGAACGACCAGTCGTCGGCGCCCTCGCGGACGAACTCCACGATCGTCGCCGACCGCGCGTCCGCGACGTCCGCGAAGTCGTGGACCAGGAGATCGGTGTAGCCCTCGCGGACCCGCACGCCCACATGCACTATGTCGCCGAAGGCCAGCCGCCCGGCGCCCTGCTGGATCGCCACGCCCACCACCACGCGCGTGTAGCGCGGCGCCAGCCGGTTCAGCTCCACGGTCATCGCCTCGTCGAAACCGAAGCCCTGCCCCGTACGGCTGTCGCGGTGCAGCGTGATCGTGCCGTCGGGGGAGCGGCTGCCGAAGTGCACCAACTGGGCCGGTGCCCCGTGCGGGTCGTCCGCCGTGAAGACTCCCGCGACCAGGTCGAGGTCGTGGGACGGCGCGCCGGACGGCGCGGGGTCCCATTTGAGCGCCACCTCGACCCGTCCGACCCCTTTGCTGAGTCCGCTCATCGTGCTTCCCCTCTCCGCGTACGTCCCCGCGCACGCCTCCGTCGTACCGTCCGACCCGGTCCGAAGCCCGTAGTCGTAAGCCGATCACTCATGGTGTCATGCGGCGGTGACACCGGACCCGGGAGCGAGAAGGAGAGCACCGCAAGGAGCTGCGAGCAGCCGGATCTCGACCCACGAATGGCTCGAATTCGCGTGCATGGGCGGGGGACCGGTGAACTCGCCTTGAGCGGTGGGGGACTTGGCGCGCGGCCTGCGGCGGGCCTCGACGGGGTCTGCCGGGGCGGGCGTCCGCCCCGTACGATGGCGCGGTGCTGGTCAAGTGGATTCGCTGCACCGTGATGGACCGTCGAGGGTTCGAGCGGGGGCAGCGGAAATGGGCGGGGCTGCTCGGTGAGCCGGGATTCCGGGGCCAGGGCGGCGGGTGGAGCCGGGCTCGTCCGAACGTCGCCCATGTCTTCGCGTTCTGGGAGAGCCGGGCGTTCTACGACTCCTTCATGGCGCGTTCCCACGACCGGCTCGCGGCGACGCAGGCGGGCACCTTCAAGAACGCGCAGGTCAAGCTGTTCGACCACCGTTTCGACGTGAAGACGGGGTTCGAGCCGAAGTTCGCCGACGCCGATGTGGCGCGCGTCGCCCACTGCCGTGTCCACGAGGAGCGCGCGGAACACTTCGCGCTCATGCAGGAGAAGGTCTGGAACCCGGCGATGGCCGGGTCCCCGGGTATGCTCCGGGGCCTGTTCGGGGAAGCGCCGGGCAGCGAGTTCATGGTGCTGTCCCTGTGGCAGTCCGCGGCGGAGCACGGCAAGTACCGCGTGGAACGCATCGAGAGGCTGGGCCTGCGGGCCCACACCGCCGCCGACGTGGCGGCGCTCGACGGCGACGTGGTGCAGCTCGAAGGCGCCTGGACGGTCTGAAGCACCGTCCGCCGGGGCGTGCCGGGGCGGTTCAGCCCGTGACGAACGCGCCCGCGCCGACCGCCGCGCAGGTCGCGCGCACCGCCTGGTCCGCCAGTGCTCCGTCGATCGGTTCGCGGGTGACGAACAGGCGCAGGAACAGGGGCGCCGAGACGGCCCGGACGACCGCTCCCGGGTCGGTGCCGACAGGGGCCTCGCCGCGGGCCACGGCCCGGACGACGACGGCCTCGCAGCGGTGGAAGCGCTCGGTGTAGAAGGCGTGCAGGGCCTCGGCTGCCCGCGCTGACTGGAACGCGGCGCCGACGAACGCGGTCGGCGCGGCGGCCCGTGCCGGGTCGCCGAAGGAGTCGACGACCTCGTGCGCGAGCGCGCCCAGGTCCCCCGCCAGGCTGCCGGTGTCCGGCGGCGTCCAGGCGTCCTCGCCTGCCAGTGCCAACGCGTCCGCGAGCAGCCCCTCGACGCTGCCCCAGCGGCGGTAGAGCGTCGTCTTGTGGACCCCCGAGTGCTCCGCCACGTACTCCACGGTGAGGGCCGGATAGCCGTGCTCGGACAGGCCGGTCAGGACGGCGTCGCGCACGGCGGCACGCGTGCGGGCGGTCCGGCCCCCGGGGCGCGAGCTGCCGGGTGCCGGGGCGGTCAGGTCTTCGGTCGAGTCATTCAATTGCCACTCCTGTTGCGTTAGTGGGGCGAGTCTGTCACACTCGCATTAATGCGACTCGGGTTGCATTTACTTTTGGTCGGTGCCCGTCGGTGCCGTGTCGCTCGTCCGTGTCCTGTGTTTCGTGCTTCACCTTCGTGCCTTCTGGAGGCGCCCTTGCCCACACAGATCTCCGCCCATGACATCGTCCTGACCCGCGGCGGACGACTCCTCCTCGATCAGGCCTCGCTCTCCGTGCGTCCCGGTGAACGGATCGGGATCGTGGGGGAGAACGGCGCGGGCAAGTCGACCCTGCTGCGTGTCCTCGCCGGGACGGAGCTGCCCGACAGCGGCACTGTCACGGTCCTCGCCGACGGAGGGATGCGGCTGCTCGCGCAGCTTCCCGAGCTGCCCCCCGGAGCCACCGTCGACGACGCCGTCGACACCGCCCTCGCCGAACTCCGTTCGATGGAAGGACGGTTGCGCATCCTCGAAGAAGGTCTCGAAGGGGCCGGGGAGGCGGAGCTCGACCGCTACGGCGCACTGCTCACCGCCTTCGAGGCGTGCGGCGGGTACGAGGTGGACGCCAGGGTCGACAAGGCGCTGCACGGACTGGGCCTGGCCCGCGTCGGACGTGAGCGCCGACTCGGCAGCCTCTCGGGCGGCGAGCGTGCCCGGCTCGGCATCGCCTGCGCGGTCGCCGCGGGCCCCGAGGTGCTGCTGCTCGACGAGCCGACCAACCACCTCGACGCGTCCGCGCTCGACTGGCTGGAGGGCGCGCTCCTCGCCCACCGGGGCACCGTCGTGGCCGTCTCGCACGACCGGGCGTTCCTGGAGCGGGTCGCCACCGCGATCGTGGAGGTCGACGCGGACCGCCGCGCCCTCGTCCGGTACGGCGACGGATACACCGGCTACCGCGCGGCCCGGGAGGCGGCCCGGCGTCGCTGGGAGGAGGCGCACGAAGGATGGTGCGAGGAGGTACGGGCCCTGCGGGTGTCCGTGTCGACCACGGCCCGTGGTGTCGCGCCCGGCCGTGGGATGAAGGACAACAACAAGATGGCGTTCGACCGGGCCGCGGGTCGCGTCCAGGCCTCCGTCGCGGGCCGGGTCCGCAACGCCCGGGAGCGGCTGAGAAGGCTCCATGAGGCCCCGGTGCCCGCTCCGCCCCCGCTCCTCACCTTCACCGCCCGGCCGACCGCCGTCGCGGCCGAAGGGGCGCTCGTCACCCTGACCGGGGTGCGCGTCGCCGACCGGCTCGTCGTCGACGCGCTCACCCTCGGGGCGGGCGACCGGCTGCTCGTCCACGGCGACAACGGGACCGGGAAGTCCACTCTGCTCCGGGTCCTCGCGGGGACCGAGCGGCCCGACACGGGGGAGGTCCTGCGGACCGGGAGCGTCGGTCACCTCGGACAGGACGCGACCGTACGGCACCCGGAAGAACGGCTGCTCGCCTCGTTCGGGCGCGGACTCGGTCTCCCGGAGGACGAGCGGGCCGAACTGCTCCTGTCGTACGGACTGTTCCGCCCTGCCGAACTGGACGTCCCCGTCGGCGGACTCTCGGCGGGCCAGCTCCGCAGACTGGAGCTTGCCAGGGTCCTGTCCCGCCCGGCCGATCTCCTCCTGCTCGACGAACCCGGAAACCACCTGGCCCCGGGGCTCGTCGAGGAGCTGGAGGAGGCCCTGGAGCAGTGGCGAGGAGCCCTCGTGGTGGTCTCGCACGACAGGGCCCTGCGTCGCCGCTTCACCGGGGACATACGCCGGATGGACTCCGGACGCCTCCTCGGTCGAGCCTCCCCAGCGGCGGCGATCTAGGGTCGGGGTATGGCACGACCGCGGCGCATCGTCCTCGTACGACACGGAGAGTCCGAAGGCAATGTCGATGACACGGTGTACGAACGGGAGCCCGATCACGCCCTGAGGCTCACCGGGACGGGATGGCGGCAGGCGGCGGAGACGGGGGAGCGGCTGAGGGAACTCTTCGGAGACGAGGCGGTCAGCGTGTACGTCTCCCCGTACCGGCGCACCCACGAGACGCTCAGCGCCTTCCGGCTGTCACCGGAGCAGGTGCGTGTGCGGGAGGAGCCACGGCTGCGCGAGCAGGACTGGGGCAACTGGCAGGAGCGGGAGGACGTACGCCTCCAGAAGGCATACCGGGACGCCTACGGGCACTTCTTCTACCGCTTCGCCCAGGGCGAGTCGGGTGCGGACGTCTACGATCGGGTGGGGGCCTTCCTGGAAAGTCTCTACCGCAGCTTCGAGGCGCCCGACCATCCGCCCAACGTCCTCATAGTCACCCATGGACTGACCATGCGCCTGTTCTGTATGCGCTGGTTCCACTGGACGGTCGCGGACTTCGAGTCCCTGTCGAACCCCGGCAACGCCGAGACCCGGGTCCTTCTGCTCGACGAGGACGGAAGGTACCGCCTTGACCGGCCGTTCGAGCGCTGGCGGACCCCGGAACCGTACGGCCCCACCGGATAGGCACCTCGTGCCGAGAGCCGCCGCTCCTACAGGTGGAGAGCGGCCAGGCGGGGCAGGCGGCGAGCGATCTCGCCGGAGTCGTCGAAGTCGAAAGCCCAGGTGGGGTCCAGCCGGGGGTAACGGACGGCGGACGGCCCTGCGGGAAGCTGCTCGCCGGTCGCTGTGACGTGCGCGTTCCAGGCGATGCCCAGCATGTCCTCGCACTCCAGGTCGAGGCCCTCGGTCGCGGAAGCGTGAACGACGGGCAGTTCCGCGAGCGTGTCCGGATCGGCGACCGAGCGTTCGAAGACTTCGCGGCCCTGAGCGATCAGCCAGCCGCGGAAGTAGTCGAAGCCGTCGTCGGAACACCCGCCGTTGGCGGTGTGGGCGGCGGCCCACAGGGGGCCGGTGTAGGACTCGGCCATCAGATCCCACAACACCTGCTCGGCGGCGACGATCTCCTCGACCGGCCGGTCGGCCAGCAGCGAGGTCGCCTCGCGGGCGACGGCTTCACTGTCGTACGGATCGGCCACCCGGCCGCGGGCCACCTCGATGAGTTCCCAGAACTGCTGCTCGTCCATGGTGGCGGAGCATGTCACCCGGCACTGACAGAGGAGTTCCTTCCGAGGGCTCCGGCGAGGGACGAGGCGCTGACGTGGGTGTTCATCTCGTAGGTGCGTAGGTGCGTAGGTGCGTAGGTGCGTGGGTGCGTGGGTGCGTGGGTGCGTGGGTGCGTGGGGCTTCGGAGTGGACGGGGCCGGTCGCTCGGAGTGTGCTCACGGGTTCCGGGGTGTCGTGCTGTGGTGGGAAGCGCGTTGTTCCTTTCCCGGTCACGGATGCTGGCGCTGATCATGAGGAGCTGGGGGTCGGGTGGCGGCCTGATTCCAGGAGGCAGGGCACGCGCGGGCCGATCAGAGGCTTGCGCCGGTCGCGGTGGCCGCAGGCGTCACGGCCACTGTGATCGAACGGGCCAGGCGGCACCACCTGGGCGCCAGGTGGTGCCGGATCCACTGGGACGAATTAGAGTGGCCGACCGATGACCGCTGACTCCGCATTCGACCGGCGCTTCGACCGCGCCCTGGCCAGCCTGCGCGGGCTGTCCGTGGGAGACGCCCTGGGCTCCCAGTTCTTCGTTCCCGCCCACTACCCCCTGCTGAAGCGGCGCGAGCTGCCCGAAGGCCCCTGGCGGTGGACCGACGACACCGAGATGGCGTGCTCCGTCCTCGCCGTCCTCGTCGGCCACCACCGGATCGACCAGGACGCCCTGGCCCTCTCCTTCGCCCACCACCACGACTTCGACCGGGGCTACGGCCCGGCGGTCAACCGGATGCTCCGGCTCGTCCGGGAGGGCGGCGACTGGCGGGAGCTGGCCGCCGCCCTCTTCCAGGGCCAGGGGTCCTGGGGCAACGGCGCCGCCATGCGGATCGCGCCGCTCGGGGCCTGGTACGCGGACGACCCCGAGCAGGCGACGCATCAGGCCGAGATCTCCGCGTACACGACCCATCAGCACCGCGAGGCCGTCGTCGGCGCCATGGCCGTGGCTGCCGCGGCGGCCCTGGCGGCGGCCCCCGCCGGACCTCCCACGCCCGAGGCGCTGCTCGACGGGGTCATCGCCCTGGTGCCGCGCAGCGCGGTGGGCGCCGGGCTGCGCAGGGCCCGCGACATGCTCGACTACGGCGACGCGAGCACCGTCGCGGCCGTTCTCGGCAGCGGCCGCCGGACCAGCGCGCACGACACGGTTCCCTTCGCGCTCTGGTCGGCGGCCCGGCGGCTCGGTGACTTCGAGGACATGTTCTGGACCACCGCGCAGGTCGGCGGTGACGTCGACACGACCTGCGCCATCGCCGGAGGCGTGGTGGCCTCCGCCACGTCCGGTGCCCCTCCGGCGGACTGGCTGCGCCAGACCGAGGAACTGCCGGAATGGGTCCCGGGCGTCCCGCGCTGAGGTGAAGCCTGGCATTCACTGATGCGAAGTCGAGAGGATCGACCGACTCCTGTCCTGATGGTGGAGGGGGGTGGATTCCGCTGATCCGTCTTGCACGAGGTGTCGATGTGCCGAGAGTGACTGGTAGTTGAGATGGGCATAGGCCTTGAGGGGTGGTTCCGGAATCGATTCCCCTCCCGCCTCGGCGGTCATGGAGGCTTTCGATCATTTATATGCGAAAGTGAACATCCGGGCGTCGGCCCGGTCGATTTCTTCGGCCGGGCGATGGCGTTCCGAGGCCGCGTCGGACCCTGTCGGGGTCGCACCCGGGGCGGCCGGAGGGAAACCGGGTATCGCACCCGGTGCCGCGCGGCGTAACCTGGCAGGCGCCATGCCGTATGAACCCCCCACCCACACTGTCGAGCGATCGCTCCGAGCGACCACCGGCGCCAGGATCGTCGCCGGAGTCGACGAGGTCGGGCGCGGGGCGTGGGCCGGTCCCGTCACCGTCTGCGCGGCCGTCACCGGTCTGCGCCGCCCGCCCGAGGGCCTCACCGACTCCAAGCTGATCACCCCCAGGCGACGTACCGCCCTCGCCGCGGAGCTGGAACGGTGGGTCACCGCGTACGCGCTGGGCGACGCCTCTCCTCAGGAGATCGACCAACTCGGTATGACCGCCGCCCTGCGGCTCGCCGCCGTACGGGCTCTCGAAGGCCTCCCCGTACGGCCGGACGCGGTCATCCTCGACGGCAAGCACGACTACCTCGGCGGCCCGTGGAAGGTCCGTACGGTGATCAAGGGCGACCAGTCCTGCATCGCCGTGGCCGCCGCCTCCGTCATCGCCAAGGTCCGCAGGGACACGGTCATGGCGGAGCTCGGAGCCGGTACGGAGGAGTACGCGGCGTACGCCTTCGGTGCCAACGCGGGCTACCCTTCGCCGGTCCACAAGGCCGCGCTCGAAGAACTGGGGCCCACCGCTCAGCACCGTCTCTCCTGGTCCTACCTGGACGCCATGCCCAGGTGGAGCCACCTCAAGAAGGTCCGCCTCTCCGTCGAGGCGGCCGCGCTGGAGAGCGGGGGCCAACTCGGCTTCGACTTCTGAACTTCCGGTCGCGGGGCCCTGATCGAAGGGCCCGTCACGCGACCGGGGCGCACATGCGCGCCCACCCGCCGATGCCTCGCGCAGCGGCGTTTGATAGACATCCACCCATGCCGCTCATCCCCGAGGAGCCTCAGATTCACGAGAGCGCCCAGGGTCCCCGCGCGACCGCGGCCACCGGCCGCCCCGCGCAGACCCCTCGTCCCGTACCCGGCCCGCGTTCCGCGGCCTCTCCGCGTCCCGGACAGCCCGTGCCGGGTCCGGCCAAGCCCGCGGCCCCTGCCCGGCGACCCCAGCCCGGTGCCGCGCCTGCCCCGGCGAGCACCACGGAAAATCGTTCCGGCGACTCGTCCGAGCCGCAGCTCCAGCTGATCCCGGCCCCCGTCGACGGAGCCCTGGACGCCGCAGAGGAGGCCCTGGACCTGCTCCTGGAGAGCGGCCGGGCCCCCGGCGAGGTCCTGGTGATCACCACCGGCGACCCCCACCCGTGGGCGACCCACGAGCTGTCCTTCGGCGAAGCCGCCTACTGGGCCCAGCAGGACACCGGTGACGACGTCTTCTTCGCGCACGTCGGCGTCGTGGAGCGGGCCACGTCCCGTCCCGTGGTGATCGTGGCCGTCAACGGCGGGGAGGACGGCGCCCTCGCCCAGGCCCTGCCGTCGGCGATGGCCCGCGCGGGTGCGCTGCTCGTCGTCTGCGGCGACCCCCAGCGCGTCACCTCGCTCCTCGGAGCGGGCGCGAGCGTCTGAACGACCGCTTCTCCGCCGGACCCTTCAAGGTCCGGCGGAGGCGGACGTCGTTCCGCCCTCCGTGCCGTCAGCGTGCGGCGACCCGGCGCAGCGGCTCGCTCGCACCGCTCGCGGTACGCGGTGTGTGCAGGTCCAGCTCGGCGGGTCCGTCGCCGAGGGGTACGGGCGGCGAGTCGGAACTCGGACGTCGGCCGCCCCGGCCCTCGCCCAGCACCTGCCAGCCCCCTCGGGTCAGCGTGATGTAGGCACCGCAGCGGAGCCCGTGCAGCGTGCAGGCGTCCCTGAGCCCCCACATCCAGGCGCCGTCCTCCTCCGTCCACCGCTCGTCACCGTCACGGCAGTACAGCAGGACCGCCGTCCTGACCGGTGAGCGTCTGCGGAGGTCGTGCGGGATGACCCGGCGCAGATGCGCGAGCAGTGCGTTGCGGAACTCCCAGCCGTCCGCCGGGGCGGGGCGACGGACGAACGAGGCGCTGGCGGCGAGCCGTTCCTCGTGGTCGAGGACCGCGAGGACCGCCATGGAGGGCGTCGGCTCGTGACGTGAGTGCAGGCCACCGACGACCTCGCGCGGGTTGCGCAGCAGGGGGATCCCCGCCGCGCTCCACTCGGAGGGCTCGAGTATCCGAGAGAGGCGGCTGGCGGACTCGGACGAAGATCTGAACGAGGTGGCTGTGGGCGGAGCGAATCCGAGGGTCACGGTCCTCCCTTCGGATACGCGCCCGCACGGCGGGCGAGGTCGGGTGAGGGCGCACCACGGCACAGTCCTTCAGGGCCGCTGAGGGCCGTGCGGGGCGGTTTCCCAATTCTTGCTGGCCCGTGCGCGGGCGGCAACGAGCAATTGAGGTCGCTGACAGGAATGCGGGGGTATGCCTCTCATATCCCTGCCCAGTTGCCCATTGTTCACTCCCCGTTTCCCCTCCTGTTTCACCCCTGGACGGCGAGTACCAACGGAAACACCCCGTCCGCTCCGGCTCGCCGCAGCAGTCGTGCCGACACCGCCAGGGTCCAGCCACTGTCCGACAGGTCGTCCACCAGCAGGACCGGCCCGTCCACCTCGGCCAGTCGACCGGCCAGCTCGGCGGAGACCGTCAGGGTCCGCTGCAGCCCCACCACCCGCTGGGCGCTGTTCGTCCGGGACAGTCTGAGGTCCTCCGCCTCCGGCACGTACTCCACCGAACCGAGCAGGGGCATCCTGCCGATCTCGGCGATCCGCTGTCCGAGCGAGCCCACCAGCCGAGGTCTGCGGTGGGAGGCCACCGTGACCACTCCGGCGGGTCTGGCCGGGGCCTCCGGCGCCCCGGAGGCCCAGCCGCCGGGTCCCTTGGCCCAGTCGGCGAGCACATGCACGACCGCCTGCACGACATCGTCCGGCACCGGCCCGTCGGCGGCCCCGTCGGCGAGCAGCGGACGCAGCCGGTTGCCCCAGCCGATGTCCGAGAGCCGTCCCAGGGCCCGTCCGCCGAAGGACTGCTCGCCCGGTGGGATGCGGCCCTTCAGGTCGACCCCCACGGCGGCGAGCCCCGTCGGCCACATCTTCCGCGGCTCGACCTCCACGCCCGGACGGCCAAGCTCCCCCTTCGCCGCGTCGAGCGCCGCGTCGGACACCTTCGGATCGAAACGGTTCCCCGCGCAGTTGTCGCAGCGACCGCACGGAGCGGCCTGCTCATCGTCCAACTGGCGTCGCAGGAACTCCATGCGGCAGCCCGTCGTCGCCGCGTAGTCGCGCATCGCCTGCTGTTCGGCGGCCCGCTGCCGCGCCACCCAGGCATACCGCTCCGTGTCGTACGACCAGGGCTGCCCGGTGCTCTCCCAGCCGCCCTTCACCCGGCGTACCGCACCGTCCACGTCCAGAACCTTGAGCATCGTCTCAAGACGTGTCCTGCGCAGCTCCACCAGCGGCTCCAGGGCGGGCAGCGACAGCGGCCGACCAGCCTGCGCGAGCACGTCGACGGTCCGCCGCACCTGCTCCTCCGGAGGGAAGGCCACCGAAGCGAAGTAGCGCCAGATCGCCTCGTCCTCCTGTCCGGGCAGGAGGAGCACCTCCGCGTGCTCGACCCCGCGCCCCGCACGGCCGACCTGCTGGTAGTAGGCGATCGGGGAGGACGGTGACCCGAGGTGGACGACGAAGCCGAGGTCCGGCTTGTCGAAGCCCATGCCGAGGGCCGAGGTCGCCACGAGCGCCTTCACCCGGTTCGCCTGCAGGTCCTCCTCCGCCTGCTGCCGATCCGCGTTCTCCGTGCGGCCCGTGTACGTGGACACGATGTGCCCGCACTGACGCAGATAGGCCGTCACCTCGTCCGCCGCCGCGACCGTGAGCGTGTAGATGATCCCGGAGCCCGGCAGCTCACCGAGGTGGTCCGCAAGCCAGGCCAGCCGGTGGGCGGCGTCCGGCAGTCTCACCACGCCCAGGCTCAGGCTCTCCCGGTCCAGCGGCCCCCGCAGGACCAGGGCGTCCGTGTCGACGCCCGTACCGAGCTGCTCGGCCACGTCGGCCGTCACCCGGGCGTTCGCCGTCGCCGTCGTGGCGAGGACCGGAACGCCCGGGGGCAGATCGGCCAGCATCGTGCGCAGCCTTCGGTAGTCAGGCCGGAAGTCGTGCCCCCAGTCCGAGATGCAGTGCGCCTCGTCGACCACCAGCAGCCCCGTGGCCGCCGCGAGCCGGGGCAGCACCTGATCGCGGAAGTCGGGATTGTTGAGCCGCTCCGGACTCACGAGCAGAACGTCCACCTCACCCGCGGTCACCTCCTCCTGGACGGTGTCCCACTCCTCCGTGTTGGAGGAGTTGATCGTGCGGGCGCGGATGCCCGCCCGCGCCGCCGCCTCCACCTGGTTGCGCATCAGCGCGAGCAGGGGAGAGACGATCACGGTCGGACCGCTGCCGCGCTCACGGAGCAGCGAGGTCGCCACGAAGTAGACCGCGGACTTGCCCCAGCCCGTCCGCTGCACCACCAGGGCCCGGCGCCGGTCGGCGACCAAGGCCTCGATGGCCCGCCACTGGTCCTCGCGCAGTCTCGCGCGGCCCGTCGGGTCCGAGACGAGACGGGCGAGCACGGTGTCGGCGGCGGTTCTGAGGGCGGCGCGGTCTTCCGGGGCAGCTGAGTGGGTCATGACTCCATGCAACCCGATGCCTCGGACATCGCGCGAACGAGGCACCGGATCTGTGGACAACCCTGCGGGCGGCGAAAGCCTCGTCCCGGAAGTTATCCACAGGGGTTTCGGAATTCGGGAGATCACGAGACGGTCCTGACCATGAACGCGAATCATCACGAAACCAGCGGACCCACCCGTACCCAGCAGATCACCCTGCGCGGCCCGGCCGAGCTGGCCGACGCCCTGCCGTTCGTGCTGGGCTTCCACCCCACCGACTCCGTCGTCCTGGTCGCCCTCCACGGCGAGCGAGGCCGCTTCGGCGGCCGGGTCAGGCTCGGCATCCCCCGCTCGCCCGGCGAATGGGAGTCGACCGCCGACCACCTCGCCGAATGCCTCGTCGAAGGGGACGCCAGGAGCGGCGGCACCCGGCCGGACGGCATCGTCGTCTTCCTCTGCCAGGACCCCGGGCCCGGCGAGACGGGCCGCCGGGTCATGGAGCGCCTCCGCCCCTTCGCCCAGCGGCTCCGCACCGCCTGTGGGGCCCTGGACATCCCCGTCTACGAGGCCCTCTGCATCACCGACGGCCTGTACTTCTCCTACTGCTGCCCGGACGCCCGCTGCTGTCCGCCCGACGGCACCCCGCTCGCGCTCAGCGGGACGACGGTGATGGCCGCCGCCGCGACCTACGCCGGAGTGCGGGTGAGGGGCTCCCTCCGGGACATGGAGAACCGGTTCAGGCCGTCTGAGGAACCCGGTGAGGAAAGGCAGCGGGCGGCGCTCGACACGGCCGCCGCCTCGATCGTCCCGAAGATCCTCACCGACACCGGAGGCGGGGGACGGGAACAGGTGCGCGAGCGGACACTGGCACTCGCCCGTGAGATCCTCCGCCGATTCGCCGGCCCGAAGGACGAAGAGAGCGCGAGCGCGGCGAAGCGCGCGGGGGGCCCGAAGGTTCCGGCGGGCCCGACCGCCCTGCCGGGTACGGGGACCCCGCCGGGCACGGGCAGGCCCGGCGGCGGCACGGCGGAGCGGGACGCGGCCGACGAGGCGCTCGTCGACGCCGAAGAGGCCGCCGCGCTCGTCCTCGGCCTCCAGGACCGCGTCACCCGGGACCGCGCCGCCGAGTGGATGGAGGGCTGGGAGGGGGCCGCGGCCCTGCGCCTCTGGCGCGTGCTCGCCCGGCGCTGTGTCACCCCCTACCAGGAACACGCCGCCGCCCCTCTCACGCTCGCCGCCTGGACCGCCTGGTCGACCGGCGACGAACCGACCGCCCGGGTCGCTCTCGGCCTCGCTCTCGACGCCGACCCCGAGTACGTCTTCGCACGCCTGCTGCACCAGGCGTGCAACGAGGGCCTCGATCCGGAGTCGCTCCGCTCCTGCCTGCGGGCCGAACGGGACTCCCGGTCCGCTGTGCAGGAGCCCGAGCCGTCCGCCGTGAGGGGAACCCGCTTCCCCGCGCACACGGCCCGTCCCAGGGGCACCCGCCAGACCCTCGCCAAGCCGGGGCGACGGACCGGGGGAGTGCGCCGCCCCGGCGCCGGGGTCAGGCCCGGCGGCCCCGCCGCCACCCGCCCCGGGAGCGGCACCGCGAAGCCCGACGGGCAGCGCGGCAGCAGGAGCGGACGGTGACGACCGTGACCCTGCCGCCCACCGACGCGTTCAGCTCTCTGGCGGAGCCGTCGCAACGGGCCCGCCGACGCCCCGCCGGCCGCCCGGTCCGCACAGAGAGCACCCTGCACCCGCCATGGCCCTCAGCCCCGCCCCGGCCCCCGGCCGCCCCACCGGACACCCCCTCGGCCCCCCGCCGGGCCGCCCCCCGGGTGGCGCCGCCGCGCCCCCGCACACGGCGGCCCGTCCCACGGAACTCCCCTCGGTGCACGGCGCGCTCCTCTGCGTCGCCCTGCCCGCCCTCGCCGTCTGCCCCGAACACGGCCAGCTCACCGGCGAAGGACCCGACGGCGTGTACGCGGCGGGCAGACGACTCCTCTCGCGGTGCGTCCTCCGGGTGGCGGGGCGCGAGCCCGTCGCCCTCCAGGGCCGGATGGCGACGGCGGACCGCGCGGTCTTCACCGGTGTCCTGCGCGCCCCCGGAGCACCCGGACCCGACCCCGGCATCACCGTCGAACGCACCCGGAGCGCCGACGGGACCGAGCGCATCACCCTGCGCAGCGCCGTCCTCCGCCCCCTCCGGCTCCCGGTGGAAATCGCCCTGGGCACGGATCTCGCGGACCTGGGCGCGGTGGCGTCCGGACAGCAGGGACCCGAACTCCCCGCGACCGTGCACGGCACCGGACTGCGCTGGACGGGAGCCGACGGACGGTCGGTCGCCGTCACGGCGGACCCGCCGCCCATGGACGCCCTGGCGGCGGCCGGAGTCCTGCGCTGGGAGGCCGAACTGGCCCCGGGAGCCGCGTTCACCGTCCGGCTGCGACTGCGCGACGAGTCCGGCCGGTCCAGCGGAGCACCGGGAGCGGGCGCCGGACGACCCGGCGGACACCTCCTCGCCGAGGCCCGCGCCGAGGGCGACGACCCGCGCCCCGGAGAGCTGCTGCGGACCTCCGTCGAAGATCTGCGGGCCCTGCTCCAGCGCGACCCCGCCCACCCGGCGGACGTCCACCTCGCGGCCGGAGTCCCCTGGCGCTGCGGACCGGTCACCGCCGAGGCCCTCTGGGCCGCGCGCATGGCGCTCCCCCTGGGCACCCGGCTCGCCGCCACCACCCTCCGCGCCCTCGGACGCACCCAGATCCCCGGCGAAGGGCCGGACTCCGGACGCGTCCAGGGCCCCCTCAGGGACGCGGGCCCCTACCTGCCGCCCCGCTGTACGGGCATCGAGTCCACCCTCGCCTTCCCCGCAGTGCTCGCCGAGGCCCGCCGGTGGGGACTCCCGGCCACGGACCTGGAGGAGCTGCTGCCGGTGGCGGAGCGGTGCCTCGGCTGGCTGCGCCGCGCGACAGGCGGGAGCGGCCTGGTGCCGGATCCGGGCCCCGGCGGCCCCTGGCGGGCCGAGACCCAGGCCCACGCGCACCGCGCGGCCCTTCTCGGCGCGGACCTGCTCGACGCGTGCGGCCGGCCGGGAGGAGACGCGCTGCGGGAGACGGCGGGCAGACTGCGCGAGCGGTTCCGGCACGAGTTCTGGCTCGACGACCCGGCCGGAGGGCGCCCCGCCGCGGCCCGCACGCCCGAGGGCCGGACCTGGACCCAGCTGGGCGGTTGGGCCGCGCACCTGCTCGACACCGGACTGCTCGGCGGTGGCCGGTACGCGCCGGGTCTTCTCGACGAGACCCGGACCGGCCAGGTGGCCCGACTGCTCGGCACCCCCGCCCTCGACTCAGGTTGGGGCCTGCGCGGTCTGGGGACCAAGGAGCCCGGCCACAACCCCTTCGGACACCGGGCGGGCGCGGTGCGCGTCCACGAGACGGCGGTCGCCGTCGCCGGGCTCGCCGTCGCCGGACACGAGAAGGAAGCCGCCTCGCTGCTGCGCGGGCTGCTCGACGCGGCGGAGACGTTCGACCGTCGACTGCCCGAGATGTACGCGGGGGAGCAGCGCACGGCGGGCACCCGGCCGGTACCGCACCCGGCGGCCTGCCGTCCGGCGGCCGTCGCGGCGGCAGGCGCGGTGCACGCCCTGCTGGCCCTCGCGGGAATCCGGCCCGACGCCCCGGGCCGGTCCGTGTCGACGCATCCGATGCGCTCGGCCCCGTGGGGCTCGATCCGTTTCTCGGGGCTCGTGGTCGCGGGCGAACCCTTCGCCGTACGCGTGGGCCGACTGGGCCTCGGAATGGTCGAGGAGGCCGCCGAGGGCCTTCAGCTGGGGGTGTGAGGGAATGCCGGGAACGGACACGAGGCAGGCCCCGGGACACGGTGGGGAAGTCCTCGCCGGTGCCCCCACCAGGCGTGTTTATCGTCAGGAAGACGACTATGATCGGCGCATGTCTCCCTACGACCCGTCGGCTTTTCCGCCCTTCGCCGTCACCGTCGATCTGGTCGTGCTCACCGTGCGGCACCACGCGCTCTGCACCCTGGTCGTGCGTCGGGGCGAGGAGCCCTACGAGGGGCACTGGGCACTGCCCGGAGGCTTCGTACGGGCCGAGGAGGACCTCGGGGCCGCCGCCGCCCGCGAACTGGTCGAGGAGACCGGGCTCCGCGCCCACGACCCCGCCGCCCCGCCGCCGGTTCCGAGCAACGGCGCCCACCTGGAGCAGCTCGCGACCTACGGGGCGCCCGACCGGGACCCGCGGATGCGGGTGGTGAGCGTGGCCCACCTGGCTCTCGCGCCCGACCTTCCCGCACCGAGGGCGGGCGGAGACGCGGACAGCGCCCGCTGGGCGCCCGTCGAGGAACTGCTCGGCGGCGCGGACACGGTCGGAGTCGCCGGAGCCGAAGGGGCCGGAGCCGCAGGTGCGCTCGCCTTCGACCACGGCCGGATTCTCGCCGACGGTGTGGAGCGCGCCCGTTCCAAGATCGAGTACTCCTCGCTCGCCACGGCCTTCTGCCCGCCGGAATTCACTGTCGGAGAGCTGCGGCGCGTCTACGAGGCCGTCTGGGGGGTGTCCCTGGATCCCCGCAACTTTCACCGGAAGGTGACCGGCACGCCCGGCTTTCTCGTTCCGGCCGGAGGTACCACGACCCGTCAGGGCGGGCGCCCCGCACAGCTCTTCAGGGCAGGTGGGGCCACCCTCCTCAACCCGCCGATGCTGCGGCCCGAGGTCTGACGGACGGGCGCATCCGGCACCCCAAGGCATCAATCCTGCGCTGAAAGTCCGAAATGTAGCGTTATCTTGCTGCGGTAGCGCCGCCCTGCCGCGGAGCGGTGTCACCTACCGCGAGAGAAGCGATGCTCCAGGCAATCGGACTGACCAGCCTTCCCCGCCGCGATCGCCCGGCCGCCGTGGACGATCTGACCTTCGAGGCCCGGCCGGGCGCCGTGACGGCTCTCCTCGGCCCCCGGGGCTCCGGCAAGACCACCACTCTCCGCCTCATGCTCGAACTCGAGCCGGGCCGTGGGACCACCTACTTCCGAGGGCGTCCGCTGCATCGGATCGCCCATCCGCAGAGCGAGGTCGGCGTCCTCCTCGGAGACGTCCCCGGACACCCGTCCCGCACGCTCCGAGGCCAGCTCCGGATGCTCTGCGCCGCCACCGGGGTCCCGGCCTCGCGGGCCGACGAACTGACACGGACCGTGGGCCTCACCGGCCTGGAGCACCGGAGGATCGGCACGCTGCCGGTCGGCGCCGACCGCCGACTCGGCATCGCCTCGGCCCTGTTGGGCGCCCCCCACACCCTGCTGCTCGACCAGCCGGGCGCAGGGCTCTCCACCTCCGAGGGCGCGTGGCTGCACGAACTGCTGCGTTCCCACGCCTCCGACGGAGGAACCGTCCTTTACACGACGGACGACCCCAAGGACGCGGCCCGCAACGCCCATCGCGTCGTCACCCTCGACCGGGGCAGGCTCGTCGCCGACCAGGACGCCGTCGAGTTCGCCCGCACCCGGCTGCGCCCCCGGGTAGCCGTCCGCACCCCCCAGGCCGCCCGGCTGGCCGCCGTGGTCACCCAGGAGGCCAGGGCGGCCCGGCGTCCGGTCGAGGTCGTCGCCGAGGAGGGCAACCGGCTCTCCGTGTACGGGAGCGACTGCGCGTCCGTCGGCGACACCGCGTTCCGCCACGGTGTCCCGATCCACCGGCTCACCGCCGAGACGGGGGACGCCGGCCCCCTCCGGCGGACTTCCGGGACGACAGCCCCCGAGGCGCCGGGCTCCGGTCCCGCTCCGGACCGCGCCTCCGCCGCTTCCCCCGGGGCGGGGTCACCGTCCGCCGGTACGGGTTCGTCGTCCCGGCGGGTCTCGGTCGGGTGCGCTCCCCGAGGCGCGTCCGTCGCGCGACGGCCCGTCCGCTCACCCCTCCGTCCGCTCCGGTACGAGCTCCACCGCCTCCTGGGAGTGCCCTCCACGCCACTCGTCGTCGGCGGAGTCCTGCTCGTCTCCGTGACGCTGGCCCTGCTCCTCGGGCGAGGTGGCCGGGTCGCCCTGCCCGCCGTCCTGACCGGCTGGCCGGGCATCTCCCCGCTGCCGCCCGCCGCTCTCGGGGCGGGACTGCTCGGCGCCTTCTCGTTCGGCGAGGAGTACCGCCATCCCGCGCTGACCACGGGGCGGGGGGCCGTGCCCCGCAGATCCGGCCTGCTGCTGGCGAAGCTCGCGGTCTCGGCCCTCGTCGCGCTGCTGATCGGAGTGCTCGTGGTGGTGGCGGACCTGGAGGCCCTGAGGCTCGTCCACGGCGCCGAGTTGATCCCCGTACCGAAGAACTGGCCTGCTCTCGGAGCGAGTTGGCTGGGTCTGCTGGTCGGATGCGCCTGGGCCGGATTGCTCGGGGCGGGGGTGTTCCGCGCGGCGGCGGCCGGGGTGGCCGCCGTGCTCGCGGTGCCGGTCGCCCTCGTCCCGCTGCTGCAGAAGGTGCTGACGGGGTCGACGGTCCGGTCCGCCGCCGGACTCCCCGCGCGGCTGCGCGAGTTCGCCGGACCGCAGTGGTCCCCGGGTGCGGAGCGCTGGCTCGCGGGGGCGCTGCGCGTGCTGGGGCAGCCCGCCGGAGTGGCGCTCTCGCTCACGCTGACAGCGCTGTTCTGTGCCTATGTGTTCACGGGCCTTCGTCGTAAGGCTCGTTGGTGACCGTATGTGGAGTGAAATAGTCCACTCTCGCTTCAACTTCCCTGGAATATGCGACTTATGTCCGACTAATCGTCAATTGTGTAGGGGGTGGCGATCACCCTTTCGTGTGCTTTTCACCAAAGACCTCAAGGGTCACTGAAGCAACGCCGACAAAGGATGCGTGAGTACCCTTGCGCACACCATGATGACCGCCGCCCGCCCCGTCGACTCCGGTATCGGAGCCCCGGGCGAGCTCGACCGCTACCCCTACGTGGAGGCTTCCGCCGCCGGCCGCGTGGGCCCGCCCTCCTGGGAGGGGGTGGACACCGACCTGGGCCGGGTCGGCCGCCGGAGTGGCAGCCGGGGCCGCGGCCTGCACGGGCAGCTCGTCCAGCAGCTCGGCCAGATGATCGTCTCCGGCGACCTCGGGGCCGACCGCCCGCTGGTCCCCGAGGAGATCGGTCAGCGGTTCGAGGTCTCGCGCACCGTAGTGCGCGAGTCGCTGCGCGTCCTGGAGGCCAAGGGGCTCGTCAGTGCCCGCCCCAACGTCGGCACCAGGGTCCGGCCCGTCAGTGACTGGAACCTCCTCGACCCGGACATCATCGAGTGGCGTGCCTTCGGCCCGCAGCGCGACGACCAGCGCCGCGAGCTGAGCGAGCTCCGTTGGACGATCGAGCCCCTGGCCGCGCGCCTCGCCGCCGGGCACGGCCGGGAGGACGTTCAGCAGCGGCTCGCCGACATGGTCGAGATCATGGGGCACGCGTTCGCCCAAGGGGACGGCATCACCTTCTCCCGTGCCGACGCGGAGTTCCACTCCCTCCTCATCCAGCTGGCCGGGAACCGGATGCTGGAGCACCTCTCCGGGATCGTCGCTGCCGCGCTCCAGGTGTCCGGCGGCCCCGTCACGGGCTGCGACCGCCCCAGTGAGGCGGGCCTCTCCCACCACGCCCGGATCGTGGACGCCCTGGCCGCCGGGGACGCGCTCGGCGCCGAGACGGCCATGCGGCAGCTGCTCCTGGTCCACCCCGAGGTGGACCGCGTCGTTCCCGCTCCCCGCGAGCACTGACCGGCGGGTCGTGGCCGGGAGCCTCGGAGGCATGGGCACCGCCCGCCGCCGGACGCGCGTGCCACCGGGGGGAGCCCGTGAGGGATTCCCCCGGGTGGCGCCGGGAATCTACTCGCGAGAATGTACGCTTATCTACTCCTCTGCGTCATATGCCCCACATGAGGTGTGACTCGGGCCACGAAGATTGGGCGTAACACTCCTCCGGGCCGTGCGATGACCTAAGAGGTGACGGTCGAGGAAGGAATACAGCAGCCGATGGAGGCGCTGTGCAGTTCCCCGGTCCAACCCGCGCCGTCGACACATTCCCCGTCGACGGTCGTCGGCTCCAACCCGATCCCGGGTGGGGCCGGAAGCCGTTTCCATCGTTCCGAGAGGTTGTTCGTGTCGGCCAGCACATCCCGTATGCTCCCGCCGGAGATCGCCGAGTCCGAGTCTGTGATGGCGCTCATCGAGCGGGGAAAGGCTGATGGGCAGATCGCCGGCGATGACGTGCGTCGGGCCTTCGAGGCTGACCAGATTCCGCCAACCCAGTGGAAGAATGTTCTGCGCAGCCTCAATCAGATCCTCGAGGAAGAGGGTGTGACGCTGATGGTCAGTGCAGCGGAGTCGCCGAAGCGCGCCCGCAAGAGCGTCGCAGCGAAGAGCCCGGTCAAGCGCACCGCCACCAAGACCGTCACCGCCAGGACGACCGTGACGAAGACCACCGTCTCGGCCACGACCGTCGGTGCTGCCGAGGGCGTCGACCCTGACGAGGCCGGTTCGTCCGCCAAGAAGGCGGCTGCGAAGAAGACCGTCGCCAAGAAGGCGGTGGCCAAGAAGACCGTCGCCAAGAAGGCGACGGCCAAGAAGGCCACGTCCAAGAAGGACGCCGACGACCTGGCCGAGGGCGAGGAGCTCGAGGACGTCGCGCCCGGCAAGGGCGAGGAGGAGGAGACCGAGGGCGAGAGCAAGGGCTTCGTCCTGTCCGACGAGGACGAGGACGACGCACCGGCCCAGCAGGTCGCCGTCGCCGGTGCCACCGCCGACCCGGTCAAGGACTACCTGAAGCAGATCGGCAAGGTCCCCCTGCTCAACGCCGAGCAGGAGGTCGAGCTCGCCAAGCGCATCGAGGCCGGGCTGTTCGCCGAGGACAAGCTCGCGAACTCCGACAAGCTCGCGCCCAAGCTCAAGCGCGAGCTGGAGATCATCGCCGAGGACGGCCGCCGGGCCAAGAACCACCTCCTGGAGGCCAACCTCCGTCTGGTGGTCTCTCTGGCCAAGCGTTACACCGGCCGCGGAATGCTCTTCCTGGACCTGATCCAGGAGGGCAACCTGGGTCTGATCCGCGCGGTCGAGAAGTTCGACTACACCAAGGGCTACAAGTTCTCCACGTACGCCACCTGGTGGATCCGTCAGGCCATCACCCGCGCCATGGCCGACCAGGCCCGCACCATCCGTATCCCGGTGCACATGGTCGAGGTCATCAACAAGCTCGCCCGTGTGCAGCGCCAGATGCTCCAGGACCTGGGTCGCGAGCCCACCCCGGAGGAGCTGGCCAAGGAACTCGACATGACCCCCGAGAAGGTCATCGAGGTCCAGAAGTACGGTCGTGAGCCGATCTCCCTCCACACCCCGCTGGGTGAGGACGGCGACAGCGAGTTCGGCGACCTGATCGAGGACTCCGAGGCGGTCGTCCCGGCCGACGCGGTGAGCTTCACGCTCCTCCAGGAGCAGCTGCACTCCGTGCTCGACACCCTCTCCGAGCGAGAGGCGGGCGTCGTCTCGATGCGCTTCGGTCTCACCGACGGCCAGCCGAAGACGCTGGACGAGATCGGCAAGGTCTACGGCGTGACCCGTGAGCGGATCCGTCAGATCGAGTCGAAGACGATGTCGAAGCTGCGCCACCCGTCGCGCTCGCAGGTGCTGCGCGACTACCTCGACTGATCCGTCCCGCCGTCGGGCGAGGCACGGAGCGGTACGCGGAAGGGCCCGGTTCCCCCAGGGGAGCCGGGCCCTCCGGCTGTCCGCGCGGGTGCACGCCGCGGGCGCGTGGTGGACGCTGGGTGAACCGACATCACCGGAGAGTCAGGAGACTCCATGCGCGGTTCCCTCCCCCGAGCTGTGACGGGCGCCCTGGGCGTGATCGCCGTGGCGGCCGGGCAATTCGCCTCCGCCGCCCCCGTCGCAGCCGACAGCGTCGTGGTGGGGGGCCGTGAGGCCCAGATCACGGAAGCGCCGTGGGTCGTGGCGCTCTCCAGCCGTGACCGGTTCGGAGGTACGCGCGCGGGGCAGTTCTGCGGAGGCGTGGTCGTCGCGCCGACCAAGGTGCTCACGGCGGCCCACTGTGTGGGCCGTGAGGCGCTCGGCGGCGAACCGTGGGAGGTGCGGGACCTCGCCGTCATCGCGGGCCGTACGGCGCTGCGCGGGCAGGGCGGCGAGGAGGTCCGGATCTCGGACACCTGGGTGAACCCGGACTACGACCCGACGACCAACGCGGGCGATCTCGCAGTGCTGACGCTGGCGAGCCCGCTGCCGCAGTCGTACGCGATCGGCGTCGCCCGTGCGGGGGACGCGGCGGAGGCTCCGGGCACCGAGGCCGACGTGTACGGCTGGGGGGACGTGAGCGGCGACGGGGCCTACTCCTCCACCCTGCGGACGGCGCGCGTGCAGGTGCTGCCGGACAGAGCGTGCGAACGGGCGTACCCGGACGGCTCCGGCGCCGGGTACCGGGGCCGGACGATGTTGTGCGCGGGTGATCCGGGGGGCGGCAAGGACGCCTGCCAGGGCGACAGCGGCGGGCCGCTGGTGGCCCGGGGCGTGCTCATCGGCCTGGTGTCCTGGGGGAACGGCTGCGGGCAGGCGGAGAACCCCGGGGTGTACACGCGGGTCTCGGCGGTGCTTCCGGCACGCTTCTGAGCGCTCGGGCCGGGCATTTCTGAAGGGCGCCGCCAGGAGCGGACACGAGAGCGGGCGGTCACCCCCCTGGAACTTCGGGGGTGACCGCCCACCGTCCGGTCATTGGCCGGATCTGAGCTCGTCGTGGTTGCGAAGCGTCAGTGCTCGTCGCCCACCGTGCGGGCCGGCACATCCGTCAGCCGGTCCGTCTCATCCTGTATCTCAACGGCGATCTTCTTGAGTTCCGGCTCGAACTTGCGTCCGTGGTGGGCGCAGAAGAGCAAGTCACCTCCGCTGGTCAGGACGACACGCAGGTATGCCTGGGCGCCGCAGCGGTCGCAGCGGTCAGCGGCCGTCAGGGGGCTCGCGGGGGTCAGAACAGTAGTCACGTCGCCTCTTCTCTAGCTCGACGAGCTGTCGTACCAGGGTCAACATCCAACCAGGCCGAAAACGTTCCCGCTCGCGGCTTTTCCTCGAAACTTCTTCCTAGGTGGCTGTTTGCTGCCGGTTGGCGGCGAATGAGCCGTATTGCTTCGCTCTACGGATTTCGCGTTGCTTGTGTGGGTCGGCCCTCCCGGCGCGGTTGCCGGTTGTTCATGAGGACGTGCCCGGAGCCTAAATGGTTCATGCCTGGAAGGGAACGTGATGTTCGCGTCACCCCCTCGAGGGATCGAACATTCATACGACTCTGGACTAGCATGAGGAATCGGGGTGGGTGGCGTGACAACGGCTCTACCAGGCATCGGTACCCTCTGACCCGTGAGCGACGCCGGGCCCTACCCCACGGGGCCCGATTTCAAATTCAGCGAGGAGCGAACCGCGTGACCGCCGAAACGTCCGTGCCGTCCAGTGCGCTGCTGACCGCAGACCGTGACGCTTCCAACTACACCGCGCGGCACCTGCTCGTACTCGAAGGGCTCGAAGCGGTCCGCAAGCGCCCCGGTATGTACATCGGGTCGACCGACAGCCGCGGCCTGATGCACTGCATCTGGGAGATCATCGACAACTCCGTCGACGAGGCCCTCGGAGGCTTCTGCGACCACATCGACGTCGTCCTCCACGACGACGGCTCCGTCGAGGTCCGGGACAACGGCCGTGGCATCCCGGTCGACGTCGAGCCGAAGACCGGCCTCTCCGGTGTCGAGGTCGTCATGACCAAACTGCACGCCGGCGGCAAGTTCGGCGGCGGGTCGTACGCGGCCTCCGGCGGTCTGCACGGTGTCGGCGCCTCCGTGGTCAACGCCCTGTCGGCGCGCCTCGACGTCGAGGTCGACCGGAACAGCGCCACCCACACCATCAGCTTCCGCCGCGGCGTCCCCGGAGTCTTCACCGAGCAGGGCCCCGACAGCCCCTTCGACCCGGGCAACGGCCTTCGCAAGAGCAAGCGCGTACCCAAGAACCGCACCGGCACGCGCGTGCGCTACTGGGCCGACCGGCAGATCTTCCTCAAGGACGCCAAGCTGTCCCTGGAGACGCTGTACCAGCGCGCCCGGCAGACGGCCTTCCTCGTGCCCGGCCTCACCATCGTCGTCCGCGACGAGCGGGACCTCGCGGGCATCGGCAAGAGCGAGGAGACGTTCCGCTTCGACGGCGGCATCAGCGAGTTCTGCGAGTACCTCGCGCAGGACAAGGCCGTCTGCGACATCCAGCGCCTCACCGGACAGGGCACGTTCAAGGAGACCGTGCCCGTCCTCGACGAGCGCGGGCACATGACCCCGACCGAGGTCACCCGTGAGCTGGCCGTCGACATCGCCCTCCGCTGGGGCACCGGCTACGACACCGCGGTCAAGTCCTTCGTCAACATCATCGCCACCCCCAAGGGCGGCACCCACGTCTCGGGCTTCGAGCAGGCCGTCACCAAGACCGTGAACGAGGTGCTGCGCTCCGCCAAGATGCTGCGCGTCGCCGAGGACGACATCGTCAAGGACGACGCCCTCGAAGGGCTCACGGCCGTAGTGACGGTCCGCCTCGCCGAGCCGCAGTTCGAGGGCCAGACCAAGGAGGTCCTCGGTACGTCCGCCGCCCGGCGGATCGTGGCGAACGTGGTCGCCAAGGAACTGAAGGCCTTCCTCACCTCGACCAAGCGGGACGCCAAGGCGCAGGCCCGCGCCGTCCTGGAGAAGGCCGTCGCGGCGGCCCGCACCCGGATCGCGGCGCGCCAGCACAAGGACGCGCAGCGCCGGAAGACCGCGCTGGAGTCCTCCTCGCTCCCGGCGAAGCTGGCCGACTGTCGCAGCGACGACGTGGAGCGCAGCGAGCTCTTCATCGTCGAGGGCGACTCCGCCCTCGGTACGGCCAAGCTTGCCCGCAACAGCGAGTTCCAGGCGCTCCTGCCGATCCGGGGCAAGATCCTCAACGTGCAGAAGTCGTCCGTCTCGGACATGCTCAAGAACGCCGAGTGCGGCGCGATCATCCAGGTCATAGGAGCGGGCTCGGGCCGCACCTTCGACATCGACGCGGCCCGTTACGGGAAGATCGTCCTCCTGGTCGACGCCGACGTCGACGGCGCGCACATCCGCTGCCTGTTGCTGACGCTCTTCCAGCGGTACATGCGGCCCATGGTCGAGGCCGGGCGCGTCTTCGCCGCCGTGCCCCCGCTGCACCGCATCGAGCTCGTCCAGCCCAAGAAGGGCCAGGACAAGTACGTCTACACGTACTCGGACAACGAGCTGCGGCAGACCATGCTGGAGTTCCAGCGCAAGGGGGTCCGCTACAAGGACTCCATCCAGCGGTACAAGGGCCTCGGAGAGATGGACGCCGACCAGCTCGCGGAGACCACGATGGACCCCCGCCACCGCACCCTGCGCCGGATCAACATCGGCGATCTGGACGCGGCGGAGCAGGTCTTCGACCTCCTGATGGGCAATGACGTGGCGCCCCGCAAGGAGTTCATCACCGGCTCGGCGGCCACTCTCGACCGCTCGCGCATCGACGCCTGAGGCCTCCACCCGTGGGTGGATCCGGACGCTCCACCCACGGGCCGATCACACCGCAGTCGACCCTCCGTAGCATGGTGATGACGGAGGGGGACGGATCATGGTGGAAACGCTCGACCGGGAATCGACGGGGAACGGGCTGGTCAAAGGGGCTCTCTGGGGGGCCTGGCCGTCGCGCGAGGCGCTCACCCGGGTCGGGGTGCCCCGAGGGCGCATCGTCCTCGACCACTTCCTGATCGCGGCCCTGAGCGTCTGGGTGCTGGCCGGCTGCTACACCTCGGGGGCGTTCGACGGCTGGTACGCGCTGGTGCCTCCGATCGCCTTCGGGCTCTGCGTGGTGGCGGCGCTCGGCTACCACCACACGACCCTTGACCACCGGGCGGCGTCGTCGCTGGGTCTGCTCGCGGTCATGGCCCTCTGTGGTCTGGGGGCCTATACGGCCGGAGCGCCGACGTCGGCGACCGTGTTGTGGATAGTCGTCTCGGTCATGGCGATGGAACGGCTGCCGCTCCGGATGGGCCTGGCCGCCGTGGCGGTGCTCGTCACCGGCTTCGTCGAGGCCGACGAGACCGGACTGCTCGGTGCGGGCGTCACCACGGCGGCCGTGCTCCTCGCGGGGTACTCGCTCCGGCTGGACGCCCAGGCCAGAGGTGCGGGGTTCCAGCTGCTGGCCCAGGAACGGCTCGCCCGGGAGGCCGAGGCCGCGTCGGCGGCCCTCGCCGAGCGGGCCAGGATCGCCAGAGAGATACACGACGTGCTTGCCCACAGCCTCTCCGCGCAGATGGTGCACCTGGAGGTCGCCCGGCTCAAGATCGAGTCGGGGGCGGAGCGGGCCGAGATACTCAAGCTCGTGACCTCCGCGCGCGCCATGGCCAGGGAGGGCCTCGCGGAGACCCGTCACGCCCTGTCCGCGCTACGCGGGGACATGGTGCCGGTCGAGGACTACCTGCGTGACCTGGCGCGGGAGGGCCGGACCCTGGTCGAGGTCACGGGGGAGCACCGGGAACTGCCCGCCGAGGCCTCCCAGGCGGTACGGCGGGTGGCCCAGGAAGCCCTCACCAATGTGCGCAAACACGCCCCCGGGGCCCGTACGAGGATCCTGCTCGCCTATGAGACGGACCGGATCTCCCTGGAGATACGCGATTCAGGGCCGCCGCCTACGGTGACGGCCGACGAGGACGGAGGCAGGCGTGACGGGGACGGGGATGACGGGGGCGGGCTCGGGCTCGGTTCCTCCGGCTCCGGGTACGGGCTGCGCGGTATGAGGGAGCGCGCCGAACTGCTCGGAGGCAGTCTGGACGCGGGGCCCGAGGGAGCCGGGTTCGCGGTGCGGCTGCGGGTACCGGCATGAGCGCCACGGAGCGGACCGACAGTGGCCGGGCGGAGACGCCCGGACGGGAGGGCGCGGACGTCCCCGCACTGCGGGTGGTTGTCGCCGACGACCAGGCCGTCGTGCGGGAGGGGATCGTGATGCTGCTGGGGTTGCTCCCCGGGGTGGAGGTCGTGGGGGCGGCACGGGACGGCGAGGAGGCCGTCGCGCTCACCGCCGAGGTCAAGCCCGACGTGGTCCTGATGGACCTGCGGATGCCCCGGTGCGACGGGGTCGAGGCCACCCGCAGGATCCATGAGGGGCACCCGGGGACGGAGGTCGTCGTGCTCACCACGTACGCCGACGACGACTCGCTGTTCCCCGCGCTGCGGGCCGGTGCGCGGGGCTATCTCACCAAGGACGCGGGAGGAGAGGAGATTCTGCGGGCGCTGCGGGACGTGACCGACGGGCGGGCCGGGCTCTCGCCCACCGTGCAGCGGCGGCTGATCGAGCAGCTCCTGGAGGCCCCGGCGGGGCCGTCCGTTCCACGGGCGGAAGGGCTCACCGAACGGGAGACGGAGGTGATCGCGCTGGTCGCGGACGGACTTTCCAATCAGGAGATCGCGAGCAGACTGCGGATCTCGACGGCGACCGTGAAGACCCACATCAACAATCTCTTCGCGAAGACCGGAGTGCGGGACCGGGCGCAGGCGGTGCGATACGCATATCAGCACGGTCTGGTCAGGCCCCCTGGGGGATGAGTCACCTGATGGGGTGAAGACGGAGGGGAGAAGAGTCCGGGATGTTCCCGCTCTGTCCATCCTTGGCACGCGGCCGAAACGGTTCGCTGACAAGGAGAGTTGGTCGGTGGAGCAGGTGGACGAACAGGAGGGGCTCGACGCTTCGGCGGTACGGGTCGAGGACACCCCCTGGCACGAGGCGGCGCCCCCCGGCCGGGGCGCGTTGTCAGACGGCACCGGGATGCCCGGCGCGGTCGGTCCGGGACGACCGGACACGGTGCCGGGGCAGCGGGTCCACAGTGCGGCGGAGATCTATCTGGAGGTCCAGCGGAGCCCCGCCTTCCAGGAAGTCCGGGGCCGCTACCGAAGGTTCGTCTTTCCGGCGACCGCCGCGTTCCTCCTCTGGTACCTCGCCTATGTGGTGGCGGCGACCGTCGCGCCGGGGCTGATGGCCCGGCCGCTCGTCGGAGTGGTGAACGTGGCGATGGCCGCCGGACTCGGACAGTTCCTCACCACCTTCCTGCTGACCTGGGCCTACGCGCGGCACGCACGGCTCCGCAGGGACTGGGCCGCGCTCCAACTGCGCTGGGACACACAGGAGATGACGAGAGGAGCGACGCGGTCGTGATCCGTGACCACCAGACCCTGGCGATCGTGCTGTTCAGTGTCTTCGTCGCCGTCACGCTGGGCATCACCACCTGGGTGAGCCGACACCGGCACGGCTCGGTGGAGGAGTTCTACGCGGGGGGCAGGCTGTTCTCCCCTCTGGAGAACGGGTTCGCCATCGCGGGCGACTACATGTCGGCCGCCTCGTTCCTCGGGATCTCCGGGCTGATCGCGCTCTACGGCTACGACGGGATGCTCTACTCCGTCGGGTTCCTCGTCGCCTGGCTGGTCGTGCTGCTGCTCGTGGCTGAACTCGTGCGGAACTGCGGACGGTTCACGCTCGCCGACGTCGTCGCCGCGCGGATGGCCGAACGGCCGGTGCGGATCGCCGCAGGAACGTCCTCGGTGGCCGTCTCCGTGCTCTATCTCGTCGCCCAGATGGTGGGCGCGGGAAGCCTGGTCGCGCTGCTCCTCGGCGGGACCGGCGAGGCTGCCCGGTCCTGGACGGTCGTCGGTGTGGGCGCGCTGATGGTGATCTACGTGTCGCTCGGCGGTATGCGGGCCACCACCTGGATCCAGATCGTCAAGGCGGTCCTGCTCATGGCGGGGACGATCGCGCTCACCGTCCTCGTCCTGCTCCGCTTCCACGGCGACGTGAACCAGCTGCTGTCCACCGCCGCCGAACGCAGCGGCCACGGAATCGACTTCCTCGCACCGGGACTGCGCTACGGCGGGGACTGGACGGCCCGGCTGGACTTCATCAGCCTCGGGCTCGCCCTGGTGCTCGGCACGGCCGGGCTGCCGCACATCCTGTCCCGCTTCTACACCGTGCCCACCGCGCGGGCCGCCCGCCGGTCGGTCGTCTGGTCCATCGGGCTCATCGGGAGCTTCTACCTGATGACCATCGTGCTCGGCTTCGGGGCGGCGGCCCTGATCGGCTCCGACGAGGTCCGCGCGTCCAACGCGTCGGGCAACACGGCTGTACCCCTGCTCGCCCTCGACCTCGGCGGGGGAGCGGGGTCCACCGGTGGCGCCGTGCTCTTCGCGGTGGTGGCCGCCGTCGCGTTCGCCACCATCCTCGCGGTCGTCGCGGGGATCACCCTCGCCTCCTCGGCCTCGGTGGCCCACGACCTCTACGCCTCGCTGCGTCGGCGGCACGGGAAGCCGTACCGCGAGGTGACCGTGGCGCGGTTCGCGGCGGCGGGCATCGGCGCCGCCGCCATCGGTCTCGGACTGCTCGCCCGTGACCTCAACGTGGCCTTCCTCGTCGGCCTGGCCTTCGCGGTGGCCGCCTCCGCCAATCTGCCGGTGCTGCTCTACTCGCTGTTCTGGCGGAAGTTCACCACCCGGGGCGCGGTCTCCTCGGTGTACGGCGGGCTGATTCCCGCCGTACTGCTCGTGCTGTTCTCGCCGGTGGTCTCCGGCAGCCCCGAATCGCTGTTCCCCGGTGCGGACTTCCACTTGTTCCCGCTCCAGAACCCCGGGCTGGTCTCGATCCCGCTCGGATTCCTCGCGGGCTGGATCGGGACGGTCCTGTCGCCGGAGCCGCCCGACGAGGCACGGCACGCCGAGACCGAGGTGAGGTCGCTGACCGGAGCGGGGGCCGTCTGACGGGCCCGGCCATGCCGTCGGCCATCCGGTCACGCCACCCGTGGACCACCCGGCAGGGCAGGCGCGCCAGCCCCATGGCACCCGGTCGGGCCCGCCGCCTCCGGCCCGTGGAATACCCGTTCCCGTCAGGCGTGGGCCCGTTTCAGCCGGTGGCGGGTGGGGAGGCGGCCCAGGCGTACCGGTGTTCGGGGCGGCCCGTCTCGCCGTATCGGAGCGAGAGACGCACCCGGCCGGTGCGTTCGAGGAGCTTCAGATAGCGCTGGGCCGTCTGTCGGCTGACGCCCGCGCGTTCGGCTATCTCCTGCGCGGAGAGCGGGCCCTCGGCGGCGAGGAGGACCTGCCGGACCAGTTCCGCCGTGGTGGGGGAGTGCCCCTTGGGCAGGTCGGGGGCGACGGAGCCCGCCGACAGGACACCGAAGATCCGGTCCACCTCGGCCTGCTCCGCCTCGCCGCCGCTCTCCAGGGTCCGGCGGAGCGTCGCGTACGCCTCCAGTTTGGCGCGCAGCCCGGCGAAGTTGAAGGGTTTCACCAGGTACTGCAGGGCGCCGTGCCGCATCGCCGCCTGCACGGTGGCGACGTCACGGGCCGCCGTCACCATGATCACGTCGCACTGGTGTCCGCGCGCGCGGAGCTCCCGTACGGCGGCGAGTCCGTTCTCGTCCGGCAGGTAGTGGTCGAGGAGGATCAGGTCCACCGGCTGACCGTCGAGGGCGGCGAGCGCCTCTGCGGTGGAGTGGGCGGTGGCGGCGACCCGGAAGCCGGGCGTCTTGGTGACATAGGCGGCGTTGATCCGGGCGACCAGTACGTCGTCGTCCACCACGAGCACGTCGATCATCGTGTCTCCTCCACGGGCCCCGTCGCCGCGCCGTCGGGCCAGGTGGCCTGTCCGGTCGGGGCGTCCGGGGCGTTCGGATCGATCAGGGTGCCGGGCCGGGGCAGACCGTGCGGCCGGTTCGGGTCGGCCGGGTCGACCCGGTCGGTCGGGGAGTACCGCCCGGCCAGGGAGCGATATCCGGTCAGAGGGTCGTGCGCGGTCGGAGAGTGACGCCCGGTCCGGGAGTCGGGTTCGGTCAGGACGTCCGGGAGGACGACGGTGAACGCGGCTCCGCCGTCGGGCCCGTCGGTCACCCCGGCGGAGCCGCCCCGCCGCTCCGCCAGCCGACGGACCAGGGGCAGCCCGATGCCCCGCTTGCCGTGGGACGGGAGGGCCTTCGTCGTCCAGCCCTCGGTGAAGATCAGCTCCCGGTGCTCCGCCGGGACGCCCGGACCACTGTCCGTGACCCGCAGCACGACCGTACGGCCCTCGGCGCGGAAGGCGATGTCGATCCGGGCGTCATGGGTGCCCGCGACGGCGTCCAGGGCGTTGTCGACCAGATTGCCGACGACGGTGACCAGCTCGCGGGGCTCGACGAGCCGGTCGGGCAGCAGCGCGTCGGGGGTGAGGCGCAGGGAGACGCCCCGCTCGGCGGCGACGGTGCCCTTGCCGACCAGGAGCGCCGCGAGCAGCGGATCGTGGACCTTCTCCGTGACCTGCTCGGCGGTGGCCCGGTGCACCCCGACCACCTCGGTGACGAACTCGACGGCCTCCTCGTGCATCTCCAGTTCGAGGAGGCCGAGAAGGGTGTGCATTCGGTTGGCGTGCTCATGATCCTGGGCGCGGAGGGCGTCGATCAGGCCCCGGGTGGAGTCCAGCTCGCGTCCGAGCCGTTCCAGTTCGGTGCGGTCGCGGAGGGTCGCCACCGCGCCGCCGTCGTCCGTCGGCATCCGGTTGGCGATCAGCACCCGCTGCCCCCGTACCGTGAGCAGGTCCTCGCCCGTCACCCGGCCCGCGAGGACATCGGCGGTACGGCCGTCGCCGAGGAGTTCGTCGAGTGGCCGTCCCGCCGCCTCGGGGCCGAGCCCGAGCAGTCGCTGGGCCTCGTCGTTCATGAGCCGTACCGAGCCGCGCTTGTCCAGGGCGACGACCCCCTCGCGGATGCCGTGCAGCATCGCCTCGCGCTCCGCGAGCAGTGCGGAGATGTCGGAGAAGGCCAGGTCATGGGTCTGCCGCTGGAGGCGCCGGGAGATCAGATACGCGGCCAGGGCGCCGACGGCGAGCGCCCCGCCCGCGTAGGCCAGAAGCCCGGGAACGGCGGCCACGACCCGGTCGCGGACGCTCTCGTACGCGATGCCGACCGAGACCGCCCCGACGATCCGCCCGTCCGCGTCGCGCAGCGGCATCTTGCCGCGCGCGGAACGGCCCAGGGTGCCGCTGTCGATCTCCATCACCTCGTGCCCGGCGAGGACGTCGCTCGGGTCGGTGGAGACGAGCCGGCCGATCTCACCGGGGTCGGTGTGCGACCAGCGCACCCCCCGGGTGTCCATGACCACGACGTACTCGGCTCCGGTGGCGTTCCGGATGCGTTCGGCCTCCCTCTGCACCGGGCCGAGCGCGGACGCCGGTGTGCCGGTCAGGTCGGCGGCGAGCCGGGGAGACGCGGTGGTCCCGGCGATGGCCAGGGCCCTTCGCATCGCCTGGTCGTCGAGCAGGGCGCTCAACGGCGCCAGGAAGAGTCCCGTCGCGAGCACGGTCACACCGGTGGCGATGAACAACTGCATCAGCAGGACCTGCGAGAACACCCGCCGGGGCCAGCCGAACCGCCGTGGGCGCGTCCGGGGGCGCGGAGGGGTGGTCTGTGCGGGGCTCATGCCGGAAACGGTAAGCGGACGCGCCCCGGGACCGGAAACGCGTCCGAGGCGGAACGGCGGCGCGGGGCGGAGATACGGGTCACAAAACCCGCCCTGTCGGGAGGTGGGCCCGGGGGCGAGAGCGGGGTTCCGGGCCGGTTCCGGGCGGAGCGGGGCGGGTGCCGCGTTCGGCCGGGAGCCGGGAGCCGGGAGTACGGCCCCTGGGCGGTGAGCAGGGTCTCTGGGGCGAGGAGCGGAGCCCCTGGCCGGTTCGGAGCCAGCCCGAGGCAGTCGTACGTCCCTCGGAAGCCAGCCCGGACGCCGGGCCGGAAGGCGGAGGAGGCCCCCGGGAGCGAGGGGCCTGTCAGGCCCGTCAGCCCGTCAGTACGTGCGGGCCTTGTACCTACTGGCGGGAAGCGGGCCGAGAGGGCGGGGGGCGGGCAGGAGGCTCCGGAAGCGGGGGCCGGACCTTCAGGCCAGGGAGGCCTTGGTTCTACCGGCCTGGACCGGCTTGGACACCGGCCTGGACCGGCTTGGACACCGGCTTGGACACCGGCTTGGACACCGGCCTGGACCGGCTTGGACACCGGCTTGGACACCGGCCTGGACCGGCGAGGACTGGCCTGGACCGGCCCGAGGCAGCTGAATTCCTTCGGGTGGTCCCGCCCTCTCTTTGGGCGGGACGCCCGAGAGGCGGGGGCGGCCGTGGCCCGCTCGCCGGACCGCCACAAGTCCGATGCGCGGCCCGGGGCCGCGCGGTGTGGCGGCCTCCGGTCGGACCGGGTGGAGTCCGGCTCCGACCGGCGTGCCCGGACCAGGGGCGCGGGAGCCGTGGGCGGGCGGTGCCTATGGTGGAGCCTTCCCACGGACGTGGGGCACGCACGCAGGAAACCGGAGGCACGTCCCTTGAGTACGCAGCAGATCCCCGTCGTCGTTCTGGCCGGGTTCCTCGGCGCGGGGAAGACCACGCTCCTCAACCATCTGCTGCGCAGCGCCCGGGGCACCCGTATCGGCGTGATGGTCAACGACTTCGGCGACATCGGCATCGACGCCATGAGCGTCGCCGGGCAGGTCGGTTCCACGGTCTCCCTCGGCAACGGCTGTCTGTGCTGCGCGGTCGACGCGAGCGAGCTCGACGAGTACCTGGAGGTGCTCACCCGCCCCGAGTCCCGGCTCGATGTGATCGTGATCGAGGCGAGCGGCCTCGCCGAACCCCAGGAACTGGTCCGCATGGTCCTGGCCAGCGACAACACCCGGATCGTCTACGGCGGGCTCGTCCAGGTCGTCGACGCGGCCGAGTTCTCCGCCACGCGGCAGCGGCACCCCGAGACCGACCGGCACCTGCCGATCGCCGACTTCGTGGTGGTGAACAAGGCCGACCGGGTCACCGGGGCCGAGCTGCGGGCCGTCCACCGGACGGTCGGCGAACTGGCGGGCAGGGCCGTGGTGGTCGAGGCCACGCACGGGCGGATCGACCCCGAGCTGCTCTTCGACCGGGTGGTCCCGGACGGGGAGATCGAGGGCCAGATGTCCATCGAGGACATCCTGTACGGCACGGACGGCGACGACGGTCCGCACGCCCACCCGCACACCGCGTACGAGACGGTCTCGCTGAGCGCCGCGCGACCGCTCCATCCGCGTCGGCTGATGGCCTTCCTCGACGGACGGCCCGAGGGCCTCTACCGGATCAAGGGCTTCGTCGACTTCGGCACCGCCGACCCGGACAACCGCTACACCGTGCACGCGGTCGGCCGCTTCCTGCGCTTCTACCCGGAGCGGTGGCCCGAGGGCGAGGAGCGGCTCACCCAGCTCGTCCTGATCGGCTCGGGCGTCGACGCGGCCGCCCTGCGCAAGGAACTCGCGGCCTGCGAGCTCGACGGGCCGGGGGACGCCCCCGACGAGCACAGCATGTGGGGCGTCCTGCGGTACGTGCCGCAGACGGAGGAGGAACCGGAGACCCGCGACTGAGGCGGGACCGCAGGTCCCCCACCGAGGCGGAGCAGGACGCCCGCCACCGTGGCGGGGCCGGACACCGCGCCCGAGGCCGGGCAGCGGATCCGTACCCCCGGCAGGGCCGGACACCGCCACCGTGGCGGGGCCGTGGAGCCGGAGAGCGGCACCCCGTCCGGGGGCCGCACTCCGGCTCCCGTCAGCTCGCCGGGCCCGCCACCACGTCCACCGGCTGGGCGAGCGGCGTGCCCGAACCGTCGCGGCGCGGGTCCGTCTCGGGCAGCGCCACCGGGGCGCCACTCTTCTGCGCGGCACGGGCCGGGGTGGCGCCCGCCCAGGCCAGGATCAGCAGGTCCTCGCCCTTCAGGAAGCGCTGGCAACGCACGCCGCCGGTCGCACGGCCCTTGCGCGGGTACTGGTCGAAGGGCGTCAGCTTCGCCGACGTACCCGCCGAGGAGTCCAGGGTCCCCGTGGCGCCCGCGACGGTGAAGACCACGGCTTCCGTCGCCGGATCGACGGCGGAGAACGCGATCACGTCCGCGCCCGCCGTCAGCTTGACGCCCGCCATGCCACCGGCGGGGCGGCCCTGCGGCCGTACCTGCGCGGCCGGGTAGCGCAGCAGCTGGGCGTCGGAGGTGATGAACACCAGGTCCTCCTCGCCGGTCCGCAGCTCGGTCGCGCCGACGATCCGGTCACCGTCCTTGAGGGTGATGACCTCCAGCTCGTCCTTGTTGGCCGGATAGTCCGGGACCACCCGCTTGACCACGCCCTGGAGCGTGCCGAGGGCGAGGCCCTGCGAGGACTCGTCGAGCGTGGTGAGGCAGACCACGGTCTCGTCCGCCGCCAGGGACAGGAACTCGGAGAGCGGCGCGCCGCCCGCCAGGTTCGGGGTGGCCGCCGTGTCCGGCAGCCTCGGCAGATCGATCACCGAGAGCCGCAGCAGCCGTCCGGCCGAGGTCACCGCGCCGATGTCGCCGCGCTGGGTGGCGGCCACCGACGACAGGATCAGGTCGTGCTTGGCGCGGGGCGCGTCCGGGTCCACCGGAGGCAGCTCCGCCGTCGCCGTGCGCGCCAGGAGCCCGGTGGAGGACAGCAGCACCCGGCACGGGTCGTCCGCGACCTCCAGGGACACCGCCGTGACCGGGGCGCCGGCCGATTCGAGCAGGACCGTGCGCCGGTCCGTGGCGAACTTCTTGGTGACCGAGGCCAGTTCCGCCGAGACCAGCTTGCGCAGCTCCGCGTCCGAGTCCAGGATCCCGGTCAGCTCGTCGATCTCGCCGTTGAGCCGGTCGCGCTCGGACTCCAGCTCGACGCGGTCGAACTTGGTGAGACGGCGCAGCGGGGTGTCCAGGATGTACTGCGTCTGGATCTCGCTCAGCGAGAAGCGCTCCATCAGGCGCTCCTTGGCCTGCGCCGAGTTCTCGCTGTCCCGGATCAGCCGGATGACCTCGTCGATGTCGAGGAGCGCGACGAGCAGGCCCTCCACCAGGTGGAGCCGGTCGCGCTTCTTGCCGCGACGGAACTCGGAGCGCCGCCGGACCACCTCGAAGCGGTGGTCGAGATAGACCTCCAGGAGTTCCTTGAGGCCGAGGGTGAGGGGCTGTCCGTCGACCAGCGCCACGTTGTTGATGCCGAAGGACTCCTCCATCGGCGTCAGCTTGTAGAGCTGTTCGAGGACGGCCTCGGGCACGAAGCCGTTCTTGATCTCGATGACGAGACGCAGGCCGTGGGTGCGGTCGGTCAGGTCCTTGACGTCCGCGATGCCCTGGAGCCTCTTGGAGCCGACCAGGTCCTTGATCTTGGAGATGACCTTCTCGGGGCCGACCGTGAAGGGCAGCTCGGTCACGACGATGCCCTTGCGGCGCGCCGTGACGGTCTCCACGCTGGTCGTGGCGCGGATCTTGAAGGTCCCGCGGCCCGTCTCGTACGCGTCCTTGATGCCGGACAGGCCGACGATCCGGCCTCCGGTCGGCAGGTCGGGGCCGGGCACGAAACGCATCAGCGTCTCCAGGTCGGCACCGGGGTGGCGGATCAGGTGGCGGGCGGCGGCGACGACCTCGCCGAGGTTGTGCGGGGGCATGTTCGTCGCCATGCCGACCGCGATTCCCGAAGCGCCGTTGACCAGCAGGTTCGGATAGGCGGCGGGCAGGGCGACCGGCTCCCGCTCCTGTCCGTCGTAGTTCGGGCTGAAGTCGACCGTGTCCTCGTCGATGGACTCGGTCATCAGGAGTGCGGCGGGCGCCATCCGCGACTCGGTGTACCGCATGGCGGCCGGCGGGTCGTCGTTGCCGAGGGAACCGAAGTTCCCGTGGCCGTCGACGAGGGGCAGCCGCATGGAGAACGGCTGTGCCATGCGGACCATGGCGTCGTAGATGGAGGCGTCGCCGTGCGGATGCAGCTTGCCCATCACCTCGCCGACGACCCGGGCGCACTTGACGAAGCCGCGCTCGGGCCTGAGCCCCATCTCGTTCATCTGGAACACGATGCGGCGCTGAACGGGCTTCATGCCGTCGCGGGCGTCGGGCAGGGCGCGCGAGTAGATCACCGAGTACGCGTACTCGAGGAAGGAGCCCTGCATCTCGTCGACGACGTCGATGTCGAGGATTCGCTCCTCGAACGCGTCGTCCGGCGGCGGTGTCTTCGTGCTGCGGCGGGCCATCGCGGCTGCGGCTCCTTCACCAACAAGGTTGATCTGACGCGGACCATTGTGGACCGTGCCACCGACAACGCCGACCGCGACCCGGACGAGGGACATCTCGAACGGGCGGGAACTTCGCCAGGTGTCGGCGCGCTTGCATACAGTGGCAGGACCTTTTCACATCGCGATCGAAGGGACGTACATGCCCATGGGTCACACGGCCACGGCCGAGGCCGGCTCCGGCGGGCTGACGGCGACCGAGCACCGGCTGCCGAACGGTCTGCGCGTGGTGCTGTCCGAGGACCACCTGACCCCGGTCGCCGCGGTCTGCCTCTGGTACGACGTCGGCTCGCGCCACGAGGTCGAGGGCCGCACGGGCCTCGCCCACCTCTTCGAGCACCTCATGTTCCAGGGCTCGAAGCAGGTCCACGGCAACGGGCACTTCGAGCTGGTGCAGGGCGCGGGCGGTTCGCTCAACGGCACGACGAGCTTCGAGCGCACCAACTACTTCGAGACCATGCCCACCCACCAGCTGGAGCTCGCGCTCTGGCTGGAGGCCGACCGCATGGGCTCGCTGCTCGCCGCCCTGGACGACGAGTCCATGGAGAACCAGCGGGACGTCGTCAAGAACGAGCGCCGCCAGCGCTACGACAACGTGCCGTACGGCACGGCCTTCGAGAAGCTGGTCGCCCTCGCGTACCCGGAGGGCCACCCCTACCACCACACGCCGATCGGTTCCATGGAGGACCTCGACGCGGCCACCCTGGAGGACGCGCGGAACTTCTTCCGCACGTACTACGCCCCGAACAACGCGGTGCTGTCCGTGGTCGGAGACATCGACCCGGAGCAGACCCTCGCCTGGATCGAGAAGTACTTCGGCTCGATCCCGTCCCACGACGGCAAGCGGCCGCCGCGCGACGGTTCGCTGCCCGAGGTCATCGGCGGGCAGCTGCGCGAGGTCGTCGAGGAGGAGGTCCCGGCGCGCGCGCTGATGGCCGCCTACCGGCTGCCGCACGACGGCACGCGCGCGTGCGACGCGGCCGACCTGGCGCTGACCGTGCTCGGCGGCGGCGAGTCCTCGCGGCTGCACAACCGGCTGGTCCGCCGCGACCGCACGGCCGTCGCCGCGGGCTTCGGTCTGCTGCGGCTCGCCGGTGCTCCCTCCCTCGGCTGGCTGGACGTCAAGACCTCCGGGGGCGTCGAGGTCCCCCGGATCGAGGCGGCCGTCGACGAGGAGCTGGCCCGGTTCGCCGCCGAGGGTCCGACGCCCGAGGAGATGGAGCGCGCCCAGGCCCAGTTGGAGCGCGAGTGGCTGGACCGGCTCGGCACCGTCGCGGGCCGTGCCGACGAACTGTGCCGCTTCGCGGTGCTCTTCGGCGACCCGCAGCTCGCCCTGACGGCGGTGGACCGCGTCCTCGACGTCACGGCCGAGGAGGTCCGGGCCGCCGCCGCGGCCGCCCTGCGCCCCGACAACCGCGCGGTGCTCGTCTACGAGCCCCTGGCGACCGAACAGAGCGACAGCGACGAGGAAGAGGGGGCGGACCAGTGACCGACGCTGCCGCGTCTTTGACGAGCATGGACTTCCACCCCCGGCCCGCCCCCGGCGTGGCCCGGCCCTGGGCCTTCCCGGCCCCGGACCGCAGCACCCTGGACAACGGTCTGACGCTGCTCACCAGTCACCGTCCCGGCCAGCAGGTGGTGGCTGTGGAGGTCTTCCTGCCCGCCCCGCTGGACGCCGAGCCGGCCGGTCTCGACGGCGTCGCGACCATCATGGCCCGCGCGCTCTCCGAGGGCACGGACCAGCACGGCGCCGAGGAGTTCGCGGCCGAGCTGGAGCGCTGCGGCGCCACGCTCGACGCGCACGCGGACCACCCGGGCGTACGGGTCTCCCTGGAGGTTCCCGTCTCCCGGCTGTCCAAGGCGCTCGGGCTGCTCGCCGAGGCGCTGATCGCCCCGGCGTTCCTGGACACCGAGGTCGAGCGGCTGGTGCGCAACCGGCTGGACGAGATCCCGCACGAGTCGGCCAACCCGGGCCGCCGCGCCGCGAAGCAGCTCTCCAAGGAGCTGTTCCCGGCCGAGTCCCGGCTGTCCCGGCCGCGCCAGGGCACCGAGGAGACCGTCGAGGGGATCGACGCCGCCGCGGTCCGCGCCTTCTACGAGGCGCACGTCCGGCCCGCCACCGCCACCGCCGTGGTCGTCGGCGACCTGACGGGCATCGACCTGGACAAGGTCCTCGCCGAGACGCTGGGCGCCTGGACCGGCGAGCGGGCGGAGCCGCTGCCGATGCCGCCGATCACCGCCGACGACACCGGACGGGTCGTCGTCGTCGACCGTCCCGGCGCCGTCCAGACCCAGTTGCTGATCGGCCGGATCGGCCCCGACCGGCACGCGCGTGTCTGGCCCGCGCAGGTCCTGGGCGCGTACTGCCTCGGTGGCACGCTCACCTCGCGGCTCGACCGGGTCCTGCGCGAGGAGAAGGGCTACACGTACGGCGTGCGGGCCTTCGGGCAGGTGCTCCGTTCCGACGCGGGGGGCAACGGCGCCTCGATGCTCGGCATCAGCGGTTCCGTGGACACCCCCAACACCGGTCCGGCCCTCGAAGACCTGTGGAAGGTGCTGCGGACGCTGGCCGCCGAGGGGCTCACCGACGCGGAGCGCGAGACGGCCGTGCAGAACCTGGTGGGGGTGGCGCCGCTCCGGTACGAGACGGCCGCCTCGGTCGCCGGGACGCTCGCCGACCAGGTCGAGCAGCACCTCCCGGACGACTACCAGGCCCAGTTGTACGCGCGGCTCGCCGAGACCGGCACCGTCGAGGCGACGGCCGCCGTGGTCAGCGCCTTCCCGGTGGACCGGCTCGTCACCGTGCTGGTGGGTGACGCGGCGGTGATCGCGGAGCCCGTACGGGCGCTCGGCATCGGTGAAGTGACGGTCGTGACGGGCTGATTCAGGCCCGCTCCACCCCCGATCCGGCAGGGAGAACCCCGACGGCACCGCCCGTCGGGGTTCTCTTTTTGTCCGTATTGACGGAAAGAATGACTGTATGCCCTGTGGTAAGTCTTACAAAAATCGCGTCCAGTTGGTGATCGACAGGCGATCCGCATAGCGTCGGTGCGGCTGTTCGTCAGTTGCACCCGCCGCACCCGCGGCATCGGACAGTCATCGCCGAGTCCCCGTCAGGCGCGAGCCTGGGGAGCCGGGGACCCATACGTAGTCCCTGGGGTGAATCGGACGCCTTCGCCGTGCGGAGGGGCCCGTAGGAGACCTTCCTGCTCCGAACCCGTCAGCTAACCCGGTAGGCGAGAAGGAAGGAAAGGACCAGCCACTTCATGGCGTTCACCCGTGCCACCGGGAAGCACCGTGCTCCGAGCCGGACGGCGCGCCGCGGCGCGGGCTTCGCCGGAGCGGCGACGCTCGCCACCACCGGCGTCATCGGAACCCTCGCCTCCCCGGCGCTCGCCGCCGACGCGGAGCCCCGTTCCCCCGAGGACACCGGCCTCACCCGGGTGATCACCGAGGAGTCCCTCGTGGACCGCCTCAACGCCCAGGCGGCCGCCCAGGAGCGGCAGGCCTTCGAAGCCGTCGCCAAGGCGAAGGCGCAGGCCGAGGCGAAGCGCAAGGCCGAGGCCCGCGCCAAGGAGATCCGCGAGGCCGAGGAGCGCGCCGCCCGCGACGCCGAGCGACGCCGTCTGGCCTCCTTCCAGCTCCCCGTCGCCGGGACCTACGTGTCGACCGGCTACAAGACCGGCGGCTCCCTGTGGTCCTCCGGCAGCCACTCCGGCATCGACTTCCACGCCGCCTACGGCAGCACGGTCGTCTCCGTCGGCTCCGGCACCGTCGTCGAGGCGGGCTGGGGCGGCGCGTACGGCAACAACATCGTCATCCGGATGCACGACGGCACGTACACCCAGTACGGCCACCTGTCCTCCATCGGCGTCCACATCGGCCAGACCGTCGAGCCGGGCCAGCGGATCGGCGTCTCCGGCTCGTCCGGCAACTCGACCGGCCCCCACCTGCACTTCGAGGCGCGCACCAGCGCCGACTACGGCTCCGACATCAGCCCGGTCTCGTATCTGCGCGCCCGAGGCGTCCAGGTCTGACCCGGGCGTCCGCGCCGCGACCGCCAGGACGCGGCGCGGACCGCACGTCGCAAAAGCCCCGGCTCGTACAGAGCCGGGGCTTTTCCCATGGCCGTTCCGGTCGGCATGTTCCGGTGGGGCATCGGAAATTCCGGCGTACTGCAATAGAGTCGCGGAGAGTGCGCGAGAAAAGCGCCGCTCGAATTGTCTCGAAGCGACCAAGGCGGAGGTCGGACATGCGCATTCCCGCGCACTCGGTGTGCACGGCGATCCGGGACGACATCGTTTCCGGGGTCTTCGGGCGGGGGAGCCGGCTCACCGAGGACCAGCTCGCCCGCCGTTACGGGGTCTCCCGCGTCCCGGTCCGCGAAGCCCTGCGCACCCTGGAGTCGGAGGGCTTCGTCGTCACCCGCAGACACGCGGGCGCGCAGGTCGCCGAGCCCACCGAGCGGGAGGCCGCCGATCTGCTCGACATGCGGGCGCTCCTCGAACCGCTGGGGGCCGCACGGGCCGCCCAGCGGCGCACGGAGGCCCATCTCAAGGTCCTCAGGGGGCTGGTGAGGCTGGGGCGGGAGCGGGCCGCGCACGGCCAGGTCGAGGATCTGCGCGCGCTGGGGGGCTGGTTCCACGAGACGCTCGCACAGGCTTCCGGGAGTCCGCCGCTGACGACGCTGCTGACCCAGCTCCGGCACAAGATCGCCTGGATGTACCTGGTCGACGGGCCGGAGCGGCCGGTGGAGGCCTGGGACGCGTACGGCGCGATCGTGGACGCGGTGGCGCGCGGAGACGCCGAGCGGGCGCGGACGCTGACGGCCCTGCACGCGGAGCGCTCGCGTCCGCTGCACCGGCTCAAGCGGCCGGACCGGGGGCGCGTGAGGGTTTCGCAACATGCCGTCAACACGGCGAGTGCCCGGAATTAACGCGGGCGCCCTACAAAAGGGAGAGGAATTCCGTCCGGGGAATTTCGTGCCGGGGATTGGCCGGGCGGGTTCGCCCGGAGCGTTCGGTCTGCCGTGTTCCGGGTGCGCTGTCCGGCGTTTCGAGTTTCGCCCGCACTGTTCGACCCGCCGGATCTCGTGGCGCCCGGCGCCGTCTTTTCCGTCCGCCGTCCGCCGGGGACGGCCGACGCTCTCCCGGAGCCTCCGCGGGCCGGGCGGGCGCCCGTGGAGCGTGGGACGAGATCCCGGACGGAGCCGGAGCCGGAGGCGTACGACGCGAGAGTCGGACAGCGTGGGCCGGACAGTGAGAGCCGGACAGTACGAGGGCCGGGCGGCATGTGAGCCCGGCAGTGCGAGAGGCCGGACCGGGCGGGAGGCGCAGGGACGACACGGGGGACAGGGACGACACGGGGGACAGGGACGACGCGAGAGGCCGTGCCCACCGGATCTCCGGCGGGCACGGCCTCTCGTCGTACGGAGTGCCGCCCCGGGTCAGACGGTCTCGGGGAGCTCGTCCAGACCCTCGGCGACCAGCTTCGCCAGGCGCTCGAGCGCGGCCTCGGCGCCCTCGGCCTCGGACGCCAGGACGACCTCCTCGCCGCCCTGCGCGCCCAGACCGAGCACCGCGAGCATGGAGGCGGCGTTCACGGGGCTGCCGTCGGACTTGGCGATCGTCACCGGAACGCCGGAAGCCGTGGCGGCACGGACGAAGATGGACGCGGGGCGGGCGTGCAGGCCCTCGGCCCAGCCGACGTTGACGCGGCGCTCAGCCATGGTGTTGCCCTTCAAGTCTCAAGCGGTTGTCTAGACCAGTCTCTCACGGGTTGTTCCGCGCGCGCACCGACCTTGGGCCCGGATCGGACCGGTCTTTCGGCCCTTCGCGGGGTGCCCGGCACGTTCCCCACCTTGCACGGCCGTCCCCCGCCGCGCGACCGGTGCCACCGGCGTGTCGCGGCCGTAGGCTGACCTCATGCACAGCGCGTCGGAGCAGTCGGAAGCGGCGGACCAGCCGACACCACCGGCGCGTCCGGGGCCCCCGGACCACAGCTACCCCGACCACTGGGAAGCGGACGTGGTGCTCCGCGACGGCGGCACCGCGCGCATCCGGCCCATCACCGCCGAGGACGCCGACCGGCTGGTCAGCTTCTACGAGCAGGTCTCGGACGAGTCCAAGTACTACCGCTTCTTCGCCCCCTACCCGAGGCTCTCCGCCAAGGACGTCCACCGTTTCACGCATCACGACTTCGTGGACCGGGTGGGCCTCGCGGCGACCGTGGGCGGCGAGTTCATCGCCACCGTGCGCTACGACCGCATCGACGACCGGGGACTGCCCGCCTCAGGCTCCGCCGACGAGGCGGAGGTAGCCTTCCTCGTCCAGGACGCCCACCAGGGACGCGGGGTCGCCTCCGCCCTGCTCGAACACATCGCGGCCGTCGCCCGCGAACGCGGCATCAGGCGCTTCGCCGCCGAGGTGCTCCCCGCCAACACCAAGATGATCAAGGTGTTCACGGACGCGGGCTACACCCAGAAGCGCAGCTTCGAGGACGGCTCCGTACGGCTCCACCTCGACCTCGAACCGACCGACCGCTCCCTCGCCGTCCAGCGCGCCCGCGAGCAGCGGGCCGAGGCCCGCTCCGTACAGCGCCTCCTCACCCCCCGCTCCGTCGCCGTCGTCGGCACCGGCCGGGCACCCGGCGGCGTCGGCCGGACGGTGCTCCGCAACCTCCTGGGCACCGGATTCACCGGACGGGTGTACGCGGTCAACGCCGCGCTCACCGGGACGGCCGACGGGCCCGCCTCGCTCGACGGCGTCCCCGCCCACCCCTCCGTCGGCGCCATCGGCGAACCCGTCGACCTCGCGATCGTCGCCGTGCCCGCCGAACGGGTGCCGGAGGTCGTCGCGGACTGCGGCGAACACGGCGTTCGCGGTCTCGTCGTCCTCTCCGCCGGTTACGCCGAGAGCGGGCCGGACGGACGGGAGCGGCAGCGCGCCCTGGTCCGGCAGGCCCGCTCGTACGGGATGCGGATCATCGGCCCCAACGCCTTCGGGATCATCAACACCGCCGCCGACGTCCGCCTCGACGCCTCCCTCGCCCCGCAGATGCCCGCCGCCGGACGCATCGGGCTCTTCACCCAGTCCGGCGCCATCGGCATCGCGCTCCTCGCCGGGCTCCACCGGCGCGGCGCGGGCCTCTCCTCCTTCATCTCGGCCGGCAACCGCGCCGACGTCTCCGGCAACGACTTCCTCCAGTACGGGTACGACGATCCCGGCACCGATGTCGTCCTCCTCTATCTGGAGTCCATCGGCAACCCCCGGAAGTTCACCCGGCTCGCCCGCCGCACCGCCGCCGTCAAGCCGGTCGTCGTCGTCAAGGGCGCCCGGCACAGCGGCAGCGCCCCGCCCGGCCACCGGGTCCCCGTCACCCGCATACCCCACGCCACGGTCTCCGCGCTGCTCCGCCAGGCGGGTGTCATCCGGGTCGACACCGTCACCGAACTGGTGGACGCCGGACTGCTGCTCGCCGCCCAGCCGCTGCCCGCCGGGCCCCGGGTCACGATCCTCGGCAACTCCGAGTCGCTCGGCCTCCTCACGTACGACGCGTGCCTCACGGAGGGGCTGCGGCCCCTGCGGCCGCTCGACCTGACCACGGGGGCGGTGCCCGCCGACTTCCGCGACGCGCTCGCGGCGGCGCTCGCCGACGAGGCCTCGGACGCGGTCGTCGTCACCGCGATCCCCCGGGTGGGGGAGGACGGGGCCCCCGAGTTCGGCGACGGCGAGGTCCTCGCCGCCGCCCTGCGCGAGGCCGTCGCCTCCGCGCCCCTCCCCGCCAAGCCGGTCGTCGTCGTGCACGTCGAGATGGGCGGTCTCGCGGAGGCCCTGGCGGTCGCGACCAGCACCCGCCCGACGGCTCCGGGCCGCCCCACCGGGACCGCGCCGGACCCCCGCCCGGCCGGAACGCCCCCCGGCCGGGCAGCCGCACCGGACCGGGACCAGGGCGGTGACCGGAACCAAGGCGGTGACCGGAACCAAGGCGGCACGGGCACGCCCACCACCACGCCCACCACCGTCACACCCGCCACCACCACCGGCACCCTCCAGGAAGCCCCCGCGCCGGACGGTCCCGCCGCCGTTCCGGCCATCCCCGCGTACCCGGCCGCCGAGCGGGCCGTACGGGCCCTGGCCGAGGCCGTGCGGTACGGGCAGTGGCGGCGGCAGGCCGCCGAGCCCGGACGGGTGCCCGAGTACGACGACATCGACGAGGCGGGGGCCGCCGCCCTCGTCGAGCGGCTGCTCGGCGGCGCCGAGGCCGACGCCCGGGGTGTGACCCTCGACACCCGGCAGGCCGGTGAACTCCTCGCCCGGTACGGCATTGCCGTCCGCCCGGCCCTGCCCGCGCCCACCCCCGACGCCGCCGCCGCGGCCGCCGCCCGCCTCGGCTACCCGGTGGCCCTCAAGACGACCGCTCCGCATCTGCGCCACCGCCCCGACCTGGGCGGAGTCCGGCTGGACCTGGCGACCGAGGGACAGCTCAGGACCGCGTACGCCGAGCTGACCGAGGTCCTCGGCCGGGCGGCCGAGCTCCAGCCGGTCGTCCAGGCCATGGCACCCCGGGGCGTGGACACCGTGGTCCGCGCCGCCATCGACCCGGCGGTCGGCGCCGTCCTCTCCTTCGGCCTGGCGGGCGCCGCCTCCGAACTGCTGGGCGACGTCGCCCACCGGCTGGTCCCGGCCACCGACCGGGACGTCGCCGAGCAGGTCCGTTCCCTGCGCACCGCACCCCTGCTCTTCGGCTGGCGCGGGGCCGCGCCCGTCGACACCCCGGCCCTCGAAGAGGTGCTGCTGAGGGTCTCCCGGCTCGTCGACGCCCACCCCGAGGTGGTCGCCGTCTCCCTGGAGCCGGTGGTCGTGGCACCGCACGGCCTCTCCGTCCTCGGCGCCACCGTGCGGCTGGCCCCACCGGCCCCCCGCACCGACCTCGGCCCCCGCAGCCTGCCGAGGTACTGAGGGACCTGAGGGGCCCCCACCGCCCCGTAGAATGGAGTCCATGGCAAAGAGCGGTACGACGACCCAGGGGCTGCGCGCGGCGATCGAGCGCAGCGGCTACTACCCGGCCCTCGTGGCCGAGGCGGTGGAGTCCGCCGTCGGCGGCGAGGCCGTCGCGTCGTACGTGGTGCACCAGGAGACCACCTTCGACGCGAACGAGGTCCGTCGCCACGTCACCGTCCTCGTCCTGACGCCGCACCGCTTCATCGTCAGCCACACCGACGAGCAGACCGCCGACAGCAGCTCCCCGACGCCGTACGCCACGACGTCCACCGAGTCCGTGAAGCTCGACCGGATCTCGTCGGTCGTCGTCAGCCGGGTGGTAGCCAACCCCGAGTCGTACACGCCGGGCACCCTGCCCCGCGAGGTCGTGCTCACCATCGGCTGGGGCGCCGTCTCCCGGATCGACCTGGAGCCCGCCGCCTGCGGCGACCCCGACTGCGACGCCGACCACGGCTACACCGGCAATTCCACCGCCGACGACCTCAGCCTCCGGGTGAGCGACGCCGGGGACGGCCCGGACACCGTCCGGCAGACCCTCACCTTCGCCCAGGCCCTCTCCGAAGCCATCGCGGCCACCGCCGCGCCCACCCGCTGATGGCGCATCCGAGCACCGTGGCCCACGGCTGGCCCGACGATCCGGTCCCGCTCGCGCCGGAGACCGCGCCGGTCCCCGAGTACTCCTCCGGGGCCCTCGGCGACCTGCTGCCGACGCTCGTCGCCGGGCAGGGCGTGCCCGGCTTCGAGGCGCGGATCGCCGAACTCGCCCCGGCCGACCGGAACTGCGTCTTCCTGATCGACGGGCTCGGCTGGGAGCAGATCAAGGCCCATCCGGCCGAGGCCCCCTATCTGACCTCGCTCCTCGGCTCCTCCCGGGGCGGTACGGGACGGCCGGTCACCGCCGGTTTCCCCGCGACGACCGCGACCTCGCTGGCCTCCGTCGGCACCGGCCGCCACCCCGGGACCCACGGGCTGCCCGGATACACCGTGCGCAACCCGGAGACCGGCGAGCTGATGAACCAGCTGCGCTGGAAGCCGTGGACCGCGCCGCAGGCCTGGCAGCCGTACCCGACCGTCTTCCAGCTGGCGCACGAGGCGGGGATCCACACCGCGCAGGTGTCGTCCCCGATCTTCGCCCAGACGCCCCTGACCCAGATCGCGCTGAGCGGCGGAACGTTTCACGGGCGGCTCTCCGGCGACGAGCGCATGGACCTCGCCGCCGAGCAGCTCGCCGGGGGCGACCGCTCGCTGGTCTACACCTACTACAGCGAACTCGACGGCGCCGGGCACCGCTTCGGCGTCGACTCCGACGCCTGGCGCGGCCAGCTGATGTGCGTCGACCGGCTGGTGCGGCGGCTCGCGGAGCAGCTGCCGCCCCGCTCCGCGCTGTACGTCACGGCCGACCACGGCATGGTGGACGTCCCCTTCGACGAGCAGCACCGCATCGACTTCGACGAGGACTGGGAGCTGCGCGCGGGCGTCGCCCTCCTCGGCGGCGAGGGGCGCGCCCGGCACGTCTACGCGGTTCCCGGTGCCGAGACGGACGTCCTCACCTGCTGGCGCGAGGTGGTGGGCGAGCAGTTCTGGGTGGCGAGCCGCGACGAGGCCATCGCCCTGGGCTGGTTCGGCGCGGAGATCGACGAGCGGGTGTACGGCCGGATCGGTGACGTGGTCGTCGCCGCCCACGACGACGTGGCGATCACCGCGTCCGTCAACGAGCCGAACGAGTCCGCGATGGCGGGTATGCACGGCTCCATGACCCTGGCGGAGCAGTTGGTCCCGCTGCTCGAAGTGCGCACCTGACCCTTCCGGGACCCCTTCCGCCCCCGCCGCCTCCCCAAGACCGACTTCCCCCCACGACCTGAAAGGTCCCCGACCCGTCATGCCCGAGCTGGTGTTCTTCTCCGGAACCATGGACTGCGGGAAGAGCACCCTCGCTCTCCAGATCGGGCACAACCGCTCGGCCCGGGGCCTCCAGGGCGTGATCTTCACGCGTGACGACCGGGCGGGCGAGGGCAAGTTGTCCTCACGCCTCGGGCTGGTGACGGAGGCGGTCGAGGCCGGCGAGGACATGGACCTGTACGCGTACCTGGTCGCGCAGCTCTCGAAGGGCGGCCGGGCGGACTACGTCATCGTCGACGAGGCCCAGTTCCTCGCGCCCGAGCAGATCGACCAGCTCGCCCGCATCGTCGACGACCTCGACATGGACGTCTTCGCCTTCGGCATCACCACGGACTTCCGTACGAAGCTCTTCCCCGGCTCCCAGCGCCTGATCGAGCTGGCGGACCGCATCGAGCAGCTCCAGGTCGAGGCCCTGTGCTGGTGCGGCGCCCGCGCCACGCACAACGCGCGCACGGTCGGCGACGTCATGGTCGTCGAGGGCGAGCAGGTCGTCGTCGGGGACGTGAACCGCCCGGCCGAGGAGATCGGTTACGAGGTCCTCTGCCGCCGTCACCACCAGCGCCGGATGACGGCCGCCTCGGCCCGCGCCGGAGTCCTGTCCCCGGACGTCCTGCCCGTCTAGCCCGTGTTTCGATGTCCCGTCTGCCTGGCGGGCGGACGGCGCCACTTTCGAAACCCGCCCTGGCCGACCGGGCCCGTCGGGGTCCGGTCCTGTCGGCCGGTCGTCAGGACCCGTTCTCCGGGTGCGGTGGGCGGGACGGCCGGTCGAGGTCCGCGGTGCCCGGGGGCTCCGCACCGGTGAGGGTGTCGAGCAGGGCGCGGGCCAGGGCGGTCGCGGTGCCGATCCGGGTGTCCTCCGGTTCGTCGCCGGTGACCCGGCCGATCACCGCGTCCCGTACGGCAGGTGAGACGTCGGCGCCGCCGAACCGGTCGGGGAACGAGAGCGCCATCATGCACACGCCCACGTTGGCGGAGAGGATCGCCCGACCGGCGAGTTCCGGTGCCGTCCTGAGCCGTCCGGCGTCCCTGCAGCGTTCCACCGCCGTCAGGAGGATGGCCTGCGCCTCCGCGATGGCGGCCGGTCTCGCGTCGCCGGTCGGGGTGAACATCAGGCGGTAGAGGTACGGGTTGCGGAGCGCGAAGGCGACGTGGCTGTCCCAGGCCGTCCGCAGGTCCGCCACCGGGTCGTCGGTGAGCGGGTTCCGCCGCTTCTCGGCGAGGAAACGCGCGAAGCCGATGTCGGCGACGGCGGTCAGCAGCCCCTGCTTGTCGCCGAACTGGCGGTAGATCTCGGGCATTCCGACCTTCGCCCGGTCACAGATCGCGCGGGTCGAGATCGCCAGCGCGTCCTTGGTGGCGAGGAGTTCCCCGGTGGCTTCCAGGATGCGCTCTCGTGCCGTCGACATGCCCTCCACGATAACAGCGCTAACAGCCCGGACCTGGGCCGATTCATGGGGGAGGGGATGCCCCCGAAAGGGTTGGGGGAAAGAGTGACGATCTTCGATGTAATCAACGATTACGTGGTGTGTTAGCGTTGAAAACATCGGAGCCCGCGCCGCCTCCTGCGCACCCGAGAACCACCCCGTACGCGCCGGGAACCACCCCGCACCCATCGAAAGGAACCCCGTGACCGCCTCCACCACCCTCCGCGAGGTCATCGGCCTTCCCCGGGAACTGCCCGGCCTGGCCGCGTCCGCCCTGGTCATGGTCGACTTCCAGAACACCTACCGCTCCGGTGTCATGCGGCTCGACGGGGCGGAGCCTGCCCTCGCCGCCGGTGCCCGGCTGCTCGCCGCCGCCCGCGCCGCGGGCGTCCCCGTCGTCCATGTCGTCAACGACGGCGGCGAGGGAACCCCGTACGACCTCCGGGCCGAGACGGGCGCCATCAGCGACGAGGTCGCCCCGGTCGAGGGCGAGCGGGTCGTCGTCAAGCAGTTCCCCGACGCCTTCCACGGGACCGGGCTTGAGGAGGTGCTCAGGGGCCTCGGCCGGACCGACCTCGTCATCGCGGGATTCATGACGCACATGTGCGTCCTCTTCACCGCGCAGGGAGCCTTCCACCGGGGCTACCGCCCCACCGTCGTCGCCGAGGCCACCGCGACCCGCGCCCTGGCGGACCCCGACGGCACGGTCGTCCCCGCGCGGACGCTCCAGGCCACGGCCCTGACGACGGTCACCGACCTCTTCGGCACGGTGGCCCGCACCGTCGACGAGCTGGTGGCCCCGGCGCGGGCCGACTGACTCCGGGAGTTCACCCGGGGTGTACCGGAAGACCGTCCGGAGATCGGTCAGGGGTCGCCCGGTTCGGCGGTAATGGCGGTCGGCCCGTGATCGTTCCGCCCCGGGCGTTCCCGTTCCGTGCGCCCCCTGGAGGACGTGTGCCCCCCGCCGAGACCGTCCCCGACGAGGCCGGGGACCACCGTGCCGGGGGCCACCACACCGGGGACCACCGTGCCGAGGGCGGGGCGACCACACGCGATGCGGCCGAGGGAGGGACGGGCGCGGCCCACCCGGCGCCCCCACCCGACGACACCCCCCGGCTCGACACCCCCCGGTCCGACGACACCCCCCGGCCCGGCACGCCCGGCCCGTCCGGCCCGCGCCCCCACCGCACCCCGCTCGCCCCCGCCGGCCCGCTCGCCGCCGCCCTGCTCACCGCCGTCCTGTTCTGCCTCGCCACCCGGCTCGCCCGCAGCCACCCCTTCGGCCCGGTGACCAGGAACACCGTGGACCTCGGCCAGCAGTACCTGCCGTTCCACGCCTACTGGCGCTCCTTCCTCCTCGGCGAGACCCACGGCGACGCCTTCCTCAACTGGAACTCCGGCTTCGGCACCAACTTCCTCGGTGACATCGGCACCTACCTGAGCAGCCCCTTCGCCCTGCTCGTCGTGGTCTTCCCGGCCGACCACGCCGAACTCGCCCTGTACGTCGTCACCGCGGCCAAGATCACCGCCGCCGGTGCCGCCATGACCTTCCTGCTGCTGCGGCTCCGCCCCGGCCCCTGGCCCGTCGCCGCCGTCCTCGGCACCGCCTACGCGCTCTCCGGCTGGACGTTCGACTACGGCGCCACCGTGCCCATGTGGCTCGACGGACTCGTCGCCTTCCCGCTGCTCTGCCTGGTCGGCGAGTGGGCCCGCACCGCGCGCCGTCCGGTCCTCGGCCCGCTGGTCGTCGCCCTCGCCTGGACCGCCAACTTCTACACCGCGTACATGGCCACGCTCGGCGCCGCCGTCGTCCTCGCCGTACGGCTCCTCACCGCCGAGGAGACCGCCACCGCCCGGCAGCGGCTCGCCGGAGCCCTGCGCGCCGCCCGAGGGGTCCTCCTCGGCGTCGGGCTCGCCGCCCCGCTCGTCACCGTCGTCTTCCTCGCCACCCGGGCCGCCGACCCCACCCCCGTGACCACCTTCGCGCCCGCCCCCTGGACGGACCTCCTCGCCCGCTTCCTGCCCGCCACCGCGAGCGTGGCCAGCCCCGCCCTCTTCATCGGCACGCCCGCCCTCGCCCTCGCCCTCACCCTGCCCTTCAACCGGTCCGTCGCCCCGCGCGTCCGGGCCGGCTGGACCCTCGCGATCGTCCTGGTCGCGCTCTCCCTCCAGTGGGAGCCCACCCACCTCCTCTGGCACGCCGGAGCCTCACCCAACGGCATCCCGTACCGTCAGACCTTCGTCCTGTGCGGTCTGCTGCTCGTCGCGGCCTGGCTCTCGGTCTCCCGAGGGACGCCCCGGCCCGCCGCGCTGCTCGGCGGCGGCGCCCTGCTCGGCGCCCTCGCGTGGGCGGCCCGGGGCAGCGCCGACATCGACCGGTGGACCTACCCCGCCTTCGGCGCCGCCGCCGTCCTGGCGCTCGCCGCCGTCGCGCTCGCGCCGTCCGCCCGCCGCCGCGCCCCCCGGCCCCTGGCCGCGCTCGCCGCGCTCCTGCTCCTCGCCGCCCAGGCGGGCGAGACGCTCGTCACCGGCGAGCGGATCGTGGAGCAGCAGCGCGCCGAGGTCTCCTGGTCCCCCCGGATCGGCCCCTGGCACACCTCCGTCGCCGGGGCGACGGCCCGCGCGGACGCCTGGCCCCGCCACCGCACCGACCCCGGCGAGGTCCCCGGCGGCAACGACGTCCTGCTCGTCGGCGGGCAGGGCCCCGACTACTACAGCAGCCTCACCGCCGAGACGACCTCCCGCACCCTGGACGGCCTGGGCTTCGGCCACTACGCCAAGGGCCGTCACCCGGTCACCCTCGACAACCCCGTGACGGACGCCCTGTTCTCCATCGGCACCCGGGTCCGCTCCCGGCCGACGGAGCCGGTGCGCCAGGACGCACCGCCCCGCGCCACCGTGACCGTCACCACCACCCCCGTACCGCCGCTCGTCACCGTCCGCCCCCCGGGGAGACCGCCCGTCCCCGCCGGGGACTCCGCCTTCGCCGCCCAGCAACGCCTGCTCGGCGCCCCCGTGTACGAGCTGCCGCCCGTCACCCGAGCCGGACAGGTGCTCACCGCCCGCTGCCCGGCCGGGACCCAGGTCTGGTTCTGGGCGCCCGAGTACCGGGGGACGGCGGCCCTCGCCGGACGGCCGCCGGTGGGCTTCGAGGGGAAACCGCCGTCCGTCCGCGCCCCGATGCGCACCCTCGGCACCACCCCCGCCACCGGCGAGGTCCGGATCGACCTGGCCCCCGGGGCACGGCCGAAGCTGCCCCGGCAGCCGGTCGGCTGTCTGGTGCGCGCCCGCCTCGACACCGCCGTACGGGAACTGACCGCCACCGGCGCCACCCGGGTGGCGGCCGACGGGCACGGACTCACCGCCGAACTGCCCCCGGGCAGCACCGGGACCGCCGTCCTCGCCGTCACCCGCACCTCCGGCTGGCGGTGCGCCGCCGGGGACGAGCCCCCGCGCCCCGCCCGCGCGTACCAGGGCCTCCTCGCCGTCCCCCTCGACGGGCGGGCGACCACGGTCAGCTGCTCCTTCCGGCCCCCGGGACTCCGGCCGGGCTCCGCCGTCGGCGGAGCCGCCCTCCTGGCCCTGGTGGCCACGGGGCTCCTGCACCGGCGGCGGGCCGAGCGGTGACCCGTGCTCCGCGCGGGCTTTCCACGGGGGACCGCGAGAGTTCACCGGGAGTGCACGCACGGCTCGTCCGCCCGGGAGGACCCGGGACTACTCTGCCCGCCGTAGCGGCGTTTACATCGTTCGATCCAGCTGGGGATTCCGCGTGCCGAAACTTTCCGTCGTCGTACCGTTCCACAATGTCGGCGCCTATGCCCCCGACACCCTGCGCAGTCTGGCGAACAACGCGGACCCGGAATTCGAGTTCCTCCTCGTCGACGACTGCTCCACGGACGACACTCCGGAGATCCTCGAACGCTGGCGCGACCGGCTGCCGAATTCCACCGTCCTGCGCCACGAGACGAACCGGGGCGTCGCCCAGGCGCGCAACACCGGGATCGACGCGGCCCGCGGCTCCTACCTCACCTTCCTCGACGGCGACGACTGGTACGCCCCCGGCCACCTGCGCGCCGCCGTCGCCGGGATCGAGCGCCTGGGCTGCGACTTCGCCCGCACCGACCACGTCCTCTCGGAAGGCCGTAAACGGCAGATCCGATACGCCCCCGCCAGACTCCGCGACACCGTCATGGACCCCCGGGACGGAATCGCGCCCGCCAGCATGGTGACGATGGTCGACTATCCGTTCGTCCCCTTCGGAATCTACGGCGCGCGCCTCTTCGAGAACGGCGCCGCCCGTTTCGAGACCTCCCTCAGAACGGCCGAGGACCGCCTCTGGATCTGGCGGCTCCACCTCAAGGCCCGCACTTTCGCGGCGCTCTCCCTGCACGGGGTCTTCTACCGGCGGGGCGTCACCACCTCGCTCACCCAGATCACCGACAACCGGCAGCTCGACTTCATCCCCTCGTACGACCTCCTGCTCGACGAGGTCTCCCGGGACGCCGAGGCCGACCGGTTCCTCCCGAAGGCCGTCCGCACCTACTGCGCGATGATCGCCTTCCACCTGGGCAAGACCGACGTCTACGAGCCCGCCGTCGCCCGACGCCTCCGCACCGATGTCACCGACGCGCTGCGCCGAATGCCCCAGCAGGTCCTCGACGAGACCCTCGCCACCATGGACACCCCCCGCAGCACCCTCCTCCGGAGCCTGCGCGACACCGGAAGGACCGCCTGACCCATGGCCCCCGCTCCCGAAGCGGCCCCCGCCGCCGCGTCCGACGCCCGCCCGGTCCAGATCTTCCAGGTGTCCACCCTCTACGGCGCGGCCACCCTCGCGGCGGCGCTCGACGCCGGACAGTTCGGCCCCCGCGAGGACTTCCGCAGACTGCTGCTGCTCTCCCACAACACCGAGATCCCCGAGACCGCGCTGCGCCTGGAGAGCATGACCGGCTACGCGCGGATCGCCCGCCGTTTCGACGGGACCCTCGACTGGAACGAGACGATCCACCCGTACCACCCCGCCGCCTGGGCCCCCCGCCCCGAGGAGGCGCCGCTCTGGCAGCGGGTGCTGCGCACCGCGTGGGACCTCGGCCCCGCCCCGGTGGAACTGGTCGTCGAGTCCATCCAGGTCAACCCGGCCAAGGCACTGGCCGGCGCCTTCCCCGAGAGCGCCCTCCACGTCTACGCGGACGGCCTGATGAGCTACGGCCCCACCCGCTCCGACCTCGCCCAGTCGGTCGCCTGCCGCATCCGCCGGGTCCTCCACCTCGATCTGGTCCCCGGTCTGCGGCCGCTCCTCCTCGCCGAGTACGGCGTCGAGCCCGAACTCGTCCCCGACAACGCCTTCCGGGCGGTCCTCACCGAGATCGCGCGGGACGCGGCCGACGACCCGGACATCGGGCGCGCCGTCGCCGCCCGCCCCACCGCGCTCCTGCTCGGCCAGTACCTCGCCGCCCTCGCCCTCCTCACCCCCGAGGAGGAAGAGCGGCTGCACCTGCGGATGCTGCGCGGGGCGACCGCCGCGGGACACCGTTCGGTGGTCTTCAAACCGCACCCCAGCGCCCCCGCCGGATACTCCCGGGCCCTCCACGAGGAGGCCGAGCGGACCGGTGTCCGCCTCACCGTCCTCGACGGGCCGCTGCTGGCCGAGACCTTCTACGAGCGCAGCGGGCTCAAGCTCGTCGTCGGCTGCTTCTCCACGGCGATGCTCACCGCCGCCGTGTACTACGGCATCCCCGTCGCACGGGTGGGCACCGCCGACGTCCTCGCCCGGCTCACCCCCTTCGAGAACAGCAACCGGATTCCGCTCACCGTCGTCGACCACCTGGTCACGGACCTGGAGGGGGGCGGCACGCCGGAGGTCCCGGGACCGGCCCCCGACTCGCTCACATCGCTGGTCAGGGCGGTCGGCTACTGCATGAGGCACAAGGTCCATCCGGGGCTGCGCGAGGAGACCGCCCGCTTCCTGGCCGCGCACCGGGACGAGCCCGGCACGGCCCACCACTTCACCGAGGAGCGCCTCGCCGAGCTGGCTCTGTCCGGCGGACCGGCCCCGGGACGCGCCGGAACCCCGGCCCGCCTCCGCAGGAGCCTGTCCCGCGCGCGCCGCGACTGACCGCCGACCGCCGTACGGGCCCGGGGCCCCGGCCACGGACCACCGCGCCGCGCGTCGGCCGTACGGCTCAGCGCGCGGCCGACCTCACGAGGGCGAAGACCGCGCCCTCCGGGTCCGTCACCTGGGCCACCCGGCCCGTCCTGGCCTCGTACGGCGGGCGCAGCAGCTGTCCGCCCAGCTCCACGGCGAGCCGGGCGGCGGTGTCCACGTCGACGGTTTCGAAGTACGTCATCCAGTGCGGGCCCCGGTCGCGGGGCAGCGCGCTGCCGACGCCGTGCAGCGAGGCCACCGGGACCCCGTCCACGTGCAGGGTCGCCCAGTCGTGGTCGGCGGACACGACCGGCTCCACCTCGTGGCCGAAGACCGCCCGGTAGAACTTGCCGACCGAGGACGTCTCGTACGTCAGCAGCTCGTTCCACACCGGGGTGCCGGGCGGGCCCGCCGTCGCCGTGCCGTGGTGGGCGTCGGCCTCCCACACGCCGAAGACCGCGCCGACGGGGTCGGAGCAGAGCGCCATCCGGCCCGCCTCGCCCGCGTCGAGCGGGCCCACCGCCACCGTGCCTCCGCAGCACCGGATGCTCTCGGCGGTCTCGTCGGCGTCGTCGCTGGCCAGATACGGCGTCCAGGCGATCCGCAGATGCCGGTCGGGCGGCAGCTGGCCGATGCCCGCCACCTCCTCGCCGTCGAGCAGGGCGCGCACGTACGGGCCGAGGTGCTGCGGACCGGGTTCGAACTCCCATCCGAACAGTGCGCGGTAGAACTCCTGTGTGGCGTCAAGCCCGTGCACCATCAGGCTCACCCAGCAGGGTGTCCCGGGTGTGCGCCGAGTCGCCTCGGTCATCGTGACTCTCTCCTCGGACCGTCGTCGTGCCCGTCCCCCTGTCCGATGGTGTCACCCACGGGGCCCCCGCGCTCCCCGGTCGCACCAAAGAGTGGCGCGATCCCGCCGTGCTGACTCGGGCCGGGCGCCGGGTTCCTCCGCCGCGGCCCCGTGGCTGCGCGAGGATGGCCCCATGAAGCCCATCATCTCCGCAAGCGAACTGCTGAGCGAGTCGGCCGGGGCCCGGCCGCCGGTCCTCCTGGACGTCCGCTGGACCCTGGGCGGGCCGCCCGGACGGCCCGTGTACGAGGCCGGTCACCTGCCCGGAGCCGTCTACGTCGATCTGGACGGGGAACTCGCGGGCCCGCCCGGCGACGGCGGGCGCCACCCGCTGCCCGACCCGGAGTCCTTCGGGGCGGTGATGCGCCGGGCGGGCGTGTCGGCGGACACCCCGGTCGTCGTCTACGACGGCGGCCTCGGCTGGGGCGCCGCCCGCGCCTGGTGGCTGCTCCGCCGGGCGGGCCACCGTGACGTCCGGGTGCTCGACGGGGGACTCGCGGCCTGGACGGGCGAGCTGACCGAGAAGGTCCCGGCACCGGAGCCGGGCGACTTCCGGCCGGAACCGGGCGGTCCCGAGCTGCTCGACGCCGACGGCGCGGCGGCCCTCGCCCGCGCGGGGCTGCTGCTCGACGCGCGGGCGGCCGAGCGCTACCGGGGGGACGTGGAGCCGATCGACCGGGTCGGGGGGCACATCCCGGGCGCGGTCTCGGCCCCGACGACCGAGAACGTCGACGCGCGGGGGCGCTTCCTCGGCGCGGACGCGCTGCGGGCCCGCTTCACGGCCCTGGGCGCCACGGGGGACACCCCGGTCGGCGTCTACTGCGGCTCCGGCGTCTCCGGCGCCCACGAGGTGCTCGCCCTGGAGATCGCGGGCGTCCCGGCCGCGCTCTACGCCGGTTCCTGGTCGGAATGGTCCTCGGACCCCGCCCGCCCGGTGGCGACGGGCCCGGAACCGCAGTAGCCCGCAACCGCGACAGCACGGGACCCGGCGCCGCCCCCGGCGGCCGGGGGAGCCCGGAGCGGAGTGCTCCCGGCCGCGTCGGCCCCGGCCCGGACCCCGGGTCACGGGCTCGGGCGCCGACCGACCCGGCTCGTCCGCACCGGTCGGACTCGGGTCGAGCGTCAGGCGGACCGGACCGGTCGCCTCCGTTTCGGCGGGGGCCCGGGTCGCGGGCGGGCTGAGATCACGTCCGCACCCACCGGGCGAGGGTCCTCAGGAGAGGGCCCGGCGGCCGGGGCGACTCTCCGACCTGGGACAGCCCGGATCTCCCGCCTGTGGGCGTGCCCGCTCCCGTCCCGCCGGGCCTTCCCGGGGTTCTGCCGGGGTGGGGTCGGTCGCCGGGCGGGCCCGGGGTCCGGGGACGTGTCCGGCGGGCGGGCCCGGGGTGGACGGTCCCGGTCCCGTATCCCGTCCTGACGTGTCCCGTCCTGACGTGTCGCGGACGGGCGGTGGTGGAGCCGGGGTCAGTCCTGTTTCTTGCGGCGGGTGCCGAAGACGATCTCGTCCCAGCTGGGCACGGCGGCGCGGCGACCGGGGCGGACGCCGTCCGCCTCGGCCTGCCGGTCGGTGGTGCCGGTGAGCCGGTCCCGGTGGCCGGAGACCGCGCGGGGCATCAGGACGTCGGCGTACGCCGACCCGGCACCGGCCGAGGCGGCCGGTGCGGACGGTTCCTCGGACCCGGCCGTCTCCGTGTTCCCGCCGTCCGGCTGCTCCGGTACGACCATGTCGCCCCGGAAACTCGGCACGGCCTCCAGGAGGCTCGTCAGCGAGTCGCGCTCGTCCTCGGGCTCGGCGGACGCGGACGGCCGCTCCAGCTGACGGTCCAGGCTGCGGTCGAGCGGCCTGTCCCTGGGCAGCCGGGCGATGCGCGGCACGAAGGGGAAGCTCGGCTCGGGCGCGGCGGCGATCGTGTCGTCGGTCTCGCCGATCAGGGCGCGCGCCTCGTCGTCCACGGCCTGGACGAGCCGCCGGGGCGGGTCGTACGTCCAGCTGGCCGTGTGGACCTCGCTCGCGACCCGGTAGACGAGCAGCACCTCCCAGGTGCCGTCGTCGCGCCGCCACGAGTCCCACTGCACGGCGTCCTTGTCGGCACCGCGCAGCAGCAGCCGCTCCTGCACCGCCTCGCCGAGCTGCGGTCCGCTGTTCTCGCCGGGCCTGCGGACCGGGGTCTTGCGGGCCCGCTCCGCCATGAAGGCGCGCTCCGCGAGCACGGGTCCCTCGAAGCGGCGCACCCGGTCGACGGGGATGCCCGCGAGCTGGGCGACCTCCTCGGCGGAGGCACCGGCTCGTATCCGCGCCTGGATGTCCCGGGGGCGGAGGTGGCTCTCCACCTCGATCTCGATCTGGCCGAGGCGCGCGCGGTCGTTGCGCACGGCGGCGCGGAGCCGCTCGTCGATCGGAAGCGTGTACTCCGTGCTGTCAGCAGCCTTCAGCACCAGTCGTGTGCCGTCGTTGGAGACGGCCACGACACGCAGTTCGGGCATGGGGACCTCCCGGGTGGTGCCTGCCGACGTCACGTGCGTCGCTGCTTCCGCTAGTCGAGTGTGGCCTGCCCGGGTGCAGCCTGCCACTACCTTGCCGAGTTGCCCGGCGTGTCGGGCGTGGACCCTGGAACGCCGTGTGGCACGGTTGCCGGGATGACTACATGGAGTGACGGACCGTCACTCCATGTATCCGGTTCCCGTGCGGTGCCGCGGCGCCGCCGGTTTCGGGCGCCGTCTCCGACTCCCTTTCCCTTGATCCAGGGCACCCGTGAAGGCGTCCGGACCCAGGGTTCGTCAATGTACTCCATTCGGGCCACCTGGGTGGACCGGCGCGCCGCTCAACTTCTCGGGCGGTACGGGAGTTGAGTGTCCGCGCTCAGCGCCCCCACGTGTCGCTCTTCACAGAAACAGTGGAAACGGAACTAATCACTTCCCCCATTTGTCCCTTCTGGGTGCAAGCCGAACGGATGAGCCGTCAGGGGTTGGAGATGCGTCACAGGCAGGACACCGACCCGGACGGGCCGGAGAAACGGGAGCGGACCGAGGCGTCCGAGGCGTCCGGGGAGGAGAAGGACGGCCGGAAGACCGGCCGGAGGATCGACCTGAGCGTGGCCCAGGTGTCGAGCAGCGCGCTGGCCGCGGTCATCGCCGCCAAACTCGCCTCCACCCTCGGCGTGTACGGCACGATCGTCGGCGCCGGTGTGATCAGTGTCATCGCCACCTGCGGCGGCCCCCTCTTCCAGCACCTCTTCCGGCGCACCGGCGAGCAGGTGCGGGACGTGACCACGGCCGCCCGGCCCAAGTCCCGCCAGGTCCCGGTCCCCGCCGCCCCGCGCGACGACCGGACCCTGACGCCCGTCGCGGTCCACGACCCGGCACCGGGCGGGAGCGAGGAGTTCGGCGCGGCCACCACCCACGGCACCCGGGCCCGTCGCTGGAAGCGCCCGGCCGTCGCCGCCGCCCTCGTCTTCGGCGTCACCATGGGCGGCATCACCACCTACGAACTGGTCTCGGGACAGGACTTCAGCGGGACGAAGGGGACCACGACCTTCGGCTCCGTGGTCCGGGGCGGCGAGAGCGCCGGGAAGGACACCCCGGCGCCGGACGACACGGACACGGACCCCGCGCCCGCGCCGTCCGGCGCCACCGACGGCCCCGGGACGCCGACGACCGGCGGCACCCCGACCCCCGGCGACGGGGGCGGCACCGGGACCGGGGAAGGCACCGCCACCCCCTCGCCCGAGCCGACCCCCTCCGGCTCCACCGGCGTCCCGACCCCGACCCCGACCGGCCCGACGACCGGACCCACCACGGACCCGGCGGCCCCGCCCACCCCGAGCGGGGAGCCCGCCACCGGCGCCCGCCCCGAGACCCCGCGCGCCCCCGCGCCCGCGGGGGGCGGCACGGGCTCCGGAGCGGAGTCCGGGACGCCCCCGGGATGACCGGTCAGTCGCCCAGCACCCGGCGCAGGTAGTCGTTGGCGAAGAGCCGGTCCGGGTCGAGCCGGTCGCGCAGCGCCGTGAACTCGGCGAAGCGCGGATAGACCCCGGAGAAGTAGGCGGCGTCGCGGGTGTGCACCTTGCCCCAGTGGGGGCGGCCCGCGTGCGCCGTCATGATCCGCTCCACCGCCGTGAAGTACGCGTGGTGGGGCGTCCCCCGGTAGAGGTGCACGGCGATGTAGACGGTGTCCCGCCCCGAGGCCGTGGACAGCGCCATGTCGTCCGCCGGGGCGGTCCGCACCTCCACCGGGAAGCTCACCTTGAGCGGTGAGCGCTCGACCATCGCCTTCAGCTCGCGCAGCGCGCCGACCGCCGTCTCGCGCGGCAGCGCGTACTCCATCTCCAGGAAACGGACCCGGCGCGGCGAGGTGAAGACCTTGTACGGGATGTCGGTGTACGTACGGGCCGACAGGGCCCGGCTGGAGACCCTGGCGATCGAGGGGATGACCGGGGGCACGGCCCGGCCCAGCGAGCACGCCACCTGGAAGAGGCCGTTGGACAGCAGCTCGTCCTCGACCCAGCCGCTGACCCGGCCGGGAGGAGCGGCGGGCCCCGCGCTGCGGTTGTTGCGCTTGGTGTTGCAGTTGTCCGTGTGGGGGAACCAGTAGAACTCGAAGTGCTCGTTCTCCGCGTGCAGCGCGTCGAACTCCGAGGTGACCCGGTCGAAGGTCATCGGCTCCTCGCGCGCGGTGAGCAGGAAGACCGGCTCCACCGCGAAGGTGATCGCCGTGACCACGCCGAGCGCGCCCAGTCCGATCCTGGCGGCGGCGAAGACCTCCGGGTTCTCCTTCTCCGAGCAGGTCAGCAGCTCGCCCGAGGCCGTCACCAGCTCCAGCTCGCGGATCTGCGCGGCTATGGAGGCCGAATCGCGGCCGGTGCCGTGCGTCCCGGTCGAGGTGGCCCCGGCGACGGTCTGCTCCATGATGTCGCCCATGTTCGTGAGCGACAGGCCCTCCCGGGCCAGCGCCACGTTGAGCCGCTTGAGCGGGGTGCCCGACTCGACCGTGACGGTCATCGCCCCGCGGTCGATCCGCCGGATGCCGGTCAGCAGGCCCGGCCGGATCAGCACGCCGTCGGTGGCCGCGATCGAGGTGAAGGAGTGGCCGGTGCCGACCGTCTTCACCCGCAGCCCCTCGGCCGCCGCCCGGCGCACCACCTCGGCGAGCTCCTCGGCCGAGGCCGGGCTCACCTCCCGCACGGGACGGGAGGTGACGTTCCCCGCCCAGTTACGCCACGGGCTGCTCGCCGTCCCGGCGCTCCCCGACCCCGCTGACCTCGCTGTCGTCCCGCTCACGCTGCCCCTCCCGGTTCGGCGTCGGCCTGCGCAGCCGACGGTGTCCGAGGAGACCCACCGCGACCGCGAGCGCGCCCGCGACCACGGGCACCACGTACCCCGCCTCCGCGCCCGACGCGTCCACCACCCAGCCGGCGGCCGACGAGCCGAGCGCCACGCCGACCGCGAGCCCGGTACCCGTCCAGGTCATGCCCTCGGTCAGCTTGGTGCGCGGTACGTGCGCTTCGACGAGGGCCATCGTGGTCACCATCGTCGGTGCGATGGACAGGCCCGCGACAAAGAGCGCCACGGCCAGCAACGGCAGGTTCCCGGCCAGTAGGAGGGGGATCATACTCACGGCCATCGCGCAGATGCCCAGGAGCCAGCGCCTGGACGGCTCGCTCTTGAGGTGGAGCAGCCCGAAGACGGCTCCGGCCAGACAGGAACCGAGCGCGTAGACGGCCAGGACCAGGCTGGCGGCGGCCTTGTGGCCCTGCTCCTCCGCGAAGGCCACGGTCACCACGTCGACCGAGCCGAAGATGGCGCCGGTGGCGACGAAGGCGAGGGCCAGGACCTGGAGACCGGGGGAGCGGAGCGCGGAACCGCCCCGGTCCTCGCCCTTCCCGCCGTGGGGGACCGGCTCGGTGGCGCGCTGCGCGGTCAGCCAGAAGACGCCGATGGTGAGGAACACCCCGGCGAACAGCGGACCGGCCTCGGGGAACCAGACCGTCGACAGACCGATCGAGATGATCGGGCCGAAGATGAAGCACACCTCGTCGACGATCGACTCCCAGGCGTACGCGGTGTGCAGCCGCCGCGCGTCGCCCCGGTAGATCTCCGCCCAGCGGGCCCGGGTCATGGCGCCCACGCTGGGCACACAGCCGATCACCGCGGTGAACACGAAGAGCGTCCAGTCCGGGGTCCGCTGCTGCACACAGACGAGCAGACCGGCGGCGGCCACCAGTGAGACCAGGGTCACCGGGCGGAGAACCCGGCGCTGCCCGTGCCGGTCGACCAGGCGGGAGACCGCGGGGCCGAGGACGGCGGCGGACATCGCGAGCGTCGCCGAGAGGGCTCCGGCCAGCCCGTACCGGCCGGTGACCTGCGAAATCATGGTCACGATGCCGATGCCCATCATGGACAGTGGCATCCGGCCGAAGAGTCCCGCGACGGAGAAGGCGGCGGCGCCGGGCGCCGCGAATATCGCGCGGTAGGGACTGGGCAAGGAGGTCTCCGGATCTCCGCGCAGGGGCGCGGCCTCCGCGAGGTCACCCGGAGCGGGCGCCCACACGTGTAATTGAGAGCTAAAGCCTACGGCGGTGAAGTCGATGGGTCATCCCCCTTTTCCGGACGGGCCGCGCCCCGCGCCCTCCGGGCCGGGTGGGAGGATCGGTGCCATGTCCGATCAGCACGATCCCGCCCCGTACGACGCCCTGCTGCTGCTCTCGTTCGGCGGCCCCGAGGGCCCGGACGACGTGGTCCCGTTCCTGGAGAACGTGACGCGCGGCCGTGGCATCCCGAAGGAACGGCTCAAGGAGGTGGGGCAGCACTACTTCCTCTTCGGCGGCGTCTCACCGATCAACGACCAGAACCGCGCGCTCCTCGACGCGCTGCGGACGGACTTCGCCGCCGCCGGTCTCCGGCTGCCCGTCCACTGGGGGAACCGGAACTGGGCGCCGTACCTCACCGACACCCTCCGCGAGATGATCACCGACGGGCGGCGCCACATCGCCGTCCTCACCACCAGCGCGTACGGCTCCTACTCCGGCTGCCGCCAGTACCGCGAGAACCTCGCCGACGCTCTCGCCACCCTGGAAGCGGAGGGCCTCCCGCTGCCCCGGGTCGACAAGCTCCGGCACTACTTCAACCACCCCGGTTTCGTCGAGCCCATGGTCGAGGGCGTCCTCGCCTCCCTCGCCGAACTCGACCCGGCCGTGCGCGACGGGGCCCACCTCGCCTTCACCACCCACTCCATCCCCGACTCCGCCGCCGACTCCTCGGGACCCGTCACCGAGCACGGCGACGGCGGGGCCTACGTCCGCCAGCACCTCGACGTGGCCCGGACGATCGCCGACGCGGTCCGCGAGGCCACCGGCGTGGACCACCCCTGGAAGCTCGTCTACCAGTCCCGCAGCGGCGCCCCCCACATCCCCTGGCTGGAGCCCGACATCTGCGACCACCTGGAGGAGCTGGACGCCGCCGGGGCCCCCGCCGCCGTCATGGTCCCGATCGGCTTCGTCTCCGACCACATGGAGGTCCTCTACGACCTCGACACCGAGGCCACCGCCAAGGCGGCCGGACTCGGACTGCCGGTCCGGCGCTCCGCCACCGTCGGCGCCGACCCCCGCTTCGCCGCCGCCGTCCGCGACCTCCTCCTGGAGCGCGCCGCGACCGAGCGCGGGACCAGGGCCGAGCGGTGCGCGCTCGGCGCCCTCGGACCCTCCCACGACCTGTGCCCCATCGGCTGCTGCCCGGCCCGCGCGGAGCGCCCCGCCGCCGCGGGCGCCGACAGCCCCTACGCCTGAGGAGTCCCCGTGACCGACGTGACCGGGGCGAGCGCCCCGCAGGACCCGCTGCTCGCCGAACTGCTCGCCCTCGCCCTGGAGGCCGCCCGGCGGGCCGGAGCGCTGCTGCGCGACGGCCGGCCCGACGACCTCGCCGTGGCGAGGACCAAGACCAGCCCCATCGACGTCGTCACCGAGATGGACATCGCCGCCGAGAAGCTGATCACCGGCTTCCTCGCCGAGCACCGGCCGCACGACGGCTTCCTCGGCGAGGAGGGCGCGGCGAGCCCCGGCACCAGCGGCGTCCGCTGGGTCATCGACCCGCTCGACGGCACCGTGAACTACCTCTACGGCCTTCCCACCTGGGCCGTCTCCATCGCCGCCGAACGCGACGGCGAGGCCGTGGTCGGCGTCGTCGAGGCCCCGATGCGCGGCGAGACCTACCGGGCGGTCCTCGGCGGCGGGGCGTACGCGGGGGACCGGCGCCTCGCCGCCCGCCCCTCGCCCGCCCTCGACCAGGCGCTCCTCGGCACCGGCTTCGGATACGTCCAGGCCCGGCGCGCCCACCAGGCGGAGGTGGCCCGGCGGGTGATCCCGCTCGTCCGCGACGTCCGGCGCGGCGGCTCGGCCGCCGTGGACCTCTGCGACGTCGCCGCCGGACGGCTCGACGCCTACTACGAGCGCGGGCTCAACCCCTGGGACCTCGCGGCGGGGGCCCTGATCGCCCGCGAGGCGGGCGCCCTCACCGGAGGCCGCCGGGGCGAGCCGGCGTCCGGAGAACTGACCCTGGCGGCCTCCCCGGGCCTCTTCGCTCCGCTCCAGGACCTCCTGGAGGAACTGGGCGCCTGGCACGACTGACCGGCTGCCGCCCGCCGGGCGGCGGACGCACGAGGGCCCCGGTGCCGGGATCGGCGCCGGGGCCCTCGCACGTGGTGCGTCCGGAGCGGGCGGACCACTCCGGAACGGGTGGGACAGGTAAGAGCAGGTGTGGTTGGTGGGACAGGTGTGACGGGAGTGGCGGGTCCGCAGGGTCAGTGACCCGGCGCGGAGACCTCCACACCGTGCTCGGCGGCCAGCCGGTGCAGGTCGTCGAGCTCTGCCTGCTCGACCTCCACCAGGTAGTCGTCGCCCGTCTCACGAGCCCGCGTGAGGTCGGTCTGCGTGGTCCTGATGCGGTGCAGCAGTCCTGCGGTGAAAGCGTCCATCATGCGCCCCCTCGTCATGGGTCCGGCGGCACGGGGGTGTGCCGGAGGTGGGTGGATCACGCGCTGCGGCCTCTGGGGGACAGAGAGCGGTAGGTGGCGCGCCACATACAGGGCGTGATCACGGGGTGTGCATTCGTCCTCCCCAAGCCCTCCCTCGGAGAAACCTCAACTGGCCCGGAAATCCACCGGATTACCGGTGACCGGCCAACCGCCCCATGACCTTCCGCCGCCCCCCGCCCGCCCGTGGAAGACCCCCGCACAGCCGTCTTACAGCCGGTTTACGCGCGTACGGGGCAGGATGGACACGCACAGTCAGTGCTCAGGTTCCAGCCGGTCCCGTCCCGGACCGATGCTCAGCGGGAAAGGAAACGACGTGCGCGTACTCGTCGTCGAGGACGAGCAACTGCTCGCCGATGCGGTGGCCACCGGACTGCGCCGGGAGGCCATGGCCGTCGACGTCGTGTACGACGGCGCCGCTGCCCTGGAACGCGTCGGGGTGAACGACTACGACGTCGTCGTCCTCGACCGCGACCTGCCCCTCGTCCACGGGGACGACGTCTGCCGCAGGATCGTCGAGCTGGGTATGCCCACCCGCGTCCTGATGCTCACCGCCTCCGGCGACGTCAGCGACCGCGTCGAGGGCCTGGAGATCGGCGCGGACGACTACCTCCCCAAGCCCTTCGCCTTCGCCGAGCTGACCGCGCGCGTGCGCGCCCTCGGCCGCCGCACCAGCGTGCCCCTGCCGCCGGTCCTGGAGCGCGCGGGCATCAAGCTCGACCCGAACCGCCGCGAGGTCTTCCGCGAGGGCCGCGAGGTCCAGCTCGCGCCCAAGGAGTTCGCCGTCCTGGAGGTCCTCATGCGCAGCGAGGGCGCGGTCGTCTCGGCCGAGCAGCTCCTGGAGAAGGCCTGGGACGAGAACACCGACCCGTTCACCAACGTCGTGCGCGTCACCGTCATGACCCTGCGCCGCAAGCTCGGCGAGCCGCCGGTCATCGTCACGGTGCCCGGCTCCGGGTACCGGATCTGACCCGATGGCCACCACCCCCGCGCCCCATCACCCCCAGGCGCCGCCGAAACCGACCTGGGACCCCCGGGACCCGGTCAGGCCGCTGCTGCGCCCGACCATCCGGATACGGCTCACCCTGCTGTACGGCGGGATGTTCCTCATCGCGGGCATCCTGCTGCTCTCGATCATCTACCTCTTCACCGCGCAGGCCCTCACCGACAGCGTCTCCGAGCTGCCCTTCAAGGTCGTCGAGGGCAAGGTCCAGCCCACCACCTCCTGGTGCGAGCTCCCCGTGCAGGGCACCGGCGAGCAGCTGAACGACGCCGTCTCGGTCTGCCTCCGGCACCAGAGCGACCTGGCCCTGGAGGACCTCCTGCGGCGTTCGCTGTTCGCGCTGCTGGGGCTGAGCATCATCGCCTTCGCGTTCGGTTACGCGATGGCGGGCCGGGTGCTCTCGCCGCTGGGCCGGATCACCCGTACCGCGCGTCAGGTGGCCGGTTCGGACCTGTCCCGGCGGATCGAGCTGGACGGCCCGGACGACGAGCTGAAGGAGCTCGCCGACACCTTCGACGAGATGCTGGACCGCCTGGAGCGGGCCTTCAGCGCCCAGCAGCGGTTCGTCGCGAACGCCTCGCACGAGCTGCGGACCCCGCTGGCGATCAACCGCACCCTCCTGGAGGTCCACCTCTCGGACCCGGGGGGGCCGGTCGAGCTCCAGCAGCTCGGCAGGACCCTGCTGGCCACCAACGAGCGCAGCGAACAGCTCGTCGAGGGCCTGCTGCTGCTGGCCCGCAGCGACAACCAGATCGTCGAACGCAAACCCGTCGACCTCGCCGAGGTCGCCGAGCGCGCGGTGGACCAGGTGCACGCCGAGGCGGAGACCAAGGGCGTCGAGATCCGGGGCGTGCGCGCCCCGGCGGTCGTCCAGGGCAACGGCGTCCTCCTCGAACGGATCGCCCTGAACCTGCTGCAGAACGCCGTCCGGTACAACGTGCCGGAGGGCGGCTGGGTGGAGGTCACCACCGAGACCCGGCCCGGCCGGGCGGTCCTGGTCGTCTCGAACACGGGACCCGTGGTCCCGGCGTACGAGATCGACAACCTCTTCGAACCGTTCCGGCGGCTCCGGCAGGAGCGCACCGGGAGCGACAAGGGCGTCGGACTCGGCCTGTCGATCGCCAGATCCGTGGCCCGCGCCCACGGCGGCCGTATCATCGCGGAGCCCCGCGAGGGCGGCGGTCTCGTGATGCGTGTCACTCTGCCGATCTGACACACTGCACAGGCCGACCGGTTCCGTTCGCTTTGGGCGGAATTCCGGAGCCCTGATCCTGAGACGCTCATGTGTGATCGATCACAGGGGAGGGGGCCCGGCCCCCCACTCTCCGTGACCGGGAAATCCCTCGGAAAACCTGGAAAAGTCCGGGTTTCCGGGGCCTGTGATGACGGGAAGTACACGGGGTGGTGTGCGTGAGGCGCACTCCGCGGACCGTGTACGGTCCGGTTCGCCACCCCAAGCCCGCCTCTCGTGAGAGGGCGGGACGGGTGTCGATTGAGTAACAGACCTTGATGTGAGGCAAAATCTCCGCCTCAGGTCGGGCACAAGTCCGACCTCTCACGCGTTACGTGCGCTGAGACACCCGCAACGACCCAGAGGGGGAGAGCGACATGGCAACGGATTACGACACCCCACGCAAGACCGACGACGACGTCGACTCGGACAGCCTTGAAGAACTGAAGGCCCGCCGGAACGACAAGTCCACCTCGACCGTCGATGTCGACGAGTTCGAGGCCGCCGAGGGCCTGGAGCTGCCCGGCGCCGACCTCTCGAACGAGGAGCTGGCCGTCCGGGTCCTGCCCAAGCAGGCCGACGAGTTCACCTGCATGAGCTGCTTCCTCGTGCACCACCGCAGCCAGCTGGCCAGGGAGAAGAACGGCCAGCCGATCTGCCGCGACTGCGACTGAGGTCGTCGGCCGTGACAGGCGACACACCGCCCCGGAAGCGACGTCTACGGCTCCCCGGGAGCCCCAAGGCGAACAAGGGCGGCTCGGGCCCGGCGGAGGGCGCCCACGGGGCTCCCGAGGCCGAGCAGAGCGCCGCCCCGTCCTCCCGCGGCGCACGTGACGACGAGCGGGGCCACCCGGCCTCGCTCGCGGTGGCCGCCGAGCCGGACCCGGCCCGCCTCCCGGCGGAGCGGGGCACCGGACGGAGCGACGCGCTCGACACGACGGACCCCGACCGGTCCCCGCGCGAGGAGGCAGGGCGGGACGGACGCTTCGGCGCCGTCAAGCGCCTCGCCAACCCCGCGCGCGCCCAGCTCGACAAGATCAAGATCGACTCCGGCCGGATCGACACCGTCCGGCGCGGCGTCGCGCAGGGCGTCCGCCAGGGCGTGAAGCGCGGCGGCGACAGCGCCAGGGCGGGCATCGCCCACCTGGCCGACCGGCTGATCGACCTCGCCCCGCGGATCCCGGTCCGCGATCTGGCGACCCTGCGCGGACAGTTTCCCGGGCTCGGCCCGGAGGAACTCGCCGACAAGCTCGTCGCGGGCGCGGCGAACGCGAGCTCGACCGTGGGCGCGAGCGTCGGCGCCGCCGCCATGCTCCCGGTGCCCCCGGCCATGCCCGCGGAACTCGCCGCCGAGATCACCGGCGTCGCCGCCGTGGAGCTCAAGCTCATCGCCGAGCTGCACGAGGTCTACGGGCTGCGCCCCCCGGGCAAGCTCACCCAGCGGTCGGCCGCCTACCTGGCCTCCTGGGCCGAGGAGCGGGGCATCGACCCCACCAGACCCACTACGGTCAACGCGGCCCTCGGCGGGCAGCTCAAGCGCGAACTGCGCCAGCAGATCATGAAGCGCATGGTCCGCAACCTGCCGAACCTCATGCCCTTCATGGTCGGCGCGGCCGTCGGCGCGGTCATGAACCGCCGCGACACCAAGAAGCTCGCGGCGCACATCCGCAAGGACCTGCGCGAGCGCCGCGTCCCCTGGGATTCCCTCCGGGAGCTGCCCCCGCTGGAACAGCCGGAGAACCCCGAGGAACTGGGCCTCTAGCCGGGCGGACGCGGTTGTACGAGCCCGTGCCCCGGAAACCCCGGGACGGACGGGCTCGTCCGGCCCGCGAGCGGCGACACCCCGGACGGGCCCATCGGGCCCGGGGACCCGCTGCCGGCGGCCGGAGTCCCGGCCGCCGCTCCCACGGGGACCGGCACACCGCCCGTCTCCAGGGCCCTGGACGGCCCCGTACGTCCGTACGGGTCAGCTCCCGGCATCCGTACGGGCCCCGGCACGCTCGGCGTCCAGCGCCGCCACCAGGGCCTCCGGCTCACGGCTGGAGAGGTACGCGTACGGGGTCGGGTCCGCCGGATCCGTGATCTCGACCCGCACCGCGCACGGCACGTAGCTGCGCATCAGCAGGAAGGCGCGCGGATCGGCCTTGTACGTACGCCAGGCGCGCGCCTCCTCGGGGTCCAGCACCTCGGCCGTCCCCAGGGCCGTCACCGGGATGCGCGCGTCGCCCGCCACGAGCGACCCCGCCACCACGCGCACGCGCGCGGAGCCGTACGAGGAGACCGCCGCACCGGCCAGCACCGTGGCCACGATCAGACCGCCCAGCATCGGGACCGTACCCAGCGGGAACATGACCAGACCGCCGGACAGGCCGAGCAGCCCGACGATCACCCACCACGAGCGGGGCGCCGTCAGCCGCTCGTCGAAGCGCGGCACGGCGGACGGCGTGGACGAGGAGGCCGGAGACGGTGCGGAAGGCTGCATGGGCCCAAGCTTGGCACGGCGCGACCCGCGCCCACCCGCGCGGGTAAGGTCTGCGCCTGTGACTGCAACATCTGCCGCCCTCACCCCGCCGCCCGACGCCATACCGCCGGTGCGCCACCCCGACGCGCCGGCCCCCGGCGAGCTGCTCGGTTCGCACTACGAGTACTGCTTCGGGTGCGGCGAGGGGCAGCCCCACGGCCTCCACCTGGCGGCGCGCGCGGGCGAGGGCGTGACCGTCACCGCCGAGTTCACCGTGACCTCCGACCACCAGGGCGCCCCCGGTCTCGCGCACGGCGGCGTCCTCGCCACCGCGCTCGACGAGACCCTCGGCTCCCTGAACTGGCTCCTCCGGGTCATCGCCGTGACCGGCAGGCTGGAGACCGACTTCGTGCGGCCCGTCCCGGTGGGCACCGTGCTCCACCTCCGGGCCGAGGTCACCGCCGTGGACGGCCGCAAGATCTTCTCGACCGGGGTCGGCCGGATCGGCGGACCCGAGGGCCCCGTCGCCGTCCGCGCCGACGCCCTCTTCGTCGAGGTCAAGGTCGACCACTTCATCGACAACGGCCGGCCGGAGGAGATCCAGGCCGCCATGTCCGATCCCGACCAGGTCAGGCGCGCCCGCGCCTTCGAGGTGAACCCCTGATGCGCAACCCCGTCGACGTACTCATCCGGCGTCTGGACCCGGACGTGCCGATCCCCTCCTACGGGCACCCCGGTGACGCCGGGGCCGACCTCGTGACCACCGAGGCCGCCGAGCTGGCACCCGGGGAGCGCGCCGTGCTGCCCACCGGGGTCTCGATCGCGCTGCCCGACGGGTACGCGGCCTTCGTCCACCCCCGCTCGGGACTCGCGGCCCGCTGTGGAGTGGCGCTCGTGAATGCCCCGGGGACGGTGGATGCCGGGTACCGTGGAGAGATCAAGGTGATCGTGGTCAATCTCGACCCGCGCGAGACCGTGCGGTTCGAACGGTTCGACAGGATTGCCCAGATTGTCGTCCAGCAGGTCGAGAAGGTGCGCTTCCACGAGGTGGCGGAGCTTCCCGGTTCGGCGCGGGCCGAGGGGGGCTTCGGTTCCACCGGCGGTCATGCCGCCGTGGACGGCACAACGGGTGGGAATCGATACGCTTCGGTCGTATCCGACCGGGAAGGACAGTGACGTGTTCGGACGTCGCAAGAAGAGCGGTGCCGCCGAGGACGCGGCGGGCGAGGCCGAGCAGGTCGTCGACGCGGTGGACGGCGAGGACGCGGACGCCGCGCCCCGACGCCGGGTGAACCTTCCGCCGGCGCCCAGGCCCGACGGACCCTGGGACATCTCCGAGGTCGCCAAGCCCGAGGAGGGCCGCGTGGACCTCGGCGGGGTCTTCGTGCCCGGGGTCGAGGGCATGGAACTGCGGGTGGAGGTGGCGGGCGACGCGATCGTCGCGGCCACCGTCGTCCTGCGGGACAGCGCCGTGCAGCTCCAGGCTTTCGCCGCCCCCAAGAACGAGGGCATCTGGGGCGAGGTCCGCGACGAGATCGCGACCGGCATCGTCCAGCAGGGCGGTGTCATCGACGAGGTCGAGGGCCCCCTCGGCTGGGAGCTGCGGGCCCAGGTGCCGGTGCAGCTGCCGGACGGCAACCGCGGTGTGCAGCTGGTCCGCTTCGTGGGCGTCGACGGACCCCGCTGGTTCCTGCGCGGAGTGATCTCCGGGCAGGGCGCGGTCCAGCCCGAGGCCGCGGGGCTGCTGGAGCAGATCGTCCGGGACAGCGTGGTCGTCCGCGGCGAGGGCCCGATGGCCCCGCGCGACCCGATCGTCCTCAAGCTGCCGAACGACGCGCAGATGGTGCCGGACGGCGTGCAGCAGGAGGAGCAGGAGAACTCCCGCTTCTCCGGCGGCATGGGCCAGCTCCAGCGCGGTCCGGAGATCTCCGAGATCCGCTGAGCCGCCTCTCCCCAGGGCCTTCCCCGGAGAGCCTCCGGGTCCTGCCCGGGGGGAGTCTCCGGGCTCAGCCGAGCGGGTGAACCTTCTGGTGGGCCGCTTCCCGTACATCGGTACGGGAAGCGGCCCACCGGCCGTTTTCCACAGGTTTCTCCCTGCGGCTCTGGCCCTCGGGCCCGGCGGCGGACCATACTGGCGGGCACATGTTCGAGGAGGGGGAGCACAGCGTGAGTGAGAGCAGCACGAGGTCCGCGACGGCCGTCGCCGAGGATCCGGCGGGCCCGCCGATGGTCCGGGTGGAGAACCTGCGCCGTTCGTACGGCACCGGAGAGGCCGCCGTCCACGCGCTGCGGGGGGTCTCCTTCGACATCCCGCGCGGTGAGCTGGTCGCGCTCAAGGGACGCTCCGGCTCCGGCAAGACGACGCTGCTGAACCTGATCGGCGGCCTCGACAGCGCCGACGGCGGCTCCATCGTCATCGACGGCATCGACCTCTCCACGCTCGGCGAGAGCGGGCTCCTGGAACTGCGCCGGGACCGGATCGGCTTCATCTTCCAGTCCTTCGGCCTGCTCCCCATCCTCTCCGCCGCCGAGAACGTGGGCGTGCCCATGCGACTGCGGAAGACGGACCCGAAGGAGCGCGAGGAGCGGGTCTCCCTCCTCCTCGGTCTGGTCGGCCTCGCGGACCACGCCGCGCAGCGGCCCGGTGAGCTCTCCGGCGGCCAGCAGCAGCGGGTGGCCATAGCGCGGGCGCTGGCCAACAAGCCCGCCCTGCTCATCGCCGACGAGCCGACCGGGCAGCTGGACCAGGAGACCGGGCTCGCCGTCATGCAGCTGCTGCGCGCGGTGGTGCGCAGCGAGGGCTGTACGGCCCTGGTCGCCACCCACGACCCGCAGCTCCTCGGCCTGGCCGACCGGGTCCTGGAACTGAGCGACGGCGAGATCACCGAGCACTGAGGACGGCTTCCCCGGGGGCTCCCGCCACAGGGCCCCCGGGCCGGGCCCGGGGGCGTGTTCCCGACATCAGAATCACGTCAAGACCACACCGGCCCCTTCCCCCACGTGCGGAATGTCCGATTGGCTGGACGTATGGTCGTCCCATGGGACGCGGCAAGCTTCGGATCTACCTCGGCGCTGCGCCGGGCGTCGGCAAGACCTACGCGATGCTCTCCGAGGGGCACCGGCGCGTGGAGCGCGGCACGGACTGCGTGGTCGCGTTCGTCGAGCACCACGGACGGCCGCGCACGGAGGTCATGCTGCACGGCCTGGAGCAGGTGCCGCGCCGCACCCTGGAGTACCGGGGCGCCACCTTCACCGAGATGGACATCGACGCGGTCCTGGCCCGCCGCCCGGCCGTCGCCCTCGTCGACGAGCTGGCCCACACCAACGTCCCCGGCTCCCGCAACCCCAAGCGGTGGCAGGACGTCGCCGAACTGCTCGCGGCGGGCATCGACGTCGTCTCGACCGTCAACATCCAGCACCTGGAGTCGCTCGGCGACGTGGTCGAGGCGATCACCGGCGTACGGCAGCGGGAGACCGTTCCCGACGAGGTGGTGCGCCGGGCCGACCAGATAGAGCTGGTCGACATGTCCCCGGAGGCGCTGCGCCGCCGGATGGCCCACGGCAACATCTACACCTCGGACAAGGTCGACGCGGCCCTCTCCAACTACTTCCGCCCCGGCAACCTCACCGCCCTGCGCGAGCTGGCCCTGCTGTGGACCGCCGACCGGGTCGACGAGTACCTCCAGCGCTACCGGGGCGAGCACAACATCCGCTCGACGTGGCAGGCCCGTGAGCGGATCGTCGTCGGACTGACCGGCGGACCCGAGGGCCGCACCCTCATACGCAGGGCCACCCGGCTCGCGGAGAAGGGCGCGGGCGGCGAGGTCCTCGCCGTCTACATCGCCCGCAGCGACGGGCTCACCGCCGCCTCGCCCAAGGAGCTGGCCGTCCAGCGCACCCTCGTCGAGGACCTGGGCGGAACGTTCCATCACGTCATCGGCGACGACGTCCCCATGGCGCTCCTGGAGTTCGCCCGGGGGGTCAACGCCACCCAGATCGTCCTGGGCTCCAGCCGCCGCCGCTCCTGGCAGTACATCCTCGGCCCCGGCGTCGGCCAGACCGTGGCCCGCGACTCCGGGCCCGACCTCGACGTGCACATCGTCACCCACGGCGAGGTCGCCAAGGGGCGCGGCCTGCCCGTCACCCGGGGGGCCAGGCTCGGCCGCTCGCGGATCATGGCCGGCTGGCTGGTCGGCGTCGCGGGACCGGTCGCCCTCGCCCTGCTCCTCACCCATGTCGACGCCGACCTCGGCCTCGCCAACGACATGCTGCTCTTCCTGGCCCTCACGGTCGCCTCCGCGCTGCTCGGCGGCTTCCTGCCCGCGCTGGGCTCGGCCGCCGCCGGTTCCCTCCTGCTCAACTGGTTCTTCACCCCGCCCGTACACCGGCTCACCGTCTCCGACCCGAAGAACATCGTGGCCATCGCGGTCTTCTTCGGGGTCGCCATGGCCGTCGCCTCCGTGGTGGACCTGGCCGCCCGCCGCACCCACCAGGCGGCCCGGCTGCGCGCCGAGTCCGAGGTGCTCTCCTACCTCGCGGGCAGTGTGCTGCGCGGCGACACCAGTCTCGAAGCGCTTCTCGAACGGGTCCGGGAGACCTTCTCCATGGAGTCCGTCGCCCTCCTGGAACGGGTGGACGAGGTCGAGCCGTGGACCCGCGCGGGCAGCGTGGGCCCCGCGCCGGCCGCCCGGCCCGAGGAGGCCGACGTGGACATGCCCGTCGGCGACCACCTCGCGCTGGCCCTGACCGGCCGGGTCCTGCCCGCCGAGGACCGCCGGGTGCTGGGTGCCTTCGCCGCCCAGGCGGTCGTCGTCCTCGACCGGCAGCGGCTCGTCGACGAGGCCGGGGAGGCCCGTAAGCTCGCCGAGGGCAACAAGATCCGCACGTCCCTGCTGGCCGCCGTCAGCCACGACCTGCGCACCCCGCTCGCGGGCATCAAGGCGTCGGTGACCTCGCTCCGCTCCGACGACGTCGAGTGGTCCGAGGAGGACCGGGCCGAACTCCTGGAGGGCATCGAGGCGGGCGCCGACCGCCTCGACCACCTCGTCGGCAACCTCCTCGACATGTCCCGGCTCCAGACCGGCACCGTCACCCCCCTCATCCGGGTGGTCGACCTCGACGAGGTCGTCCCCATGGCCCTCGGGGGAGTGCCCGACGGCAGCGCGGAGCTCGACATACCCGAGACGCTGCCGATGGTCGAGGTCGACAAGGGCCTGCTCGAACGGGCCGTCGCCAACATCGTCGAGAACGCCGTCAAGTACAGCCCTGAGGGGATGCCCGTCGCCGTCGCCGCCAGCACGCTCGGCGAACGCGTCGAGCTGAGGGTCGTGGACCGGGGCCCCGGCGTGCCCGACGAGGCCAAGGACGGCATCTTCGAGCCCTTCCAGCGCTTCGGCGACGCCCCGCGCGGCTCCGGGGTCGGCCTGGGCCTCGCGGTCGCCCGGGGCTTCGTGGAGGCCATGGGCGGCACCCTCGGCGCGGAGGACACCCCCGGCGGCGGCCTGACGATGGTGCTCACGCTCCGTGCCGCGCGGGGCGGGCCCCCGGTCCCCGCCGCCGACCTCCCGGCCCACGCGGTGACCTGACCCCGGGGCCCGGCGCCGCGAGACCCGGCCCCGTCCCTCCCGTACCCTCTTGCTCCTCCGCCCCCGCCCCACGCCCCCATCCCCTGCCCCGCCCCATGCCTCCGCCCCTACGGGCGACCGAAGAAAGAAGGTCCCCCGACATGACCCGGGTCCTCGTGGTCGATGACGAGCCGCAGATCGTCCGCGCCCTGGTGATCAACCTCAAGGCGCGGAAGTACGAGGTCGATGCCGCGCCCGACGGTGCCACCGCCCTCCGGCTCGCCGCCGAACGCCACCCCGACGTCGTCGTCCTCGACCTCGGACTGCCCGACATGGACGGTGTCGAGGTGATTAAGGGCCTGCGCGGCTGGACCCGGGTGCCGATCCTCGTCCTGTCCGCCCGGCAGACCTCCGACGAGAAGGTCGAGGCGCTCGACGCGGGCGCCGACGACTACGTCACCAAGCCCTTCGGGATGGACGAGCTGCTCGCCCGGCTGCGCGCCGCCGTCCGCCGTGCCGAGCCGGTCGGCGGCGCCGAGGACGGGGTCGTGGTCGTCGAGACCGAGGGCTTCACCGTCGACCTCGCCGCGAAGAAGGTCCACCGCGACGGCAAGGACGTCCGGCTCACCCCCACGGAGTGGCACCTCCTGGAGGTCCTGGTCCGCAACAGCGGCCGTCTGGTCAGCCAGAAGCAACTGCTCCAGGAGGTCTGGGGACCCTCGTACGGCACCGAGACCAACTACCTGCGGGTCTACATGGCGCAACTGCGCCGCAAGCTGGAGGGCGATCCCTCGCACCCCCGCCACTTCGTCACCGAACCGGGCATGGGGTACCGCTTCGAACGCTGAAGCCAAGGCCGTACGGAGGGGATCCCCGACCAGCCCTCGGCGCGAGGAGCGGCCGGTACGCTTTCCGTATGAGCGCTGCACCACGAACAGAGAAGCCGGCCGGTAGGTTCCGCCGGATGCTCGACCGGCTCTCCTCCTCCGCCGAGGACCTGGAGTCGGAAGAGCTCCAGGAGGACGCCGAGGCATCGGGGTGCACACGCATCTGCGACTGCTCCGACCGCCAGATAGTCAAGGTGACTGGTACCTTGCGCACGGTCACGCTGCGTCCCCGGGCCGGTGTGCCCGCGCTGGAGGCCGAACTGTTCGACGGCACGGCACCGCTCGACGTCGTGTGGCTCGGCAGGCGCTCCATCGTGGGCATCGAACCGGGCCGCAGGCTGATCGCCTCCGGCAGGATCTCCATGAGCCAGGGCCGGCGGGTCCTCTTCAACCCCAAATACGAGCTCCGACCGCTCGGACAGGAGTAGCCGGTGACGTCCCTCGACAAGCCGACCCCCACGGACGCCCAGGCCGATCAGGACGCCCAGGCCTCGAAGGAGGTCACCGAGGCCGCGCTGTTCGAGGCCTTCGGCGGCCTGCGGGGCATGATCGAGACGGTCGTGCCCGGTCTGCTGTTCGTCACGATCTTCACGGTCAACAAGAACCTCCAGGTCTCGGCGATCGCCGCGCTGGCGGTCTCCCTGGTGCTCGTCGCCGTCCGGCTGATCCGCCGCGACACCGTCAAGCACGCCTTCAGCGGGGTCTTCGGCGTCGCCTTCGGCGTGGTCTTCGCGATGATGACCGGCAACGCCAAGGACTTCTACCTGCCGGGGATGCTCTACACGCTGGGCCTCGCCCTCGCGTACATCATCACCGCCCTCGCGGGCGTACCGCTGATCGGTCTGATCCTCGGCCCGGTCTTCAAGGAGAACCTCTCCTGGCGGACCCGCAACCCCGGCCGCAAGAAGGCCTACACCAAGGCCAGCTGGGCCTGGGGCCTGATCCTGCTCGGCAAGTGCGCGATCCTCTTCCCGATGTACTGGTGGGCCGACACGACCAAGTTCGGCTGGGTGCTCGTCGCGCTCAAGATCCCGCCGTTCCTGCTCGCGGTCTACCTCACCTGGGTCTTCCTCGCGAAGGCCCCGGCCCCGATCGACGTCTTCGCCGAGATGGAGGCCGAGGAGCGCGCCGAGAAGGAGCGGGCCGGGAAGGACCGTACGGACGAGGACCGCACCGACGAGGAGCGCGAGGCGGCCGCCGCCGCGCGGACCCACCCCGAGACCTGAGCCCCGGGGACGGAGACACGCGGAGGGGCCCGGACCTGTGACAGGTCCGGGCCCCTCCGCGTACGACGACCGCGGGAACGTCCGCGCGGGATCAGGAATCCGGCGAGGTCAGCCCCCCCGAGGTCACGACCGTCATGACCGCACCGGGATCAGGACTCCACGCGGCGGACCTGGAGCAGGTCCTCCAGCTGCTCCTCGCGGGCCTGCGCGGCCACGAACAGCAGCTCGTCACCGGCCTCCAGGGTCTCCTCGGGGTTCGGCGTCAGCACCCGCGAACCACGGATGATCGTCACCAGCGAGGTGTCCTGCGGCCAGTCCACGTCCCCGACCGAGGTACCGGCGACCGCCGACTCCGGCGGGAGCGTCAGCTCGACCAGGTTCGCGTCGCCGTGGCTGAAGCGGAGCAACCGCACCAGATCGCCGACGCTCACCGCCTCCTCCACGAGCGCCGACATCAGCCGCGGCGTCGAGACGGCCACGTCCACGCCCCACGACTCGTTGAACAGCCACTCGTTCTTCGGGTTGTTCACCCGGGCGACGACCCGGGGCACGCCGTACTCGGTCTTGGCGAGCAGCGAGACGACCAGGTTCACCTTGTCGTCACCGGTCGCCGCGATCACCACGTTGCAGCGCTGGAGCGCCGCCTCGTCGAGCGAGGTGATCTCACAGGCGTCGGCGAGCAGCCACTCCGCCTGCGGCACCCGCTCCACCGAGATGGCGGTCGGCGCCTTGTCGACGAGCAGGACCTCGTGCCCGTTCTCCAGGAGCTCGGCGGCGATGGAACGGCCCACCGCGCCCGCGCCCGCAATAGCGACACGCATCAGTGACCGCCCTCCTCGGGACCCTCGGCGAAGGCCTCCTCGACCTTCGCGATCTCGTCCGTACGCATCATCACGTGCACCAGATCCCCCTCCTGGAGCACCGTCTGCGAGGTCGGCAGAATCGCTTCGCCCAGTCGGGTGAGGAAGGCGACGCGGACCCCGGTCTCCTCCTGGAGACGGCTCACCTTGTGGCCGATCCACGCCGGGGTGGTGTGCACCTCCGCGAGCTGCACCCCACCGCTCGGGTCCCGCCACAGCGGCTCCGCGCCGGACGGCAGCAGCCGCCGCAGCATCTGGTCGGCGGTCCACCGGACCGTGGCGACCGTCGGGATGCCGAGGCGCTGGTAGACCTCGGCCCGGCGCGGGTCGTAGATCCGCGCCGCCACGTTCTCGATGCCGAACATCTCGCGCGCGACCCGCGCCGCGATGATGTTGGAGTTGTCGCCGCTGCTCACCGCGGCGAAGGCGCCGGCGTCCTCGATGCCCGCCTCGCGGAGCGTGTCCTGGTCGAAGCCCACGCCCGTGACGCGCCGACCGCCGAAACCGGAGCCCAGACGGCGGAAAGCCGTCGGGTCCTGGTCCACCACCGCGACGGTGTGCCCCTGCTGCTCCAAGGTCTGCGCGAGAGCGGCTCCCACTCGCCCGCAGCCCATGATGACGATGTGCACGTCCCCTTACCCCGCACTCCTGATCGCCTTGCTGACCTGCGAAAACACCCTGCTCACAACTTTCCTCACCCGAAGGGCCCGGGTCGCGGCGGGCGATGCCCCACCGGCTCACCCGATCCGAGCTTATGCGGCAACGCTGGCCGGGACCGCATCCGAGGTGGTACTGAGGAAGATTCGGTGCCGATCGGGGGTGCCGGTGAGCATGGCTCTTTTCGAACGCTTACGATCCTCTCCGTGTCCAAACTGACCGACGTGCCCAAACGGATCCTGATCGGGCGGGCCCTGCGCAGCGACAAGCTCGGCGAGACCCTTCTCCCCAAGCGGATCGCCCTCCCCGTCTTCGCCTCCGACCCGCTGTCCTCGGTGGCGTACGCACCCGGCGAGGTGCTGCTCGTCCTCTCCGTAGCCGGCCTGTCGGCCTACCACTTCAGCCCGTGGATCGCCCTCGCGGTCGTCGTCCTGATGTTCACGGTCGTCGCCTCCTACCGGCAGAACGTCCACGCGTACCCCAGCGGTGGCGGCGACTACGAGGTCGCCACCACCAACCTCGGGCCCAAGGCCGGACTCACCGTCGCGAGTGCCCTGCTCGTCGACTACGTCCTCACCGTCGCCGTGTCGATCTCCTCGGGCATCGAGAACCTCGGCTCGGCCGTCCCCTTCGTCGTCGAGCACAAGGTCGCCGCGGCCGTCGCCGTCATCGTGCTGCTCACGCTGATGAACCTGCGCGGAGTCAAGGAGTCGGGCAAGCTCTTCGCGATCCCGACGTACGTCTTCGTCGTGGGCGTCTTCCTCATGATCGTCTGGGGAGCCTACCGGGGCATCGTCCTCGACGAGACCATGAGGGCGCCCACCGCCGACCTGGAGATCAAGCCCGAGCACCAGGGCCTCGCGGGCTTCGCCCTGGTCTTCCTGCTGCTCCGCGCCTTCTCCTCCGGCTGCGCCGCCCTCACCGGCGTCGAGGCCATCTCCAACGGCGTCCCCGCCTTCCGCAAGCCCAAGTCGAAGAACGCCGCCAGCACGCTCGCCCTCATGGGCGGCCTGGCCGTCACCATGTTCTGCGGCATCATCTTCCTCGCCATGGCCACCGACGTGCGGATGGCCGAGAAACCCGCCCACGACCTGCTGCGCGACGGCGTCCCGGTCGGCGACGGCTACGTCCAGGACCCGGTCATCTCCCAGGTCGCGGCGGCCGTCTTCGGCGACGGAACGTTCTTCTTCATCGTCCTCGCCGCCGCCACCGCGCTCGTCCTCTTCCTGGCCGCGAACACCGCGTACAACGGCTTCCCGCTCCTCGGCTCGATCCTCGCCCAGGACCGCTACCTGCCGCGCCAGCTCCACACCCGCGGCGACCGCCTCGCCTTCTCCAACGGCATCGTGCTCCTCGCGGGCGCCGCCGCCCTCCTGGTGGTGATCTACGGAGCCGACTCCACCCGGCTGATCCAGCTCTACATCGTCGGCGTCTTCGTCTCCTTCACGCTCAGCCAGATCGGCATGGTCCGGCACTGGAACCGGCACCTGCGCACGGAGCGCGACCCCGCCAAGCGCCGCCACATGTTCCGCTCCCGCGCGATCAACACCTTCGGCGCCTTCTTCACCGGTCTCGTCCTCGTCGTCGTCCTCGCCACCAAGTTCACCCACGGCGCCTGGGTCGCCCTGCTCGGCATGGTGATCTTCTACGGCACGATGACCGCGATCCGCAGGCACTACGACTCCGTCGCCGCCGAGATCGCCACCGCCGAGGAACGCCCCGACGAGTACGTGCGCCCCTCCCGGGTGCGCTCCATCGTCCTCGTCTCCAAGCTCCACAAGCCCACGCTCCGCGCCCTCGCGTACGCCAAGCTCATGCACGCGAACGAGCTGGAGGCGCTGACCGTCAACGTCGACCCGGCCGAGACGAAGGCGCTCAAGGAGGAGTGGGAGCGGCGCGGCATCAACGTCCCGCTCAAGATCCTCGACTCGCCGTACCGCGAGGTCACCCGACCGGTGATCGAGCACGTGAAGAACCTTCGCCGGGAGAGCCCGCGCGACGCCGTCGCCGTCTACATCCCCGAGTACGTCGTCGGCCACTGGTACGAGCACCTGCTGCACAACCAGAGCGCCCTGCGGCTCAAGGGGCGGCTGCTCTTCACCCCGGGCGTCATGGTGACCTCGGTCCCGTACCAGCTCCGGTCCTCCGAAGCCGCGAAGAAGCGGGCCCGCAAGCGCCAGGACTGGAACGCGCCGGGCGCGGTCCGCCGCGGACCGGTCGAGAAGGGCCAGAAGGAAACGGCCGGAAAGAACAACTAGACTGGTGGGCTGCCGTCCCTGCGGCAGCCCCTGAAATCTTCCCCTTGGAGACCCCCCACCATGCAGAACAGCCCTGTTTCGTCGTTGGTCGGGGAGGAATACGAGGTCGAGGTCGGTCCGGTGGCGCACGGCGGCCACTGCATCGCCCGCACCGAGGAGGGCCGCGTCCTCTTCGTCCGTCACGCGCTGCCCGGCGAGAAGATCGTCGCCCGGGTCACCGAGGGCGAGGAGACCTCCCGCTTCCTGCGGGCCGACGCCGTCACCGTCCTGGAGGCGTCGAAGGACCGGGTCGAGGCGCCCTGCCCGTTCGCCGGGCCCGGCAAGTGCGGCGGCTGCGACTGGCAGCACGCCAAGCCGGGCGCCCAGCGCCGCCTCAAGGGCGAGGTCGTCGCGGAGCAGCTCCTGCGGCTGGCCGGGCTCACCCCCGAGGAGGCGGGCTGGGACGGCACCGTCATGCCCGCCGAGGGCGACAAGCTCCCCCCGGGCGAGGTGCCGAAGTGGCGCACCCGCGTCCAGTACACGATCGACGACGAGGGCCGCGCGGGCCTGCGCAGGCACCGCTCGCACGAGGTCGAGGTCGTCGACCACTGCATGATCGCCGCCGAGGGCGTCTCGGAGCTGGGCATCGAGAAGCGCGTCTGGGAGGGCATGGCCTCGGTCGAGGCCATCGCCGCCTCGGGCTCGAACGACCGCCAGGTCATCCTCACCCCCCGGCCGGGCGCCCGCCTCCCGCTGGTGGAGCTGGACAAGCCGGTCTCCGTGATGCGCGTCGACGAGAAGGACGGCGGAGTCCACCGCGTCCACGGGCGCCCCTTCGTGCGCGAGCGCGCCGACGAGCGCACCTACCGGGTCGGCAGCGGCGGCTTCTGGCAGGTCCACCCGAGGGCCGCGCAGACCCTGATGCTCGCCGTCATGCAGGGCCTGACGCCCCGCAAGGGCGAGACGGCCCTGGACCTCTACTGCGGCGTCGGCCTCTTCGCGGGCGCGCTCGCGGACCGGGTCGGCGACCAGGGCGCGGTCCTGGGCGTCGAGTCCGGCAAGCGCGCGGTGGAGGACGCCCGCCACAACCTGGCCGACTTCCCGCGCGTCCGCATCGAACAGGGCAAGGTCGAGCAGGTCCTCCCGCGCACGGGCATCACCGATGTCGACCTGATCGTCCTGGACCCCCCGCGCGCGGGCGCGGGCAAGCAGACGGTCCACCACCTCACCACCCTCGGCGCCCGCCGCATCGCCTACGTGGCCTGCGACCCGGCAGCCCTGGCCCGAGACCTCGCCTACTTCAAGGAGCGCGGCTACCGGGTCCGCACCCTGCGAGTCTTCGACCTGTTCCCGATGACGCACCACGTGGAGTGCGTGGCGATTCTGGAGCCGGTGAAGAAGGAGGCCTGAGCCAGCCGCCAGCCTGTCCCGCCGGTGCGTGTGCGGGGGAACGCCCCGTACACGCAGGCTCGTCTCCCGCTCACCGGCCGCCCGCGGGTCCCGGTGGGCGACCACCGACCGCTCTTTGAGTACGGTCTCGTCCAGCCGGTCACCGGAGTCGGCGACCGGCGAGTGCCTGGCGTGCGGGCGGGCGTCAGGTCCGGGCGTGGCGACGGCCCAATGCCGCGAGGGCGGGTCCGGCCTCGGTGCGGTTCACGACCAAGGCGGTCCGGAGCCGTCCGGTGCCTCGCGTGCCCGCCCCTCCGTCGTCCACCGGCCCGTCCGGCCGCCCCGCGCCGTCCGACCGGACGGCCTCGGCCGCGGTTTCGGAGGTTCAGCCCTGCTCCACCGCCTCACCGGCCGACGTGCTCCGGCTCATCGCGCGGGTGTCCCCGGGGCGGAGGGTCGGCCCCGATCCGAATCCGCCGAGCCGGACCCGCGAACGTGACGGGGGACGTTCACGCGTACGCGGCCGGGGAGCTCCGTCGTACGGCGCGGTGGCTCCCCGCGGAGAAGGCCGGTGGTTGCCGCCGGGCAGCAGCCCGCCGGGTCATGAACGCCGTCGGTGCGGGCGCTTCGTGGTGTCCGCACCGTGGCCCCGCGGTCGTTCGAGAGCGGGCGGGACCACCCACTGGAACGACTTCACCTCTCCTCCCACGTCACCCGCTTGATCGTGTCACCGCGCCACGCGGACCACTCGGCCCGCTCGATGAGAAGCCTTCCCCGTTACTTCATGGGGGAAAATGCGGTGCCGCCCTGGCGTGGTGTGGGTGAGGATGGTGAGGTGTGTGGGATCAGGCGGTGGTGTGAGCGACCGTCTGACCAAGGGGTTCGGGCCGAGAGTGCGTTTGCGAAGGGGCATCGCCGTGCAACATGGGGGGACCATGCGGAAGGTCGTTCGGCGGGCTTGGGGGCCGATGTGGTGGCGGGTGACCGGCGAGGGACGCGCCGCGGTCATGGCCGGTCCGGCGTGCCCCGTACCGGGTGACTTCGGAGCTCTGATGCCCGCCCGGGTCTGACAGGGCCCGATGACGTCGCCGCCGGGCCGGTTCGCCGGTTCCGGAAGTCACGGCGTCATCGAGCGTTTTCCCGAGACCGGTCGCCGCGCGGATCCGCGCGGCTCCGCGCCCGAGAGTCCTGTCTACCCTGGCAGAGGATTGATCCTTGCGAACTTTGTCGTTCAAGCTGTTGGGGCCGCTCACGGTCGAAGTGGACGGCGATCCCCTTCCACTCGGTGGCCCCCGGCAGCGCACCGTCCTCGCGACCTTGCTGCTGTTCGCGGGAGCACCCGTGCCCGTGGACGTCCTGATCGACACCGTCTGGGGTGGCAGGCGGCCTGTCACCGCCCGCAACCAGATCGCGGTGTGCATCAACGCGCTGCGCCGCATCTTCCGTGACGAAGCCGGTGACGAACGGCTCATCGTGACCGGCCACCGGAGCTACGCCCTCGTGCTCGGGAGGCACGGCGTCGACCTCGACGCGCTCGGCCGACTGGTCTCCCGGGCGCGGAAGTTCGTCGCCGATGAGGAGTACGGCGAGGGGGCGGAGTGCTTCCGGCAGGCCCTGGCCCTGTGGAACGGTACGGCCTTCGAGGGGCTGTCGGGCGGTGTGCTGGAAATCGAGCGGGCCCGGCTCACGGACCTGTGGCTCGATGTGAGCGAGGAGAACGCCGATCTCCTGCTCCGCCTGGGTCAGCACCGGTCGGTGGCATCCCAGATGGCGCCCCTGGTGGAGGAGTGGCCGCTCAGGGAGCAGGCGCGACTCCACTTGATGACGGCCCTGCGCAGATCCGGTCGCAGAGCGAGCGCGCTGGAGATCTACCGCGCCGGACGAAAGGTCTTCATCGAGGAGATCGGTGCCGAGCCCGGCCCCGCGCTGCAGGAACTGCACCAGTCCATACTGGCCGAACTGGCCGCGGCCGAGCAGCCCCGGAGCGGTGCCCCCGCGGCCCCGCCCGCCCCGCCCGCCCAACTTCCTGCGCCCGCAGCAGCCTTCACCGGTCGAGACGAGGAGATGGCGGCGCTCGACCGACTGCTCGACGCGGCCCGGGGTGACGTGCCCCTGGCCGTAGCGGCCATCTCCGGCACCAGCGGTGTGGGCAAGACGGCGCTGGCGGTCTTCTGGGGCAACCGGGTGGCCAGGTACTTCCCCGACGGACAGCTCTTCGTCGACATGCGCGGGCACGACGGGCACGAGTCCCCGGTCACGCCGATGCGGGCCCTTGACCGGTGCCTGCGGGCCCTGGGCGTCCGCAGCGAGGACATCCCCGACGACCTGGACGGGCGTTCGGCGCTGTACCGCAGCGTGCTCGACGGGAAGAGAATGCTGGTGCTGCTGGACGACGTCCGGTCCGTGGCACAGGCCCTTCCGCTCATTCCGGGCGAGGGCCGGTCCTGTGTCGTGCTGACCGGCCGCGATTCCTTCGAGCTCCTCGCGGGCGACTACGCAGCGATGAAGCTCGCCCTGCAGCCGCTCGGCGCCGAACAGTCCGGCCGGATGCTGGCCGCGGTCGCGGGACAGGTCTACACCGAGGCTTCGCCCGAACAAGCCGTGAAACTGGTGGAGTTGTGCGGTGGGCTGCCGTTGGCGCTGCGCATCGTCGGGGCTTCGCTGATCGCCAGACCGTACGGCTCCGTCGAGAGGGTGGTCAGCAGGCTGGAGGACAGGCGCCGCCGGCTGGACGTGCTCAGCCCGCACGAGGGCGGGGTGCGCGGCGGCATGTGGAACAGCTACCGGGAACTCTCCCCGGAGACGGCACGGTTGTTCCGGCTGCTGGGTCTGCTGCCCGTGGAGGACTTCGCGGTGTGGGCGGGCGCCGCCCTCCTGGACGTCTGCACGGAGCACGCCGAGGACCTGCTGGAGCGGCTTGTCGAGGCGCAACTGCTGGATGTGAGACCGGGCGAGCCCGGGACGCCGCCGCGCTTCGCCCTGCACAGCCTGCTGCGTCTGTTCGCCTGGGAACGCAGTGCGGCCGAGGAGGGACCGGAGGACCGACGGGCCGCGCTGGGAAGGGCGTTCAGGGCGTGGCTCGTTCTGGCGGACCGGGCGCACGAGCAGCTGCGCGGCCGGGGACATGCCGCGGCCCTCCGGGAGGAGCCGAGGTACCGCTCGCCCCGGTGGCTGCCGGTCCAGGAGCCCTGGTCCGATCCGATGGCGTGGCTGGAGTCGGAGCGACAGGCCGTGACGGACCTGATCGGGCACTGGCGGGAAGTGGGCCACGAGGGGCGGCCCTGGGAATTGGTGGTGAGGCTGGTCCCGTTGTTCGAGACGCACAGCCACCTCGACGCGTGGCGTGGCGTCGCGGGCACCGCCTTGGCGGCTGCGCGGGCGAGCGGCGACAACGAGGGCGTGGGGGCGATGCTCAGTTCCCTCGGCACGGTGGAGATCTACCAGCGGAATTTTCCGCAGGCGCGGGCGCTTCTGCTGGAGGCGGTGTTCGTGCTGGAGTCGGGGGGCGACGCCCGTACGCAGGCCACCGTTCTGCGGAATCTCGCACTGTGCGCCCGCTTCTCCGGCGATCTCGACGAGGCCGGGGTGCTGTGCCGGCAGGCGGTCGACTGTTTCAAGCAGGCCGAGGACGACACGGGGCGGTCCCACGCGCTCGGCCTGCTGGCACAGATCGAACTGGAGCGCGGAGAGAACCGGCTGGGGATCGCACTCATCAGGGAGGCCATCGCGGCGGGCGAGAGCAGCAGCTCGCCGCGCGTGGAGGCCCAGAACCTCTACCGGCTGGCGGAGGCACTGCTGGGCGAGGGCGAGGCGCAGGAGGCCGGTCAGCTCGGCCACGAGGTCGTCCTGCTGTCCCGGGCGGAGGCCGACCGGCTGGGGGAGGCCCATGGGCTGCGCGTGTGCGGGGAAGCGCAGTGGCGGCAGCGGCGACCGGGTGAGGCCGTCATGTCGTTGGAGCAGGCCCTGGAGGCGGCGACCGAGGTGGGTGACGCGTTCGTGCAGGCCCGTATCCGGCTGGACCTGGCCTGCGCGGCGGCGGTGCGGGGGGCTCGGGGGGAGGCGCGGGTGAACGCCGAGTCGGCGCTCCTCCTGCTGCGGGGCCTGTCCGGTCCGCACTGGGAGGAGCGGGCCGAGCGGCTGTACCGCTTCCTCGCGTGGATGAAACCCGGCGTGCCCGTCCTGCCGGCCGAGCTGGTACGGCTGCTCGACCGACGCGTCCTGCCCGACGGGGCCGTGGAGTAGCGGCACGGCACACCGGGCGGGGGGCGATGGGGGGAGGACGGTCACCTGGTCCAGGGCAGGTCGCCGAGGTCGGGGTGGTCGTCGGCCACCACGCCGAGCCCCCAGGAGGCGGCCGTCGGGGCCGGGGAGGCCAGGGTGGTCGGGGCCCCGGGCGCGTGCGGGGTGACGTATCCCCAGCCCACCGCGAGAGCCGCGCCGGTGACAAGGAATCTGACGGTCAGTCCTACGGGCATCCGCACGTAACTCTCCTCAGGTATTCGCACAACTGACTCCGATACTAGGTGGAGTGCGGTGTATCCGAGGTTCTGGAGTTGTTTCGGTGCCGTATCCGGCGAAAAAAGGAGCGAGAAGCGCCGGTCGTTACTCTGCCCGCAGATAGCCGTCCAGGACGTCTGCCGACTGATCCGCCTCGGGCGGCAGACGTCTCTGTCACCTGGGGGAGCCGTGCAGGACGACCTGACCGTGCTGGAGCAGAGACTTGAAAAGTGTCCGATAGAAGACGTTCCCATCGACGCTCTGAAGCTCGTCGATTCACCGCGAGTCGTCGGTGAGGTCGAGGTTCATATTCAGGCGCTCGCCGAATCGGGCGAGGAGTTCCCGCCGATCGTCGTGGACGCGGCCACGATGCGGGTGATAGACGGGGCACACCGGGTGCGCGCCGCCGCCCTGCGCGGACTGCGGGAGATCCGCGCCCGCCTCTACGAGGCCGCCGGCGAGGAGGCCTTCGTCCTGGCCGTGCTGCTGAACTCGCGGCACGGGCTGCCCCTCACGGCCGCCGACCGCAGGGCGGCGGCGAAAAGGATCATGACTGGCTCTCCCGGCTGGTCCGACCGGCGGATCGCCCGCCTCGCCGGACTGTCCCCCACCACCGTCGCGGCTCTCCGCCGCCGTTCGACCGTCCGGAATGAACAGTCGGACACCCGGGTCGGCGCCGATGGCCGGGCCCGGCCCGTCAGCGGCGTCGAGGGGCGGCTCCAAGCGCGTGAACTGCTGATCGGAAGGCCGGACCTGTCTTTGCGTGAGGTCGCGCGGGTGGCAGGCATTTCGCCGTCGACCGCGGCCGACGTGAAGGCCCGGCTCAAGGCGGGCGACGATCCGCTGCCGCCCCGCCAGCGGAGCGCCGCGCCCCGCGAGACCTCCGGCGTCCGCGCCGCCGCCCCCGCTTCCGCGGGGCATCCGCCGCCGCATGAGCGGGCGGTGCTGCTGCAGCGGCTGCGCAACGACCCCTCGCTCCGGTCCAACGAGAGCGGGCGCAGCCTGCTGCGCTGGCTCAGCCAGCATCCCGACCAGTCCGCCGACCCGGGCGGGATCGCCGAGCGCGTCCCCGCGCACTGCGCTTCGGTGGTGGCGGCGCTGATCCGGGCGAACCTCACCATGTGGTCCGAGTGCGCGGAGGTCCTTCAGCGGCGGGCGGATTCGGTCAGCGATTCCCCGGGTGCGCTGCGTGCGAGCTGAGTTCGCCGGACGTTGACTGCCCATCCGAACTGGCATACGTTCATGACGAATTCGAGAGCAGCGCAGAAAAAGCGCCGGAAGAAACGTCTGGAGGCGAAGTGAGTAACCAGCAGGAAAATGAATCGGAGTTCATTCCGGTGCTCACGGAAAGGGATGAGCGACTTCTTGACGAAGCGCTTTCCCAGGTGTTCTCCTACGTTTCGACGGACGGTCCTGTGTGGCGTACGGTGACAAAACGTCAGCGTATTGTCGGGGACGAGCGGAAATCGCATCTCGTGGTCCGCCGTTCCGGCCGTACGGTGGGCGCGGTGAGCTGGTGGCCCGGTCAGACCCCCGGTTTCTTCCAGCTGAGCATCTCCTCCGCCGACGACCGGGCCTGGACGGCCCGGCTGGTGGAGGAGGTCCTGCGGGAGGCGGTCGCCCTGCTGACCCGTTCGTCCGAGGTGAACCGTGTCGAACTGCTGGTGCCGACCTACAGCGACGTGCTGCTCGAATACCTCACGGAACACGATTTCTTCGAAGTCGAAGGTGTTCTAAGGAATCGTTTCTTCATCGATGGCGAGTACTGGCCGGCAGCGATCTGCTGTGCGAACCTCGCGGCGTTTCCCGCCTCGGACCGGAGGCACCCGGGCGACCGTGCGGAACTGCTCGCCGCGCTGCGGAAGAAGACGCTCAAGGACCTGACGACCGCCCATGACGGCACGTCGTGGAGTGCGTGAACCACGGTCCTCGCGTCACCCCTGAGCCCACCGCCGGTAACGGCGGTGTTCCCACCCGAGCCTCACCTCGAGAGGAGGAAAAACCATGGACCTCACCAACGTGATCGACCTGCAGGGCACCGAGATCGTCGCCGACGGCGTCGAGATGCCCGTCAGCACCAACAGCGACGGTTGCTGAATCGGTAGTGCGGGTCGGTTGCCCCGGATCTCCTCCTGGGCAGCCGGCCCGCCGGCCTCTTGCCTCATTTCCATCGGTCAGCCAACCTGAGAGGGGACCACTGTGCCCACGTGGGATCTCGCCCCGGTCAGCCTGCGGAGCTGCGGTCTCGCCCTGCCGGACAGGGTGGTCACCAACGCCGAGCTCTGCGAGACGCTGGACACCACTCCGGAGTGGATCGAGGAGAAGACCGGAATCCGCGAGCGCCGTTTCCTCGGCGCCGACGAGACCGTGACCGACCTCGCCGTCCAGGCCGCGGAGCGGGCGGTGCGGAGCGCCGGCATCGAAGCGCACGACGTCGACGTCCTCATCGTCACGAGCAGCTCCCCGGAATGGATCGTGCCGTCCCTGGGCGTCATCGTCGCGGAGCGGCTCGGTATCACGACACCCCGCATCCTGGACCTCGCCCAGCACGCCTGCGCCTCTGTCGTCTACGCCCTGCACACCGCCTCCTGCATGTTGCAGGAGCCGGGGATGCGCAACGCCCTGGTGGTGTGCGCGGAGGGCGCCTCCCGGCTCCCCGACCCGGACGACCGCACCGTACGCATCTTCTTCGGCGACGCGGCAGGCGCCACCGTGCTGTCCAGGACCGAGGGTCCGGGCGGTCTCCTCGCCTACGACCTGGGCAACGCCTACTCGCCCGCCGTCGCGCTGGCCGGACCGAGCATGTTGAACCACGCGCGGAACACACCCGGCCGGGCACCGGTGAACCCCCATCTGACGATGGACGGCCGCGTGGTGTGGCAGGAGGCCACCACCCGCGTCCCCAAGTCCGTCGCCGAGACGCTGTCGGCCGCAGGCGTCGAGGCGTCCGAGGTCGACGGGTTCGCCTTCCACCAGGCCAACGTCCGCCTGCTGCGCTACATCGCCCGCACCATGGGCGTCGACGCCGCGAAGGTGCCCGTCACGGCTGACGTCCTCGGCAACACCGGTGCGGCATCGGCGTTGACCGCGCTGTGGCGCCTCGCCGCGGACGGCAAGGCCAAGGCCGGGGACCTGATCGTCCTCGGAGCCATCGGAGCCGGATTCATGTGGGGCTCGATGTGCTTCCGGCTGCCGCACGACATCAGTACGGAGGAATGACCGTGGAAGAACTGCGCAAAGTATTCATGGACCTGTTCGCGGACCGGTTCGGCGGCGAAGCACCGGGCGACGAGGACGTCGTCTTCGGCTCGGGCAACACCTACGGACTGGAATCGCTGGACACCATGCGGTTCGCCTCGGCCCTCCTGCAGACCTTCGGGGACAAGGTGTACGACCTCAAGATCGAGAACTTCACCACGCTGCGCGGCATCCACGAGCAGCTGCGGAACGGATAGCGGCCTCCCGTGAAAGGCCTGATGTGCCACATCCTGCCCGTCTCGGAGGAAGCCCTCGGGGACGTCGCGCAATGGCTGAGCGCGACCGAGTGCGAAGCCCTGCTGCGCGGCACGTCGAGCCGGCTGGTCCGTGAGTCCCAGTACGCCTCGCTGGAGAACGACCACAACCGCGCGGCCCTGATCGCGGACAACCACGGCAAGGTCATCGGCCTGGCTCACTTCTGGCGACTGGGCGAGCGGGTCTACGAGGTCGGGGGCGCCGTCGGCGACGCGAAGCTGTGGCGCACCGGCATCGGTCTGGAGGCGGCGATGCTCCTGATCGACTACCTCTTCGAAGTGCGCGACTGCCAGCGGGTCCAGCTCACGACGGGGGTCCACAACGAGGCCACCGTCAGACTGGGGCTGGCGGACGACATGTCCTTCGAAGCGGTGTGCCGCGATTACCTCCAGACCCCCGAAGGCACCGTCCCGGCGCTCATGTCGTCGATCACCCGGGCCGAGTTCTACCGGCCCTATCCCCATTACCAGCCCCGCGTGGGGCGGCGCGCCGACCGGGAACGGCTGGCGGTGCTCCACAAGAACCTGGCCCGGCGCATCGACACGCGTGCGATCACGGATCGCCTGGGCGGAGAGCAGTGATGAGCGGAACCCACACGAAGACCTACCGGAACGTCCTGGTCATCGGCGGCACCGGCGGCCTGGGCCGGGCGGTGGCGGCCGAGTTCGCCCCCCACGCGAAAACGGTGCACCTGACCTACCACGGCCGTAGGGCCGCGGCGGAGGAGACGGCCGCGACGGTCGCCGAACGAGGTGGGACGGCCGAGATCCACCAGCTCACCCTGCCCGACCCCGACCCCAGGGGGCCGACGATCCGTGCGCTGCTCGCTCAGGTCGCGCCGTGCGACGTCGTGGTGAACTGCGCCGTGACCGGTGACCCGGCCGTGGCGACCGTGTCCAACGCCCTCGCGTTCAGATCGGTCATCGACGCCAATGTCTTCGGGGCCTACCAGGTCAACGCGATCAGCGCGCAGGCCATGGCGGGCACCGGTGGCGGCAGCGTCGTGAACGTGTCCTCGGTCATCACCCGGCGCTACATCGTCGGCGCGGTCGGATACGTGGCGGGCAAAGCGGCCGTCGAGGCCATGACCCGCGGCTTCGCCCGCGAATGGGGCGCGGTGGGAGTGCGCTTCAACACCGTCTCGCCCGGTCCGATCCGGGACACGCAGCTGCTGAGCATGGTGCCCGCGCAGGTGATGGACGGCATGACGGCACCGGGCTCCGAGGATCCCGCGGTGCCGGCGCAGAAGGTGGCCTCGGTGATCCGGCTCGTCACCGGTGCCGGATTCGAGGCCGTGAACGGTGAAGTGGTCGTGGTCGACGGAGGTTTCTCGCTGTGAGCAGGACCGGCGCATACATCTTCCCCTCCCAGGTGCACGTGGACGACGAGATTCGGCGGCGCGGTCTGTCGAAGCAGATGGACGTCCTCCTGGACCTGGCGAGCGACACCCTGGCGATGGACTTCAGAGCCATCCTGAAGAACGGCACCGAGGAGGAGGCCAACGACCCCCGCTTCCGGCGCCCGCTGATCAACATCATGGGCATCGCCGGCTGGCAGCAGGACCTGCGCGTCCGGGACGTCCAGCCGGTCGTGGTGGCCGGCATGAGCCTGGGCTACCTCACGGCCGCCGCTGCCGTCGGCTGGGTCTCGCTGGAGGACATGGTGCGCATGTCGCACACGATGGCGACCATCGAGACCGAGGTCTTCGCCGGGACCGACTACGTCAGCGTCTTCTTCTACAACTGCGACTCCGACAAGGTCTTCGACGAACTGCGCGCCCGAGGACTGGACCCGCTGCTGCACCTGGCCGCCACGGTGTCGAGCAACCAGTTCCTGGGTGCCTGCCGGCTGTCGGACCTGGAAGCCATGAAGCCCGCGCTGATGAAGGCCGGTGCCCTCTACCGGCCGATCCCCCACAGCTTCCCCGGGCACTGCGGCCTGATGGAGACCGTGCGTCGGCGCTACGCCGAGGAATGGGAGTTCCACGCCCCTCACGGCAACACCTCACTGCCCCTGATCAGCATCAACGACGGCCGCCCACACACCAGCGGTGAGATCGTCCGGCAGCACATGATCGACCAGTTCACCACCGTCCTCGACTGGCGCGGGATCATCCGCTACCTGGAGGACCTCCGGCTGGACACCTATGTCGTCCTGGAGCCTTCGGCCTTCGTGGTCAAGTCGATGGCCCTCGACCCGGAGTGCGGACTCGCTCCCGTCACGGGCGGCGTCACCGGTGACCTCTGACCGGGCCCTCGTCGTCCCCGGACTGCTCCCGCTGGCCGAGGACGAGCTGGCGGCGATCGTCCGGGTGCCGGACGAGCACCTCCGGCGCGCCGCGCGGATCTGCCGTTTCGACCCGGCCGAGGTCGACCCGGCAAAGGGCAGCGACGGACTCTCCTCCACGGTGCACGAGGCACTGCTGGCCGTCGCCCTCATCAGGCGGCTGGCCGAGGAACCCACCGGATGGAAGGCGTTCGGCGGTCTCAGCGCCGGCTGTCTGACGGCCCTGCTCTTCGCCGGTGCGATCAGCGAGGAGACCTGCTTCACCCTGATCCGGGAGACCAACACCCGGCAGATCGAGGCCAACGCGGCCCGCCGCAGCGGTACCTTCCTCGCCGTCCTGCCCTCGTCGGAGGGGGACGCCTACCGGCTCGTCGACGCGCTGCGCGCCCACGACCCGCAACCCTGGCTCTCCGTCGACCTGGGAGCCGGCGTGATCGCCATCAGCATCACCGGCACCGACACCGAGGCGATCAGGCGCGTCCTGACCAGGCTCGGCGTCTCCGTCCTTGACGTGCTCGAACGGGCCGAGCACTGCCCGTACGCGGCCCCCGGCCGGGCCGCCTTCGCGGAACTGCTGGCCGGGGTGGAGTTCCTGCCGACGACCGCGGCCGTCATCTCCCCGTCCACCGGCGAACGCGTGGACGACACCCCCGAGGCGTACCGGGAGATGGTGACGGAGCAGTGGTTCGACACGGCGAACCTGCCGCTGCTGATCGACGGCCTGCGTTCCGTCCCCGGGGTCACCGCCGTGGATCTGGTCGGCCCCGCCAGATCGTTCGTGGTGACCCGTGTGCGCGACCTGGTGGCCGGCCGCGTCGGCCACCGGCACCTGGCCGCCCCGAACCCCGTGGACAGAAACGGAAGGAACCTTCATGCGGACTCTCGCTGACACCCCCGTGGTGAACGCCTGGAACGAGTGGGACCCACTGCGCGAGATGGTCGTGGGCACCGCGGCAGGCGCCGCCTTCGAACCGACCGAGCCCGGTAACCGTCCGCAGGTCCGCGGCGGGGCCGGAGCACCCTTCCCGACCGGACCCAAGTCGGCCGAGGCGGTGGCACGCGCCGAGGAGGAGCTCGAAGGACTGGCCGCCCTCCTGCGGAGCCAGGGGGTGAAGGTCCGCCGCCCGGCCGTGCACGACTACTCCCGGCCGGTACGCACCCCCCATTTCGAGGTCGCCAACCAGTACTGCGCGGTCTGCCCGCGTGACGTGATGATCACGATCGGGAACGAGATCGTCGAGGCCACCATGTCCCGCCGGGCCCGCTACTTCGAGTACGAGCCGTACCGCAAGCTCGTGTACGAGTACTGGGAGGCCGACCCCAGGGTGTCGTGGACCGTCGCCCCCAAGCCGACCATGGCCGACAGCATGTACCGGCAGGACTTCTGGGAGTGGCCGATCGAGGAACGGCACGCCCGGATGCACGCCTCGGAGTTCTGCATCACCCAGGACGAGATCGTCTTCGACGCCGCCGACATGAGCCGGCTGGGGCGGGACATCCTGGTCCAGGAGTCCATGACCACCAACCGTGCCGGGATCCGCTGGCTGAAGCGGACCCTGGAACCCAAGGGCTTCCGGGTCCACCCCGTCCACTTCCCCCTGGACTACTTCCCCTCCCACATCGACTGCACCTTCGTCCCGCTGCGGCCCGGCCTGATCCTCACCAACCCGGACCGGCCCCTGCGCCACGACGAGCTGCCGATGTTCACCGAGAACGGCTGGAAGCTGATCGAGGCGCCCGAGCCCGTGCTGTCCAACGACGAGATGCCCGACTACTGCCAGTCGTCCAAGTGGCTCTCCATGAACGTGCTGAGCCTCTCCCCGGACAAGGTCATCTGCGAGGAGCAGGAGAAGCCCCTGCAGGACCTGCTCAGCGACCTGGGCTTCGAGGTCCTCACACTCCCCTTCCGCAACGTCTTCGAGTACGGCGGGTCCCTGCACTGCGCCACCTGGGACATCCACCGGGACGGAACCAGGGAGGACTACTTCCCCTCCGTCCCGTACCAGCCGCTGGGCTGAGGAGGGCGGCGGCAAGGGGCCAGGACGCGAGACGAGAGCGAAGAGGAACGATGCCGAACCACCTTCCCGAGGAACCGGTGACCGGAGTGCACCAGCTGGTCGCACGGCGCGGCCGGGGACCGCGGGCCGACGAGGCCGCCCTGGTCCACGGCACCCGCGAGGTCAGCTACCGCCTGCTCGACGCGATGACGGGGCACGTGGCCGCCGCGGTGCGCCGCGCCGGTGTGCGGCGGGGCGACTTCGTCGGTGTGCGCATGGCCCGGGGTCCCGGGACCGTGGCGGCGATGCTGGGCATCATGCGGGCGGGCGCGGCCTACGTTCCGATCGATCCGGCCGACCCCGCGGGGCGGGTCCGGCAAGTGGTGGAGACGGCCGGCATCACCCTGCTCGTCACCGACGGCACACCCCCGCCGCCCGGACTGCCGGTCGGCGTCCTCGTCCTCGACGACGACTACGGGCCGCTCCCCGACACCGACGGGCCGCTCCCGGACACCGACAGGGCCGCCGAGACGCCCCGGGACGAGGCGGACGACGTCGAGGCCGCCGCGTACGCCGTCTTCACCTCCGGCTCGACCGGTGTGCCCAAGGGCGCCGTGATGACCCACGCGGCCCTGCTCAACCTCCTGCACTGGCACCACCGCGCCCGGCCGGACAGCTGCAGCCGACGTACCGCCCAACTCTGCTCCCTGAGCTTCGACTTCGCCTTCCACGAGATCTTCTCCACCCTCTGCTTCGGCGGCACGCTCGTCGTCGCCGACGACGAGGTGCGGCGCAACCCGTACGCACTCGTCGACTTCCTCCGCGAGGAGCGCGTCGAGCGCCTCTTCCTGCCGGTCACGCTCCTGGAACACCTGGCGCGTGCGGCGGAGCAGACGGACTGGCCGCATCTGCGCGAGGTCGTCACGACCGGCGAACAACTGCGGATCGGCCCCCACATCCGGGGATTCTTCTCCCGCACGGGCGCGCGCCTGCACAACCACTACGGCGCGACCGAGTTCCAGGACGCCACCTCCCACACCCTGGACGGCGATCCCGGAGACTGGCCCGCGATCGCCCCGATCGGGCGGCCCATCGACGGAGTGCAGGTCCACATCCTCGACCAGGACCTCCGGAAGGTGCCCGACGGCGCGGAGGGAGAACTCTGCGTCGCCGGAGCGGGGGTCTCGCCGGGCTATCTCGGCCGGCCGGACCTCAACGCCCGCAAGTTCGTGGGCGATCCGTACGGCGGCGGCAGGCTCTACCGGACCGGTGACCTCGGCCGTCGCCTGCCGGACGGCACCGTCGAGCACCTCGGCCGGATCGACACCCAGCTCAAGGTCCACGGCGTACGCGTCGAGGCGGGTGAGATCGAGACGCTGCTCCTCGGGCATCCCGGCGTCGAGGAGGTGGTGGTCGCCGCCCACGAGATCGACGGCCACCGCCGTCTCGTCGCCCACGTGGTGCCCGGCTCGTCGCTCGACCCCGCCACCGCGGCCCGTGAGCTGCATGTCTTCCTGGTCCCCGAACTGTCCCCGCTCATGCTCCCGGAGGCGTACGTCCTGCTGCCGGAACTGCCCCTCACCACGAGCGGCAAGACCGACAGGGCCCTGCTGCAGCCGCCGGCCGTCTTCGAGCGGCTGGCTTCCGGGGCCTCCGTCAAGGCCCGTACCGGGACCGAGCGGCTCCTCGTCGACGTGTGGCGTACCGTGCTGCGGCTCGACGACGTGTCCGTCGGCGACCGGTTCTTCGACCTCGGCGGTACGTCCCTGATGCTCGTCGAGGTGCGGGCGGCCCTCGTGCGCGCCCTGGGCCGGGACGTGTCGATGACGGATCTGCTGCGCCACCCGACGATCAACGCCTTCGCGGCCCACCTCGACCGGAACGGCGACGACGCACCGGGCCCGGTGACGCCCCCCGCTACCCGGCGAGGCCGCCCGCACGGCGCCACCGGAGACATCGCGATCATCGGGATGTCCGGACGCTTTCCCGGCGCCCCCGATGTCGAGACCTTCTGGAACAACCTCCTCCGGGGCGTGGAGTCCGTGGGCGGGCCGCCCACGGCGGGCGAGGGGCAGCGTGACCCGGACATCGCCGGCCACCCCGACTTCGTGGCGGCCGGTGCGGTCCTGCCGGACATCGAGCGGTTCGACGCGTCCTTCTTCGGCATCGGGGCCCGGGAGGCCGAACTCCTCGACCCGCAGCAGCGGCTGTTCCTGGAGTGCGCCTGGGAGTCGCTGGAGGACGCAGGGCACGCCCCGGGCGACGCCCGGGACGGACAGGTCGGGGTCTTCGCCGGTGGCGGCATGAGCACGTACCTGCTCAACAACCTGCTGCCGCACTTCGGTTACGGGCGTTCCAAGGCGCTGACCGAGTCGGACATGGAGCAGTTCCAGCTCCAACTGGGCAACGACGGCGGATACCTCGCCACCAGGGTGTCGTACGCACTGGACCTGCGCGGCCCGAGCCTGGGCGTGCAGACGGCGTGCTCGACATCGCTGGTCGCCGTTCACCTGGCCTGCCGGAGCCTCCTGGAGGGGGAGAGCGACCTCGCCCTCGCCGGAGGCGTGCACATCGTCGTGCCGCAGGGTGCCGGACACCTCCACGAAGAGGGCATGATCCTGTCCCCCGACGGCCGCACGAGGACCTTCGACGCCGGTGCCGCGGGGACCCTGTTCGGCGACGGCTGCGGGGTCGTCGTCCTGAAGCGGCTCGACGAGGCGGTCGAGGACAACGACCGGATCATCGCCGTCGTCAAGGGCTCCGCCGTCAACAACGACGGCGCGGCTAAGGCCGGCTTCACCGCCCCGAGCCCGGCGCGGCAGGCCGATGTCGTCCGTGAGGCACTGGCCGTCGCCGGGGTCGCCCCCCGGGACGTCGGCTACGTCGAAGCGCACGGCACCGGCACGGCCCTGGGCGACCCGATCGAACTGGCCGCCCTCACCGAGGTGTTCGGGACCGGGCCCGAGGCGGGCGACCGTGTCATCGGCTCGGTGAAGACCAACATAGGACACCTGGACGAGGCGGCCGGAATCGCCGGGCTCATCAAGGCGGCACTCTGCGTCGAGCGCGGCACGCTCGTACCCAGCCTGCACTTCTCCGCTCCCAACCCGGAGATCGACTTCGGCCGTTCCTCCTTCCGCGTCGGCACCCGCACCGCGCCGTGGACCACCGGCGGACGTCCGCGTACCGCCGGAGTCACCTCGCTCGGCGTGGGCGGGACCAACGCCCACGTGGTGCTCCAGGAAGCTCCCCGACGGGCGGCGCCCACCCCCCGGCCGGTCACCGGGACCTCCGAGCCCCGGGTCCTCGCGCTCAGCGCCCGCGACGGACGGGCCCTGGACGAGCTGATCCGTCGCTACGCCGACGTCCTCGGCACGATCGAGGACCCGGCCCGCTTCGCCGATGCCTGCTTCACGGCCGGTACCGGCCGACGGCACTTCCCGTACCGGCGCGCGGTGGTCGCCGCGAGCGCGCGGGAGGCCCGGGAGGAACTCCTGGCGGCGCGGCACGACACGACGGCCGGCGGCGGGCCCGCCCTGCCCGGCGGAGTGGCGTTCCTCTTCGCCGGGCAGGGCTCGCAGTACGCGGGCATGGGCCGGGAGCTGTACCGGCGGCAGCCCGTGTTCAGGGATGCCGTGGACCGGTGTGCCGAACTGCTCGGTGACCGTTCGGGCACGCCGCTGCTGTCCGTGCTCTTCCCGGAGCCGGGCGAGCCGTCCCCCATCGACGAGACCAGCCAGGCCCAGCCCGCGCTGTTCGCCTTCGAGTACGCCCTGGCGAAGCTCTGGGAGTCGTGGGGCGTGCGCCCCGACGTCATGGTCGGACACAGCCTCGGTGAGTACGTCGCGGCCTGCCTCGCCGGGGTGTTCTCCCTGGAGGACGCGCTGACGCTGGTGTGCACCCGCAGCCGCCTCATGCGGGACCGCACCGAACCGGGGACGATGGTCACGGTGGCCGCCGACGAGGCGACCGTCCGCCCGCTGCTCCGCCCGGACACCTCCGTGGCCGCCGCCAACAGCCCCACCTCCACGGTGATCTCGGGCCGCACCGGCGAGATCGAGAAGATCTGCGCTCGGCTGACCGCCATGGGCGTCCGGCACCGGAGGCTCGAGATCTCCGTCGCCTGCCACTCGCCCCTGATGCGACCGACCCTGGCCGAGTTCGAGGCCGTCGCCCGGACCGTCACCTACCACCCGCCCCGCACACCGGTCGTCTCCTCGGTGACGGGCAAGGACATCGGAGCCGAACTCGCCGACTGGCGCTACTGGGTCGAGCAGACGATCCTGCCCGTCCGGTTCCACGACGCGGCCACGTCCCTGCGCGGGCTCGGTGTCCGCACCCTGCTGGAGATCGCCCCCCGCCCGACCCTGCTGCAACTCGTCGAGGAGCTCTTCGACGAACCGGGTACGGCGCTCGTCCCCAGCATCCGGCCGGACCGGCCGTGGAGCCGGCTCCTGGACGCGGTCGGCCGGGTGTACGAGAACGGCGTCGACCTCGACTGGCACGCGGTCACCGGGGGACCGGACCGGCACCGCGTCCCGCTTCCCACCTATCCGTGGCAGCGGGAACGCCACTGGATCGACGCCCCCGGCACCGAGGAACCGGTCGCCGACCCGCGCACGGCCCCCCTCCTGGGCCGCCGCCTCGACCTCGCGGACGCCGAAGGGGGCGTGCGCTTCGACGCGGTCGCCGGTGTGAAGACCCTGCCGTGGCTGAGCGACCACCGGGTCTTCGGCTCGCTGGTCCTCCCCGGTGTCGCCTACCTGGAGATGGCGTTCGCCGCAGCCCGCGAGGTCTTCGGACCGGTGCCCGCGGAGCTGCGGGACTTCCACATCCACCACGCGATGGCCTTCCCCGACGGGGACGCCCCGCGCCAGACCCAGATCGCCCTCACACCGGAGGAGGACGGCAGCCACACCTTCGAGGTCCACTCCCGTCCCCTGGCCACCGGCGACCGGACCCGGCGCCCCGGAGGCTGGACCCTGCACGCCTCCGGCAACCTCGCCGCCGCCGCGGGCGACGCCCCGCCGTACACCCCCGCACGGCTGGAGACGGAGCGGAAGGCACTGGAGGGCCACGAGCTGCGGCCGGACGAGATCTACCAGCGTGAGCGCGAACGGCAGATCGACCTGGGGCCGCTGTTCCAAGTCACCGAACGGCTCTGGCAGCACGGCCCGAACGCCTTGTCGAAGGTGCGCCTCGGTCCCGAGCTGCGCGCCGGTGCCTCTCTCCACCGGGCCCACCCGGTTCTCATCGAGGCGTGTTTCCTCGCGCTGACGGTGACCTACCCGGAGAAACTGGGCCGACGGACGTACGTGCCGCTGGGCGCCGACCGGGTGCGCGTCGAGAGCGCCTCCGCGGGGACCGAGGCGTGGTGCCACGCCCGGCTGCGCCCCACCCACGAGGAGGACCCGGAGGTCCTGCGCGCCGACATCGACCTGATCGCGTCCGACGGCACCCTCGTCCTGGCCCTGGAAGGCGTCCTGCTCAAGCGGGCCGCGCGGGAGACGATGATCCCGGCACGGCGTGAGACCTGGCGGGAGTGGCTCTACACGACGCTGTGGAACCCGGTCGCGCCGCCGCAGCCGTCCGCCGTGCCCGAGCAGCGGTGGCTGGTGACCGGCGACGCCGGGCTGGGCCGGGAGGTCGCCGCCTTCGCCCGGACCCACGGGGTCGGCTGTGACGTCCTCGACGGCTGGGCGGAGGACGCGGACCTCGGTCCGTACGACCTGGTCGCCGTCTGCCGCGGTGACCGGGACGGCACCGGCGACGCGGGCGCCGACGCCGTGGCGGACGGCGGTCGTATGCTGCGGCTCACCCAACGGCTCGCCGTGCTCGACGCGGCCGCGCCCCGTCTGTGCCTGGTGACCGCCGGTGCCCAGGCCGTGGCCGGCCGCCCCGTCACCCGCCCCGCCGACGCGGCGCTGTGGGGCCTCGGACGGGTCACCGCGGCGGAACTCCCCGAGCTCCGCATCACCCAGATCGACCTCGACCCCCGCACCGACCTCCGCAGCCGCGCCGCCCTGCTGTACGCCGAGCTCGCCCTGCTGAGCGTCACGACGGAGCAGCCCGAGCGGCACCGGGTCGGTTACGACGGCCACCGCAGGCACCTGGAGGTCCTCCTCCGAGGGGAACAGGCCGGTCCGCCGGGGACCGGGCCGTGGGCCGGTGCGGGGCCGCGGCCCGACGCCACCTACCTGGTCACCGGTGGGCTCGGCGGGCTCGGTCTGGAGGCGGCGCGGATGCTGTGCGACGCCGGAGCGCGCCACCTCGTGCTGCTCGGCCGTACCCCGCCGGGGGAGGCCGCGCGCGAGCGGATCGAGCGACTGCGCGCCGATGGTGCCACGGTGGTGACGTACGCCGTGGACGTCGCGGACCGCGAGGCGCTGGCGGACGTGCTCGGCCGGATCGACGCCGACCCGGCCCTTCCCGCGCTCGCCGGGGTGCTGCACCTGGCCGGCGTCCTGGACGACGGGGTGCTGCTGCTGCAGTCGCCCGAACGCCTGGCCGGGGTCATGGCCCCCAAGGCGCGGGGGGCGTGGAACCTGCACCGGCTGACGGCAGGCCGGCCGCTGGACTTCTTCGTCATGTTCTCCTCCGCCTCGTCGCTGCTCGGCACCCCGGGCCAGGCTCCGTACGCGGCGGCCAACGCGTTCCTCGACGGGCTGGCGTCCCACCGGCGCGGCCTGGGACTGCCCGGACTCGCCATTCAGTGGGGTTCATGGGGCGAGACGGGCATGAGCGCACGGGCGGGGCTCAACACCGTCCTCGTGGGCAAGGGCGAACACGTCATTCCGACGGCCGACGGTCTGGCCGTCCTGGAGCGTCTGCTGTCCGCGGAGGGCCCCGATCCCGTCGTCGCCGTGCTGCCGGCCGACTGGACCCGGTTCGAGGACCGCGACGATCCCGCTCTGCGCGGCCTCCTGGCCGACATGCCGGGAGGCAGACGCGCCGAGGCGCGTCGGGAGGGCGTACGGGCCGCGCTCGACGGGGCCGGGCCGGAAGCCCGCCGGGAGCTGCTGGTCGACCACGTACGGGAACTGGTGCGGCGGGTGCTCGGGGAGGGCGCCCGGGGCGGCGGCGCCCTGACGGACGACCAGGACCTCTTCGCCCACGGTCTCGATTCGCTCCGGGCCATCGAGCTGAGAAGCCATCTGCAGCGCGGTCTGGAGTGCAAGGTGCCGCCCTCGATGATTTTCGACCATCCGACCGTCACCGCCCTGTCTGAACGACTGTTCGACATGATGGGCAGTGGGGGAGGAGCGCGGTGACGAAGCTGGTGTGCCTCCATCACGCGGGCGGCAACGCCTCCGTGTTCCGCCCCTGGGCCCAGTACGCCCCGGCCGGGCTCGAAGTGGTGCCGGTGGGCATTCCGGTCCGGCCGGATTCGGGACGCAGGACCCACCGCACCACCGATGGCCTGGTACCGGCACTCGCCGCCGAACTCGAACCGCACATGGACGACGACTACGTGCTGTTCGGAAAGAGCATGGGCGGCCTCCTCGCCTATCTGCTCACCCGGCATGTGCGACGGCATGGCGGGCGGCTCCCCAAAGCCCTGGCGGTCGCCGCGTTCGGAGCGCCGCACCTGTCGTGGGGCACCTTCACGGCGGAGGACGACGAGGACGCGCTGCTCGCCCGGCTGCGGGCCATCGGAGGCATCCCCGACTGGCTGGTCGCCCATCCCGCCTGGGTCCGGCCCTTCCTGGGCCTGCTGCAGGACGACACGCGCCTGTGCGCCACGTACGAGCACCGGCCGCAGGAAAGCCCGCTGTCCGTGCCCGTCAGGATCTTCGCCGGTGACGGGGACCCGCTGGTGCCGAGGGAGGCGTTCGAAGGCTGGAAGGAACTCGGCGACGACGTGGAAGTGTCTTTTCTTCCGGGCGGGCATTACCTGGTGTCGCAAGATTTTGGCCTGCTTCGGCAGGCGGTTTTCAGCCTTGCTCTGCATGATCCATCTTCGGCATGTAAAGTTTCGGCCGTCAACTGACAGGATGCGCAACGCGGTTGAACTCGGCTGATGGGTTGCGACGGGCAGAGGAAGGTGCGAAAGATCGTGTCGACAAATCTGAAAAGGGTTCTCGGGATCGCCTTGGCTGTGGCGGGTGTGGTGCTCATCGCCGCTTTCCCGGACACGAAATTCATCTGGTTCGAAGGAAGGCCGTTCGGTATTGCGCTTGTCCTCTTCGGAGGGCTTGAATTCGCGGAGAGTTATCGACGCGGAAAGCCTCGGCGGTTCGTCGATGAATTGCGTGGAGACTTCGGCCTGAAGTCCTCGGAGGAGCGTCGGCGTGACGACGACCACCGCCGAAGGGACGACTACCGGCGTGACGACGACCACCGGCGGCGCGACGACTACCGACGCGACGACGAGGACCGGCGGCGCGACGACTACCGACGCGACGACGAGGACCGGCGAAGGGACGGCCGTCGGCGTGACGACGAGGACCGGCGGCGCGAGGACGACCGCCGACGCGAGGACGACCGGCGGTGGGACGAGGACGCCAAACGGCGCTGGGACTCGCCCGACGACTGACCACAGCAACGCAGCAAGGGAGCAAACGTGACATCGATGTCCCGGCTCGACCAGGGCGCCGCGGCGAAGGCCCGGCAGGCCCATCTGTTCCTGGTCGCCACCGGCACCCTCTCCACCGCGCACCTGCCGTTCTGGCTGAACTGGCTGTCGGTGAACCGCCCCCACTACAAGGTGACGGTGGGGCTGACCGACTCGGCGGAGCACTTCGTCAGTGCGTCGGCCCTCACCGCGATGACCGGGACACCCGTCGTCCGCAACACCTGGGACACCGCGGACGGCCGGCGGGAGCCGGTGCACACCCGGATCGCGGCCGACTACGACGGCATCCTGGTCTACCCCGCCAGCGTCGCCTTCTTGTCGGGCCTGGCATCGGGCGCCGGGACCTCTCCCTTCTTCCTCGCCGCGCTCGGCACCAGCGCTCCCGTCGTCATCGCCCCGACCTTCCCGCCGGGGGTCGCACGGAATCCGATCATCATCGACGTGCTGGACCGCCTCGACGCCGTCCCCCACTACCACCTCGTCGAACCCCGCAAGGGCACCAGCCGTTCCACCGGCGCCGAGACCGATGTGACCGCCCCCCTCTGGGACGCGATAGCCGCCTTCGAGGCGGCCACCACCGAGCCGTCCGCCACCGGGGCGCCGGACACCGAGACCGCGCAGACCGCCGCGGCCGTACCTGTCGACGCCTGAGGAGGCCGGGCATGGAGCACTTCTTCTACACCTTCGCCGATCCCGACTCCTACGACGACATCGCCCGCTGGAAGGCCGACCCCGCCGACGCCAGGTTCCGCTCGACGCGGCGAGGGCTGGTGCCGGTCGTCCACACCGAGGGCTGGCAGTACTCCCAGCACGGCATCTGGACCGTCTGCCGACCCGGCGGCGAACCCGTCACCGGCCAGGGCTGGAAGATCCACATCGCGGTCACGCCCGACTCCTTCGAGGCACTGCGGGAGAAGGTCTCGGCCTTCTGCACGGCACGTGGCGTCCCCTTCAAGTTCCTGGCCCGGTACGAGTACGCGTGGCTGATCAACGCCAAGTACGCGCCCCGACAGGTCTCCGGCAAGGGCTTCGTCCTCTACCCGGCCGACGAGGAGCGGTCCCTCCTCCTCGCCGGTGAACTGGTCGGCCTGCTCGCCGACGCGGAGGGCCCCCGCATCCTGTCCGACCTCCAGGTCGACCGGAGCGTCGTCCACGTCCGGTACGGCGCCTACACCCGCCAGTACTGCCGCAGCGACGCGGGCAAGCCGGTCCTCGCCCTGGAGGACCCCGACGGGCGCCGCGTCCCCGACCGCAGGTCCGTGCCGTTCAAGGCCCCCTCGTTCGTACGGATCCCGGACGCGTTCAGACCCGCGCCGCCCGTCGCCGACGGCCCGGTCCCGCCGTACCGCATCGACAAGACGCTGCACTTCTCCAACGGCGGTGGTGTCTACCTCGCCACCGACCTCGGCACCGGTCGGCAGCTGGTGCTCAAGGAGGCCCGGCCGTTCGCCGGCTACGACCTGGTGGGAGGCGACTCGGTCGTCCGGGCCGCCAAGGAGTACCAGGCGATGCGGACCCTCGCCGGACTGCCCGGGATCCCCGAGGCGTACGACCAGTTCAGCTGGCAGTCGCACCTCTTCACCGCGATGGAGTACGTCGACGGGACCACCCTCCAGGAATGGTGCGCCGCCCGGGTCCCCTTCCTCGTCCGTCCCGAGCCCTTCGAGCCGCCGACGCCCGAGGACATCGGCGCCTACCACCGCGACGTCGAGGAGATCCTGACGAAGGTCCGCCGCGCGATGGAGGCGATCTGGGACCGCGGCCATGTCTTCGGGGACCTGCACTCCGGCAACGTGATGGTCACGCCCGGCCTCGACGTCAAGCTCATCGACCTGGAGACGTGCCTGCCGGAGGACGCCCCCCGGCCCTTCCCCGGCGCCCCCGGCTTCACCGACCCGGCCAGGACCGGGCGAGCCGCGGACGAATACGCCCTGGCGATGCTGGAACTCTCCTGCTACATGCCCCTCACCCACCTGATCCGCATGGACGGCACCAAGCTGCGCCAGCTGCTGGAGACCTGCCGGACCTGGTACGGCCTGCCGCGGGCGTGGGCCGACCGGCTGCTGCGTGCCGCACGCCGCCCGGACACCGTCACCGACGGCCCGCTGACGGTCGCCTCCAGCCATCTCGACGACGCGCTCGGCTTCGAGACCTGGGCGTCGCAGATCGTGACCGGCCTCCGGGCCACCAGTAGCCACGACCGCACCGACCGCCTCTTCCGCAGCGACTTCACGGGGTTCTCCCTCTCCCCGGTCTCCCTCGCCACCGGTGCCGCCGGAGTGCTGTGGTCGCTCCTCGGAACCCGCGGCCTCGACGTGCCCGACCTCATCGACGAGGTGGCCGACTGGACCGCCGCTCGGGGCAGGGCGTCGGCGACCCGACTCGAATGCGGCCTGTACGACAGCGAACTGGGCGCCGGTTACGCCCTGTGGAAGGCCGGACAGCACGACCACGCCCGCTCCCTGGTGGACTCCGCCCTGGCGAAGGACCGTGACGGCATCGGACTGAGCGTCTTCAGCGGCCTCGCCGGAATCCACCTGGCCGCCTCCGAGATGGCGTCGGGCGTCGATCCGCTGGTGCCCGAAGGCCTCGCGGAAGAGCTCGGCGCCGAACTCACCGAGCGTGCGAAGACCTACCTCGACCGCCTTGCCGGCACCGACGAGCCCGACGTGTCGCACTACGGCCTGATGCACGGTGTCGCCGGCATCGCCCTCGCCGTCCACCGCCACGGCCTGCGCGCCGGGGACACCGCCGCCGTCGACCTCGCGCGGGACCTACTGGAGTTCGAGCTCTCCGGATACGTGCGGTGCGCGGACGGCTCCCTGCAGTTCAACGAGGCCGGGCGCCGTAGCCTCGGGTATCTGGAGGTCGGCTCCTGCGGTGCCGCTCTCGTCCTCTCCGAGCTCACCCGCCACGGGGGATGGGTCTCCGCACGGGCCTCGATCGAGGACCTGGTCCGGGCGACCGGGCCCGAACTCATGGTGCAGAGCGGCCTGTTCCGCGGCCGTGCCGGTTTCGTCGCGGCCCTGGCCACGCTCGCCCGGGACGGGGTCGCCGAAGAGCGCGCCCGCGCGCTCGTCCACCGGCACACCCAGCAGCTGGGCGTGCACGAGATCCGGCCGCGCGAAGGCGAGCTGCACTTCCCCGGATCGCGCAACTTCAAGCTGTCGAGCGACCTGCGGACGGGCAGCGCGGGCGTCCTCACCGGCATCGCGTTCGCCTCCGGCCGCCGGGACAACTGGCTTCCCGGGGTCTTCTAGTGGATGTACTCGGCCGTATCGTTCCGCTGGCCCTGATGGACACCCTGAGCGTGTCCACCCTGGCCATCCCGGTCTGGTTCCTGCTCACTCCCCGTGGGCTGCGGATGGCGAACGTCTTCGGCTACCTGCTGAGCGTCGCCGCCGGCTATCTGCTGCTGGGTCTGGCGATGCTGAGCGCGCTCTCCGCCGTACGCGAGCCCCTGCGGTCAGCGCTCGACTCACCCGCCGGGGACATGGCGACGGCGGCTTGCGGGGTGGTGCTGATCCTCATCGGCGCCTGGTACGGCCTGTTGCGCCGGGAGAAGGAGGGACAGGGGCGCCTCACGGCCTGGAGGGAGGCGGCGGTCGGCTCCTCGGCCACGTCCCGCGGCCTGATCGTCGTGGCGCTGACGGCCATCGCGCTGGAAGTCGTCACGATGTTCCCGTACCTGGCGGCGATCGACGCTCTCGGAGGGTCCGGTCTCCCCTGGGCCGTCCAGGCCGCGATGCTCGCGCTGTACTGCCTGGTCATGATCGCCCCTGCGGTGCTGATGGCGATCGGCCGGGCCGTCTCCCGCAGGGCGGTGCAGCCCACCCTGCGCAGGATCGATCACTGGCTCAGGGTCAACGCCCGGGAGAACACCGCCTGGCTGTTCGCGCTGGTGGGCTTTCTGCTCCTGTCGGGCACCAGCGCCTACGAGAAGGCCATGGACCTCCTCACCGGGTAGACCCGTCCCGCCCCCATTCTCCGAACACGTGACCGGGTGCTTCCGTACGCAACGACCACCCCGGTACCAGGGAAGGAAGAGCGACCTTGCGCAAGCCGCGACACACCATCAGCCGGGGGCCGTCATGAGCCGCTCCGCCGTCCTGGTCGGCCTCGGTGCCGCCGTGCCCCCGCGCGCGGTGGACAACGCCGAGCTGGAGCGGCAGCTCGGCCTCGACGACCACTGGATCCGCTCCCGGACGGGAATCAACCGGCGGCACTGGGCCGACCCCGGCACCGCCACGGGCGATCTCGCGGTGGCCGCGGCCCGGAGGGCCCTGGACTCCGCCGGAGGCGGCGGCGCCGACATGCTCGTCCTCGCCACCAGCACCCCCGACCACCCGATGCCGGCCACGGCCCCGTACGTCGCCGCGCGCCTCGGCCTCGGGCCCGTCGCCGCCTTCGACGTGTCGGTCGCCTGTGCCGGTTTCGTCTACGGCCTCGCCTCGGCCGCCGGTGCCATCGCGGCGGGCATCGCCGAGCGTGTCCTGGTCGTCGGTGCCGACATCTGGTCCACCCGGCTCGACCTCAAGGACCGCAGCACCGCGATCATCTTCGGCGACGGAGCGGGCGCGGCCGTCCTGCGGGCCGGTGACCCCTCCGAACCCGGTGCGCTCGTCGGCTTCGACCTCGGCGGCGACGGTGCGCTCAAGGACCTGGCACTGGTCCCCGGCGGAGGTTCCCGGCAACGGTCCGCCCCGGAGGGCACCAGCGAGGCGGACGACCACCTGACCATGCGAGGCAAGGAGACCTTCACCCACGCGGTGCACCGCATGGGGGAGTCCTCGGCCCAGTTGCTGGAGAAGATCGGCTGGTCCGCCGCCGAGGTCGACCGGGTCGCGGGGCACCAGGCCAACATCCGGATCCTCCACACCGTCGCCGACGTCCTCGGGGTGGACCGGGACCGGGTGCTCATCCATCTCGACCGGGTGGGCAACACCTCCGCCGCCTCCATCCCCCTCGCCCTCACCGACGCGACGGTCCACGGCCGCCTCGCCCCGGGGCACCGCGTCCTCATGACGTCCTTCGGCGGCGGCCTCAGCTGGGGCTCCGCCGCCCTGACCTGGCCCTCTCTCCAGGTGTCCGAGGTCCTCCATGCCGAACCCGCCGCGCACTCCGACGAGAAGGGCACCACAGCATGACCGCCGACGCACTCACGGAACAGCTTGTCACCCTCTTCACCGACCGGCTCGACGTCAAGGGGGACGTCACCGCCCAGACCCCGTTCACGGAGCTCGAACTGGACTCCCTCGTGATGCTCGAGTTCTCGGTGATCCTCGAACAGCACTGTGGTGTCGACATACCCGAGGGGGACCTCCTCGACGCCGGGGACATCGCCGGTGTCGCCACCCTGATCCTCGCGCGGCAGGGTTCCGGCAACTGAGAATCGGAGGCGCCGCCATGGAGACGGCCATTTCCGCGGAGGGTCTCCGCAAGCGCTACGGCGACCACCAGGCGCTGAGCCGGGTCGACCTCGCCGTGCCCACGGGCACCGTGTTCGCCGTGCTCGGCCCCAACGGCGCGGGCAAGACCACCACCGTGCGGATCCTCAGCACCCTGCTGGAGCCGGACGGCGGACGCGCCACCGTGGCGGGTCACGACCTGGCCACCCAGGCCCGCGAAGTGCGCCGCAGCATCGGCCTGGCCGGTCAGTACGCGTCCGTCGACGAACGGCTCACCGGACGCGAGAACCTCCGGCTGATCGGGGTGCTGCTGCACCTCGGGCGGCGCGGGGCGAAGGCCAGAGCCGACGAACTGCTGGAGCGGTTCGGGCTGGTGGAGGCCGCCGACCGGCCGGCGCGGACGTACTCGGGCGGGATGCGCCGCCGTCTCGACCTCGCCGCGAGTCTGGTCGGGCGGCCGTCGGTGCTCTTTCTCGACGAGCCGACGACCGGTCTCGACCTCAGCGGACGGCGGACGCTCTGGCAGATGGTCCGGGACCAGGTGGCCGAGGGGGTGACCGTCCTGCTGACCACCCAGTACCTGGAGGAGGCCGATCAACTGGCCGACCGCGTCGCGGTCATCGACCGGGGCACCGTCATCGCCGAGGGAAGCCCGGACCAGCTCAAGCGGGAGGTCGGCGGTGAGCGCCTCGAAGTCTCGGTGACCTCCCTCGCCGACCTCGCGCCCGTGGCCCGCACGCTGGCCGGCCTCGTCCCCGGGAAGCCCGTGACGGACCCCGTGAACCGGACCGTGTCCGTACCGCTGACCGGCGGTGTGAGGACGATCGCCGCGGCCGCGAGCGGTCTCGAAGCGCTCGGGATCGAACCGCGGGACTTCGCCGTACGCAGGTCCACGCTCGACGACGTGTTCCTCGCCCTGACCGGACGGCAGGACGAACCCGAGGGGGAGCGGGTGGCGGCGGTCACCGTTCCCGGAGGAAGGCAGCCGGCATGATCGGGGCAGTCAGCGAATCGTTCGCCCTCGTCGGACGCAGGGTCCGGCACATCCGCCGGATGCCGGAACACCTCCTCGGCGTCACCGTGATGCCGGTGGCGTCCGTCCTCGTCCTCGGCTGTCTCTTCGGCAGCGCGATGCGGGCACCCGGCCAGGGCGGCTACCAGGAATACATCATGGTCGGCATCTTCGCGCAGGTGATGCTCACCAACATCACCACGACCGGCGTCGGCATCGTCAGCGACCTCGACAACGGTCTGGTGGACCGGTTCCGTGTCCTCCCCATCTCCGGCTCCTCCGTCCTGGTGGGACGGACCGTCGCGGACGGGCTGCTGGTCGCCTGGAGCTGTACGGTGATGACCCTTGTCGGATACGCCATCGGCTGGCGCGCCCACAACGGCCCGCTCCGGACACTGGCCGGATTCGGACTGCTGCTCCTGCTCGGCTTCGCGATGTCCTGGCTCGGCGCACTGCTGGGACTCGTGCTGCGCAACGTGGAGACGGTCAGCGCGGTGTCCGGTGTCGTCATGATGCCCCTCGTGTTCCTGTCCAACGCGTTCGTGCCGTTGGACGGGCTGCCGGGCTGGGTGCGGGTCCTCGCCGAGTGGAACCCGGTCAGCGCGATCGTCTCGGCCAGCCGGGACCTGTTCGGGAACGACCGCGGCCCGACCAGCGGGGCGTTCCCCGCCGAGCACCCCCTTCCCACGGCCCTGCTGGTCCTGGTGCTCCTGCTGGCCGTGGTCGTTCCGCTGGCCCGACGCGCGTACCGGAAGGCGGCCGCACAGCGCTGAGGAGCTTCCCCGCCGTCCGCCGGAAGCCCCCGGGACGCCCCGGTGCCGGACGCGCGGCCGACCCACCCGCCCACCGGCGGGAAGGGGGTCCAGCACGTCGAGAGGATCAGCGGGCCCGGCGTCCCAGGTGCCGCCTGCCCCGCTGTGGGGCAACCACAAGTGGAACTCCGGAGGCTCCCCGGCCGTGGTCACGAACAAGGCCGTCGACCCGAACCCGCCGTACGTCAAGGAGGCCCGGCGGCTGCTCAGTCGTATCGGCGCCGAGCCGCCCGCCCGTGCGTGCCGGACAGCGGCCTGCCGGGCCGCCTCTGGTGAAGCGGTGCCGGACGGGGGAGACCGACACCGACCGCGGACCACCGGGCGTCCGGCGCGACGAGACCACCTGAAAGAACCCCTGCTCGGCGGTCGAACTGCGGGGAACGCCTGGAAAAGCGGCCGTACTCCGAAAGGATGGGGGCGGCCGGTCCGGGTGGTGGGCGGCCGGGGTCGACAGGGGGTGCGGTGTCGTGGTGCAGCGGTCTTCGGCGGGGCGTCGGGCAGTCGCGGTGGTGGGGGTGGGGGCGGCCGGGGCCATGGTCGCGGTGCAGCTCTGTGAGGCCGCGGCGCGGCGGGGGAGCGCGCTGGAGCTGCTGCTGATCGACCCGGGGCCCGAGGCCGGGCGGGGGGCGGCGTACGCGACGGGGGACCCCCGGCACCGGCTGAACGTGCCCGCAGGGAACATGAGCTGCTACCCCGACGACCCCGGGCACTTCGTCCGGTGGCTGTGCCGTCACGGTTCGCCCGAGGTCTCGGCCTCGGACTTCGTCGAACGTCAGCGGTACGGGGCGTACCTCGCCGACACGCTCGGCCGGGCCGTCATCGCCGCGCACGGCACCGTCGCCGTCCGCAGGCTCAGGACCCGGGCCACCGGCTGCCGGTGGCAGGGCCGTACCGCGCGGATCGAACTGGCCGACGGCGGTGCGGTGGACGCGGACTGCGTGGTGCTGGCCACCGGGCCCGGCCCGGTCGCCGCCCCGCACTGGGCACCGGCCGGACTGCGCCGCAGCGGCCGGTTCGTCACCGACCCCTGGGCGCCCGGGGCGCTGGACGCGGTCCTCGCCGAGGGCGGCACGCGGGACGTGCTCCTGGTCGGCACCGGACTGACCTCGGTGGACATCGCCCTCTCCCTGGACCGCCCCGGCCGTACCGTGCACGCCGTCTCGCGCGGCGGACGGCTGCCGCAGTCGCACGCCCTGACCCCGCTGCCCGCCACGGCCTGCGAGGACCATCTGGACGGACTCCCGCTGGTGGGACTGAGGGCCGCGATCCGGCGGCACGTCGGCCGGGTCCTCGCCGCCCAGGGGGACTGGCGCCCCGCGGTGGACGGGCTGCGTCCGCTCACCGCGCGCCTGTGGGGAGCCCTGTCGGAGGAGGACCGGGCCGCGTTCGTGGAGCAGGACAGCGCGCTGTGGAACGTGCACCGGCACCGGATGCCCCCGGCGACGGCGGAGGCCGTGTCGCGGATGCGCCGGACCCGGCGGCTGCGGCCCCGCGCCGGAAGGGTCCTCGACGCCCGCCCCGGCCCGGACGGGTCGCTGACCGTCGTCCTCGCCCCGCCCGAGGGCCGGGAGACCCGGGAGCTGACGGTCGGCTGGGTCGTCAACTGCACGGGTGCGTACGCGCCGGTCAAGGACACCGCCGATCCGCTGTGGCGCGGGCTGCTCGACGACGGCGGGGCCGTGCCCGGCCCGCTCGGCATGGGCGTGGGCACCGACCGGGGGCGGTTGCGGGGCGCGGACGGACGGGCCGGGCGGCCGGTGTGGACGCTCGGCGCGCCGCGCCGCGGCGAGCTGTGGGAGACCACCGCCGTCCCGGAGATCCGCGGACAGGCGGCGGCCGTCGCCGACGCGGTCCTCGGCCACCTCGCCGGACCCGCCCCGGCGGCGGCGCCCGTACGCCGACCGCCCCGCGACACCTCGGGGTTCCCGCTCAGCACCCATGACGCCGCCGCCGCGGTCTACCGCTCGGGGACGGAGCGGCTGCTGACGCCCCGGGCCGGGGCGGTGCACGCGTTCCGCCGGGCCGCGGTGCTCGACCCCGGATTCGCCCTCGCCCATGCCGCGCTCGCCCTGACCGGCCACGAGGCCGGGGCCGGGGCCGGTGTGGACGTCGCCCGCGCCCTCGCCGACGCCCGGCGGGCGGTGGCGGAACGGGGGAGCGCGCACGAGCGGTCCTGGGTCGAGGCGGTCGCGCACCATGTCCGGGGCACCGGCGCCGACCAGGCCCTGGTGCGCCATCTGGACGCCCACCCCGGGGACCTGACGGCGCTCGCCACCGCCGTGCCCGGCGTCACCTCCTCCGGCCTGTCCGGTCTCGACGGCACGACCGCCCGCCGACTGGCGGAGCAGGCGTACGCGGCCCGTCCGGGGCACTGGTTCCCGGCCTCGGTACTGGCCCTCGTACGGCAGGAGGAGGGCAGGTACGAGGAGGCGGAGGCGCTGGCCGGGAAGGCCCTGGCGGCGGAGCCCGCGTCGGGGCACGCCGTCCACGCGCTCGCCCACGTCGACTACGAGCGCGGCCGTCACCGGGCGGGCCTGGAGCGGCTCGACCGGTGGCTGGCCGACCGTCAGGGGCCCGCCGACGCCCATCGCGCCCACCTCGCCTGGCACGCGGCCCTGCACGAACTGGCCCTCGGCGACGGGGCCTCGGCCCGGCGCCGGTGGGAGGCGGAGCTGTCGCCCGCCGAGGTGCGGGGGCCCCGGGCCCTGGTGGACTCCTGCACGCTGCTGTGGCGGGTCAGGCTCACCGGTGGCCGGTACGGCGGTACGGAGGTCCACGAGGTCCTGGACGTGATCGACCGGAACCTGCTGGAGCGCCCGGACACCGCCTTCACCGCGATGCACGCCGCGTTCGCCCTCGCCGCAGCCGTCGATCCGCCGGGGCTGCGGCGGCTGCGGGCCCACGCGCTGCGCGCGGGCCGGGTGCCGCGGGAGGTGGTGGCCCCGCTGTGCGAGGCCCTGGAGCACTTCGCCGAGGAGCGGTGGGGCGAGGCGGCGACCGGTCTCGGCCGGGTCCTTCCCTCGCTGGGCCGGGCCGGTGGCAGTGCGGCCCAGCGGGAGGTGGCCGAGGAGGCCCTGTTGTACGCGCTGGTCGCGGCGGGCCGCCCCGAGGAGGCCAGGACCCGTCTGGAGGAGCGCCTGAGCCGGAGGCCCTCCCCGCACGACCGCACCCGCGCGAACGCGCTGCCGCGCGGGGAGCGGGGGAATCCCTGACGCGGCCACCCTTCCCGTACGTCCGCCCTTCCCGTACGGCCGCCCCTCCCGTACGGCTGTCGCTGTCGCCGGTGCCTCGGCCGCCGCAGGCTGCCCGGTGGCCCGGTGGCCCGGTGGCCCGGTGGCCCGGTGGCCCGGTGGCCCGGTGGCCCGGTGGCCCGGTGGCCCGGTGGCTCCGGGCCCGTCTCGGCGTCTTCGCACGGCTCATGCAGGTCGCGCTGGAGTCCCGCGACCGGACCGGCGGCCTCGTCCTTGACCGGATCGCCGTCGAACGGCCCGATCGCCGAGGCGCCCGGCGGCGGGAGGCGGCCGTGCGTTCCCCGGCCGACCGAGGCGAACAGGGCCTGGAAAGCGCGCACATGACGGACGGTCATGTGCGCTGGGCCGCGTCCCGGCCGGGCCGACCGACACGGCTTCCTGCCGCTGGCGTCGGCCCCGGACCGTCTGGACGGCCTTGGGTCGCTGCCCGGCGACATCACCGTCCGCCTGCGCACCGGCTACGACTCCGGCAGGACTCGCGCCCCGCTCGACGAGCGCGGCCTGCGGGGCCGGATCGCGCACAGGGGTGAGAAGGCGCCCGTCCGGGCAAGCCGATTCCCTCCCTCGCCCGCCATGACCCCACCCCCGTCCGCACGACTCCTTCGTCAGCGAGGGGCCGGAAGGGCGAACCGCACGTCGGTGAGTCGTTCCGACAGTTCCCACAGACGGCGGCCGGTCCGGGAGTCGGCTGCCGCGGTGGACGACCGCACGCGCGTCGGGCCGCCTCGCAGCTCGCCGAAGCCGTCCGGCCCGATGAACTCGCCGCCCTTCACGTCCGGGGCGGTGGCCGCGTACAGCTGGGGCAGCGCGCCCTGTTCCGGGGACTGGGCGAGCGGGACGAGGACGCGGCCGAACAGCACCTTCACCATGCCGACCGGCGCGCTCGTCTGGAGGTTGGTGGAGGCGTAGCCGGGGTGGGCGAGCAGGCTGCGCACCGGGCTGTCGGCCGCGGTCAGCCTCCGGTGGAGTTCCTGTCCGAAGACGGCATTGGCGAACTTCGACCGGTTGTAGAACTTCATGGGCGCGTACGTGCGCTCGCCGGACAGGTCGTCGAAGTGGAGGTGTCCCTGCCGGTGGTTGGTCGAACTCACCGTGACCACGCGGGGGTCGTCGCCGTGGGTCAGCGGGTCGAGCAGCAGACCGGTGAGCGCGAAGTGGCCCAGGTGGTTGCAGGCGAACTGCAGTTCGTGGCCCTGGGCGCTCAGTGAGCGGGGCGGCGCCATCACACCGGCGTTGTTGACGAGCACGTCCAGCCGCGGATGATCCGCGCGCAGCCGATCGGCGAAAGCCCGGACGGAATCGAGATCGGCCAGGTCGAGGCGCCGCACCTCAAGGGCGGCGCCGGGCTGTTCGGCGGTGATCCCTGCGGCGGCCAGGTGGCCCTTCGCCTCGTCGCGTACCGCCATGATCACGTGCCCGCCCCTGCGGGCGAGTGCCCGGGCGGTCGCCAGGCCGAGGCCGCTGTTGGCTCCGGTGACGACACACACCCGGTCGGTCTGGTCCGGGAGGTGATCGGCGGTCCAGCGTCGCTTCTTCGTCATGCGGCACACGTTGCCGCTCATGGCACTCGGTGTCAAGAAGTTACCGAGTGCCATGGATGGCATCGCGATAGGATCGCCCGGTGAGCCCCCGTCCCGAAGTCACCATGGCCCAGCGCAAACGCCAGCTCGTCTCCGACGAGCTGAGCGAAGCGGCGCTGCAACTACTGGCGCTGAAGGGGTTCGACGCGGTCACCATCGACGAGATCGCGGCCACCGCCGGTGTGTCCAAGCGGACGTTCTTCCGGTACTTCGCCTCCAAGGAGGACGTGGTCGTCCAGTTCCTGGTCGACATGGGCACCGGTATGCGCGCGGCGCTGGCGTCCCGCCCCGGCGGGGAGCGGCCTTCCGTGGCCCTGCGGCACGCCGTCTGGGTCTCCATGGCCGCCTGCGCCGACCATTCCGACAGGGCGCTGCGCGTGGTGCGGCTGATTCTGCGCACCCCGGCTCTGCGCGCACGCTTCCTGGAGCGCCAGGACCAGTGGCGCGACGACCTGGCGGCGGAGTTGGCGCAGCGCCTGGGGCTCGACCCCGACACCGACCTGTACCCCCGGCTGGCCGCCGGGACGGCGCTCACCGCCTTCGACGCCGTCCTGCGTCGGTGGAGCGGCAGCGACGGTACGGAGGACCCCGCCGAACTGACCCGCAGGGCCTTCGCCACGATCGCCCCGGCGCTGGACTCCGTCGGGTGAGCTGTCTCGCACCCGGCGCCATGCCGCCGGGTGTCAGGAGTCCGGCCCCGTCCGGCCTCCGGCGGCACCCGCGTCGGTGATGCCGGAACCCCGACGCTCCGGGGCGGCGCCCTCGGAGCCCCCGTGTGCCGGTACGTCCGCCGCCGTGACGGGTCCGTCCGCTCGACGTCCTCCCTCCTGACCGGTGGGCCCTCGCGGGCGCCGGGCATCGAGCCCTCCCGGGCCCCGGGAAGCCCCGGCGTCGCCGGGCGGTCCGGCCCCTCCGGGGCGAGACCTCCGGCACCGCGATCCCCCTGAGGCCGGGGCCCCGGCGCCGGACTTCCCGGTCGCGGGGCCCGGTGACCGGGAAGTCCGACGCCTCGGGATCGCCCCGCGCCCGCGCCCCCCTCGGCGCCGTAGCCGCCCTCCAGTGGCGTAGGCCACCGCCCTCCCCGGAGTCGGCGTGCCCGCCAACCCCTCACTCCGCCCCCGGTGGCACCCCCCTCCGTTCCCCCCTCCGTTCCCCCCTCCGTTCCCCCCTCCGTTCCCCCCCTCGAAGTCCCTCCCCGCCCGGCCCTTCGGCTTGTTCGCACTCCGATCAGGAGTGCTAATCAAGGGCCCCTGGGGCAACGGCAGTTACCTACGTATCGTTTTTGAAGGTAACCGCTACGGAGGAGGAAACCCCAGATGAGCCCCATCGCCCCGCGCCACTACTTCGAGACCCAGCTCCAGCTCACCGAGGACCCGCTGCTGGTCGCGGCCCGTCTCGCGGACTCCGGGCTGCACGAGTCCTACGTCGTCTACGAGAACGGCGGCAGCTGGTCCTACGCGGGCGGCGTGCGCGCCGAACTGACGCTCGACCGCACCGGTGCCCGGCTGACCCAGGAGGACGGCACGGACGCCTTCCGCCCCTGGGACGGGCAGCCCCTGCGCCTGGTCTCCGACCTCCTCGGCACCGTCGCCGTGCCGTACTGGCGGGCCTACGGCTGGGCGACCTTCGAACTGTCCTACGCCAAGAGCGGTGACCTCGACCGGATCGGCGACGGCCGCCTCATGCACCTCATCGTGCCGCGCGCCGAGGTCCGCTTCGAGGCCGGGCACGCCCTGCTGCGCGCCGCCGACCAGGCCACCCTCGACGCCCTCCTCACCACCGTCGCCAGCACCGCGCCGACCGCCGCAGGGCAGCCCCGCCCGCTGGACGTGCACGCCACCGGCGGCAACCAGTACCGCGAGGCGGTACGTCAGGCCGTCGCGGAGATCAACGCGGGCGAACTGCACAAGGTCATCCTGTCCCGGGTCGTCGAGGTCGACGACGAGGTCGATCTGACCGGCACCTACGTCGCCGGGCGCCGGGGCAACAACCCGGCCCGCTCCTTCATGCTCAACCTGGGCGGCACCGAGGCCATCGGCTTCAGCCCGGAGATCGTCGTCCAGGTCTCCGAGGACGGCCGGGTCGTCAGCCAGCCGCTGGCCGGCACCCGCGCCCTCACCGGCGACCTGCTCACCGACGAGGGCCTGCGCGCCGACCTGTTCGGCTCCCCCAAGGAGGTCTACGAGCACGCGATCTCCGTCAAGGTCGGAGCGGACGAACTGGTCGACGTCTGCGTCGAGGGATCGGTCGAGGTCCCCGAGTTCATGGCGATCCGCGAGCGCGGCAGCGTGCAGCACCTCGCCTCCCGGGTGGCCGGACGGCTCGCCCCTGGCCGCGAGGCGTGGGACGCCTTCGGCGCGGTCTTCCCCGCCGTCACCGCCTCCGGAGTGCCGAAGTCGGCGGCGTACGACTCCATACTCCGCCACGAGCCCGAGTCCCGCGGCCTCTACAGCGGCGCGGTCCTCACCGTCGACCACGTCGGCTCCATGGACGCGGCCCTGGTCCTGCGCAGCGCCTACCGCAAGGACGGCCGCACCTGGCTGCGGGCCGGTGCCGGCATCGTCGGACACTCCACTCCCGAGCGCGAGTTCGAGGAGACCTGCGAGAAGCTCGACAGCGTCGCCCGGTTCCTCGTGCCCGCGGGCGCGGGCGGCACCCGATGAGGGTCACCGGCGAGGTGCACCTCGCCGGGCTCGGCAGCTGGCTGCCCGACGAGGTCACCACCGCCGACGCCGTCGCCGACGGCCGGTACGGGGAGGCGGACCGGAAGGCCTCCGGGATGCTGGCGGTCCGGGTGGCCGAGGACCTCCCCGCCCCCGACATGGCGGTACGGGCCGCCCGCACCGCGCTGAGACGGGCCGCCCGCACCGGGCTCACCGCCGACGACTTCGGGGCGCTGCTGCACTGCGCCACCTACCACCAGGGACCCGACGGCTGGTCCGCGCCCCACTACGTCCTGCACCGCACCCTGGACCGGCCCATCGGGGCGGCCCAGGTGGGACCGGGCTGCCTGGGGATGCTGACGGCCCTGGAGATGGCCGCCCACCGGCTCGCCGCCGACGACGGCAAGGACGCCGTCCTGCTCACCGCGGCGGACAACTTCTCCCCCTCCCTGGTGGACCGCTGGAACTCCTCCCGGCTGTTCCTCCTCGCCGACGGCGGTGCCGCCGCCGTGGTCTCCCGGCGGGGCGGCTTCGCCCGGCTGCTGTCGGTCGGATCGGTCTCCGCCCCCGTGATGGAGGAGCTCCACCGGGGCGGGGAGGAACTCTTCCCGCCCGGCATCACCGTCGGCCGGTCGCTCAACTTCGAGGAGCGCAGCGACTACTGGCGAAGCCGGTGGGCCCAGGGCGCGGCGCCGCCGAAGGTGCACCTGGGCGACGTGGTCGCCGACGCCGTCGACCGGGTCCTGGCGGAGGCGGACACCGGCCTGGAGAAGGTGGCCCGGATCTGCCACACCGGCTACTCCGAAGGCGCCCTCCACACCATCTACCTCGACCCGCTGGACGTCGACGCGGCCGACGGGACCTGGGAGTTCACCCGGAGCATCGGGCACATCGGAGCCGCCGACCCGTTCATCGGGCTCGAACGGCTCTGGACCCGGGGCGAGGTCGGACCCGGGGACCGCGTGCTGCTGCTCGCGGCGGGCCCCGGCATGGAGGTCGCCTGCGCCGTCGTGGAGATCACCGAGCCCTATCTGCCCGCCACCGCACGACCGGAGGAAGACCTGTGATGCTCGAAGGATGCACCCCCTGGCCGGCCGCGACGGCCGAGCGCTACCGCCGGGAGGGACTGTGGGACGGCACCGACCTGGGCTCGCTGCCGCGCGTCTGGGCCGGGCGGTACGGCGACGCCACCGCGCTCGTGGCGGGCGAGGAGCGCGTCTCCTACGCCGAGTTCGCCGACCGGGTGGACCGCAGGGCCGCCGGGTTCGTCCGGCAGGGAGTGCTGCCGGGGGACCGGCTCGTCCTCCAGCTGCCCAACGTCCCCGAGTTCGTGGAGGTGGCGTTCGCCCTCTTCCGGGCCGGAGCGAAGCCGGTGTTCTCGCTGACCTCGCACCGGGCGAACGAGATCCGGCACCTGTGCGCGCTGTCGGGCGCCTCCGGCTATGTCGTCCCCGGTGTCTTCCGGGGCTTCGACCACACCGCCCTGGCCCTGGAGACGGCCGCCGGACTGCCCGCCCTGCGCAGGATATTCGCCCAGGGCGAGACCGGCTCGCCCGCCGTGGTCCCGCTGGAGGCCGTCGACGCGGAACCGCTGGAACTGCCCGCCAACGACCCCTCCGACGTGGCCTTCTTCCTGCTCTCCGGCGGCACGACCGCACTGCCCAAACTCATCCCGCGCACCCACGACGACTACGCCTACCAGACCCGTACGGTCGCCGCGCTCGCCGGACTGACCACCGATGACGTCTATCTGGCCGCGCTGCCGGTGGAGTTCAACTTCACCTGGGGCTGCCCCGGAGTGGTCGGCACGCTCTCCGCCGGAGGGACCGTCGTCCTCGCCCCGGACCCCACCGCCGACGACTGCTTCCGGCTGATCGAGCGGGAACGCGTCACCCTGACCTCGGTGGTGCCCACCGTGGCACGGCTCTGGCTCGACGAACGGGAGTGGTCCGACGCCGACCTGTCCAGCCTCAAGGTGCTCCAGATCGGCGGGGCACGGCTCGAACCGGAACTCGCGGCCCGCGTCGGCCCCGAACTGGGCTGCCGCCTCCAGCAGGTGTTCGGCATGGCCGAGGGGCTCCTCACGATGTCCCGCCCCGACGACGAACCGGACAGCGTCCTGCACACCCAGGGGTGGCCGGTCTCGCCCGCCGACGAGCTGAAGATCGTCGACGAGCGCGGCGCGGAGGTCCCGCCCGGGGTCACCGGAGAACTGCTCACCCGGGGGCCGTACACCCTGCGCGGCTACTACCGGGCCCCCGAGCACAACGCCAGGGCCTTCACCGAGGACGGCTTCTACCGCACCGGCGACCTGGCCAGTCTCACCGAGGACGGCAGGCTCGTGGTCCGGGGGCGGCTCAAGGACGTCGTCATCCGGGGCGGCGACAAGATCGCGGCCGGTGAGGTGGAGGCCCATCTGCTCACCGTCCCGGGCATCGCGGCGGCGGCGGTGGTACCGGTGCCGGACGAGTTCCTCGGCGAGCGGATCTACGCCTTCCTGGTCGCCCGCGCGGACCGCGAGGAGACCGGAGCGGGCGCGGAACGGCCCTCCCTGCCGGAACTCAAGGCCGCGCTGCACGCCCGTGGCCTCGCCGACTACAAACTGCCGGACCGCGCCGAGTTCGTACCGGACCTGCCGCTGACCCCGCTCGGGAAGATCGACAAGAAGGTGCTCGCGGCGGCGGCGGCGGACCCCGCGCTGCCGCGCGGCTGGAAGTCCGCCGAGCCGCCCGCCGGACAGCCCACCGGGGCCCCCGCCGGACAGCCCACCGGGGCCGCCGCCGGTCCGTCGGCCGAACCGTCCGCCGGGTCGCCGCAGGCCGCGCTGTCCGGTGCCGCACCCGATCCCGTCCCCGTCCCTTCCGTCCCCGTCCCTTCCGTCCCCGTCCCTTCCGCCTCCGCCTCCGCCTCCGCCTCCGCCTCCGCCTCCGTCCCGTCCACCCCCTTCCCTTCCCCCTCCGTCCCGTCCACCCCTCTCCCTCCCGTCTCCGTCCCGTCCTCACCGAAGAGGTGAACCACCATGGCCGCCACACGTGCCGCCCGTACCGCACCGCGCACCGCGCCGCTCTCCACTGCCGAACTCCGCCAGGAGGTCGCCACCGTGCTCGGCGCCGACCCCCGCGCCCTCACCGGTGACGCCCATCTCGTCCACCTGGGCCTGGGTTCCCTGGAGATGATGCGCCTGGTCACCCGCTGGCGTCGGCAGGGCCTGCCCGCCGAGTTCGCCGAACTCGCCGCCGCCCCCACCCTCGACGACTGGCACCACCACCTCACCGCCGCCTGGAACGCCCGCACCGAGGAGGTGGCCTGATGGACGCCCTGCTGGTCAAGGGCGGCTGCCTCTACCCCGCCGACGCCACCGACCGGGTCGTCCCCGACGGCGCCGTCCTCATCCAGGACGGCGTGGTGACGGCCATCGGCCCGACCGGCGAGGTCGAGGCCGGAATCGCACCGGGACAGCACGAGTCCCTGCGGACGATCGACGCCCGCGGCCGGATGATCCTGCCCGGCTTCGTCAACCCGCACTGGCACGAGATGTTCGCGATGCGCTTCCCCTTCAAGGGCGCGCTGCGCGAGGCCTCGGACCGCGACGACAAGCCGGTGTTCATGGCGCTCGGCGGCGACGTCCCGCAGATCTCCGTGATCTTCGACTCCTTCCACGGCCAGGTCGACCGGCTCACCCCCGACGAGGCCCTCGCCATCGCCCGCTACTCGATGTGGACCCAACTGCGCTCGGGCGTCACCGCGCTCGGCGACGTCGGCTCCCTCAACAAACCGGAGGCCCTCGCCCGCGCCGCCCGCGACCTCGGGATGCGCCTCACCGTGAGCACCTGGGCCTCGGACGCCGTGTGCGCCCCCGGGGACACCCGCTTCCGCCGCACCCGCGACGCGGACGACGAACTCCAGCGGATCGAGAAGCTGCTGATCGACTGCGCGGCCGACCCCCAGGGTCTGGTCCGGGCCTGGCCGACCGCCGTGTACGGAACCAACATGACCGACGAACTCGGCTACGGATTCGCCGAGTTGGTGGCCCGCTTCGACGTCCCGTTCGCCGCGCACGTCGGTGCGCTGCGCAACGAGGCCGAGGTGATGCTCGCCTACCACGGATCGACCCCGGTCCGCCGGTTCGCCGACCTCGGTCTGCTGTCCGATCGGTTCATGGCCGTGCACTGCGCCTTCGCCGACGCGGGCGAACGGGCCCTGCTGATCGGCGCGGGCGCGCACATCAGCCACTCGCCGGCCAAGTACGGACCGGCCGGGGAGGCGTCGCTGACGGAGACCCGGCTCTTCCCGGAGTTCCGGCGCGCCGGACTCGACGTGTCGCTCTCCACCGACGGCGCCGCCATGCCGATCGGCGGGATGGCCGAGGCGATGCGCTCGGTGTGGCAGGTCTACAACGAGATGTACGCCGACCCGACCGAGGTGCTGCCCACCGACGCGCTGGCGATGGCCACCCGCATCCCGGCCCGGGGGCTCGACCAGGGCGACCGGATCGGCAGCCTGGAGCCGGGCAAGCAGGGCGATCTGCTCCTTGTCAGGGCCGACGACTGGCGCTACCTCCTCAACCCGCGCCCGCTGGAGGGCTTCCTCTCCCTGGGCGGCTCCATGGACGTGGACACCGTGGTCGTCGCGGGCCGGGTCCTGATCGACGAGGGCCGGTCCACCCGGCTGGACGAAGAGGCCCTGGAGGCCGAGTACCTGGAGGCCCTCGGCTCCTTCACCGTCCGCTGCCTCGGTGTGGACGCCGACGCGGTGGCCGCGCGGCTGCGGCTGCGCACCGAGACGCTCGCGGACCGCAGGCTGGCCCGAGCCCGTACGGCATCCCTCTCCACCGACCGGAAGGAACGGCGATGAGCGTGAAGACGGCCCTGGTCACCGGCGCGGCGGGCGGGATCGGGGCGGCGGTCGCACGGGCCCTGGCCGCCGAGGGCGCCCGGGTCGCGCTGCTCGACGCCGACCCGATCGCCCTGGAACCGCTGGTGAAGGAGCTGCGGACGGCGGGCGCGGTGGTCCTCGCCCTGGGCGTGGACGTGCGCTCCAGCGGGGAGGTGGACGCCGCGGTCGACCGCACGGAACGCGAACTGGGGCCGCTCGACCACCTGGTGAACGCCGCCGGGGTCCTGCGCACCGGCGAGGTCGCGGGCTTCAGCGACGAGGACTGGGACTTCACCTTCGCGGTCAACGCCACCGGGGTCTTCCACGTCAGCCGGGCGGTCGCCAACCGGATGGTGCCGCGCCGGTCCGGGGCGATCGTCACGGTCGCCTCGAACGCGGCGGGCATCCCGCGCTGGAACATGGCGGCCTACGCGGCCTCCAAGGCCGCCGCCACCAGCTTCACCAAGACGCTGGGGCTCGAACTGGCCAGGTTCGGCATCCGCTGCAACGTGGTCGCGCCCGGCTCCACCGAGACGCCGATGCTCACCTCGATGTACGGGGACGGCGACGCGGCCCGGCCGTCCGTGGAGGGCTCGCCCGGCACGTACCGGCTGGGCATCCCGCTCGGCCGGCTGGCCCAGCCCGAGGACATCGCGCACGCGGTCCTCTTCCTGCTCTCCGACCGGGCCGCGCACATCACCCTGCACGGTCTGACGGTGGACGGGGGCGCCGCGCTCGGCGTCTGAACAGCGCCCCTTGTCCACCACCCCCACCCTCCCCGCATACGCACACAGGCACCCGCCCCCCACTCCTGTCCCTTCCCCTCTCCTGCCCACTGGAGCCCGCGATGGCGATCCCGCTGATCGATTCCTATCCCATGCCGGCCGAGGACGAGCTGCCGCGCAACACGGCGCCCTGGACCGTCGACCCCGACCGGGCGGTCCTGCTCGTCCACGACCTCCAGAACTACTTCCTGAGCCCCTTCGGTCACGGCGGCCCGGACACCGGCCGTCAGCCGCTGACCGATCTGATGGACCACACCGAGGCGCTGCGCTCCGCCTTCGCCGAGGTGGGCGCGCCGGTCGTCTACACCGCCCAGCCCGGCGGCATGACGGACGAACAGCGGGGCCTGCTCAAGGACTTCTGGGGCGCCGGGATGAGCGCCGACCCGGACCACCGGGCCATCCCCGAGCGGATCGCCCCGGCCCCCGGCGACGAGGTGTTCACCAAGTGGCGGCCCAGCGCCTTCTGCCGCACCGACCTGCTCGGCCTGCTGCGCCGCACCGGCCGCGACCAGCTGGTGATCTGCGGGGTGTACGCCCACGTCGGCATCCTGATGACCGCCCACGAGGGCTTCTCCCACGACATCCAGACCTTCGTGGTCGGGGACGCGGTCGCCGACTTCTCCGCCGAACGGCACCGCGAGACCCTGGAGTACGTCTCCACCCGCTGCTCCGTCACCGTCTCCACCCGTGCGGTCCTCGCGGCACTGGACGGAGGCGCGCGATGAACGGGACGAGCCCCCACCCGCTGCTGGGCCGGGTGCTCGGCGCCGATCCGCCGCCGTTCGCCCTGCTGCACCGGCCCGGGGCCACCGGGCCCGACCGGATCGACCTGGTCGTCGGCGCCACCGCCGCGCGCGAGCTGATCGCCGACATCCCGCTGCCGCCGTACGACGGCGGCGGCGCCCGGCACGAGGTCCTCGCCCTCCTGCCCTACCGGCAGATCCGCGAACGCGGTTACGCCTGCCCCGACGACGGGGCGCCGCTGCTCACCATGGCCGTCGAGGACCAGGCCGTGCTGCCGCTCGACGAGGTGCTGGCCGCCCTGCCCGACCTGCCGATCCACATGGACGAGGGATGCTTCGACGCCGACGACGAGGAGTACGCGGCCCGGGTGCGCCGGGTGCTCACCGAGGAGATAGGCCGGGGCGCCGGGGCCAACTTCGTCATCAAGCGCTCCTTCACCGCGCGGATCGACGACTGGTCCGCGGCCACAGCCCTGTCCTTCTTCCGCCGTCTCGCGGGCCGTGACCCCGGCGGCTACTGGACCTTCGTCGTCCACACCGGTGACCGCACCTTCGTCGGGGCCTCCCCGGAGCGGCACATCAGCCTGGACGCCGGTCAGGTCGTGATGAACCCGATCAGCGGCACGTACCGCTATCCGGCCGACGGCCCCGACCTGGCCGGGGTGCTCGCCTTCCTCGCCGACCCCAAGGAGGCCAACGAGCTGTACATGGTGCTCGACGAGGAGCTCAAGATGATGGGCCGGGTCTGCGACCTGGGCGGCCGGGTCACCGGCCCCGCCCTCAAGCAGATGGCCCGGCTCGCCCACACCGAGTACCACATCGAGGGCCGGAGCTCCCTGGACGTACGGGACATCCTCCGGGAGACCCTGTTCGCGCCCACCGTCACCGGCGGCCCGCTGGAGAGCGCGTGCGAGGTGATCAGCCGTCATGAACCGGAGGGCCGGGGCTACTACGCCGGTGTCGCCGCGCTGATCGGCCGGGACGGGTCCGGCGCCCGCCGGATGGACTCGGCCATCCTCATCCGTACGGCCGAGATCGACCCGGCCGGGCGGGTCCGCATCCCGGTCGGCGCCACCCTCGTGCGGGACTCCGACCCGGCGGGCGAGGCCGCCGAGACCCGCGCCAAGGCGGCCGGCCTGATCGAGGCGCTGCGCTCTCCGGCGGGCTCTCCGGCGGGCCCCGCTCCCGTGGCGTCCCTCGCGGCCCGCCCGGAGGTGCTGAGGGCGCTGGCGGCCCGCAACGAGCCGCTGGCCGACTTCTGGTTCCGGCCGCCCGAGGACCGGGACCGCGCGGTGCCGGGCCTGGCCGGACGGCGGGTCCTGGTGATCGACGCCGAGGACACGTTCACGGCGATGGCCCGCCATCTGCTGGAGGCGCAGGGGCTGCGGATCGTGGTGAGACGGTTCGACGAGGAGTTCCGCCCGGAGGCGCACGACCTGGTGATCGTCGGCCCCGGGCCGGGGGACCCCCGGGACGTGCACGACCCCAAGATCGCCCGGATGCGGCAGGTGACCGCCGAACTGCTGCGCGAGGGGATCCCGTTCCTCTCCGTCTGCCTCGGCCACCAGGTCCTGAGCACGCTCCTCGGGCTCCCGATCCTCCGGCACCCCCTGCCCACCCAGGGCCTCCAGCGGCACATCGACTGCTTCGGCCGCAGGGAACCGGTCGGCTTCTACAACACCTTCGCCGCCCGCTCCGAGCGGGACCTGATCGACAGCCGGGGCAGGCCGGGGCACGTCCGGGTGTTCCGCGAGGAGACCGGTGAGGTGCACGCGCTGCGCGGCCCCGGCTTCGCCTCGGTGCAGTTCCACCCGGCCTCGGTGCTGACCCTGCGCGGCGGCGAACTCCTCGCCCACCTCGTGTCCGAGCTGCTCGGAGAGGTAACGGAGCTTTATCGGGAGCCCGTTGCCGCGACCCCGATACCTGCATAGCTTAATAACCGGTAACGGAAGTCCGGACCCGCACCACCGGCCACCCCGCCCCTCCCACCGCGCCCACCCTGGAAAGGACCTGTCCGATGCGCTTCGACAACATATGGATCGCCGGCACCGGAGGCACCCTCGGTGAACTCGTGCCGGTGACCGAGGCGGTGGCCGAAGGCTCCTACTCGGCCGATGCCGCCGCGAGCACCGGCATGATCAGCTACTCCCGCTCGGCCGCCGCACCGCCGGAGATGGCCGTCACCGTCGGCAGGCAGGCCGTCAAGGAGGCCGCGGAGAAGGGCGCGCGGGTCGACACCGACTCCCTGGTCCTGCACAGCCACGGCCACTTCCAGGGCATCGACATGTGGCCCGCGGCCTGCTGGATCGCCCGGGAGCTCCTCGGCCCCACCCTCAACAGTATGCCGATGACGGTCGCCGCCTGGTCCAACGGCTCGCTCGCCTCCGTCGACGTGGCCGCCTCCACCCTGATGGCCCGCCCCGACGTGCCCTCCGCCCTGATCACCCTGGCGGACCGCTTCGCCCCGCCCAGCGACCGCTGGTACACCTCGCCCGGCATGGTCTTCGGCGACGGCGCCGCCGCCGCCGTGGTCACCCGCGACACCGGGCGGCTGCGGCTGCGCTCCCTGGTGAGCGAGACCGACACCGTCCTGGAGGGGCTGTCCCGGGGCGCCGAGCCCTTCCGCACCGCCCCCGGCGAGCGCCCCGACATGCGGCGCAGGACCCGCGAGTTCCTCGCCACCGGGGAGATCTCCCTGCGCGAGGTGCAGACCAGGTCGGTCGAGCGCACCCGCAGCGTGGTCGGCCGCGCCCTCGAAGAGGCTGAGGTGGCCCCGGACGGCATCGACTGGCTGGTGACCCCCTTCGTGGGACGCACCCTGCACCGGGAGAGCTTCGTCCGGCACCTGGACATCGCCCCCCGCGCCTCCCTGCACGAACTGGGCCTGACGATCGGTCACCTCGGCCCCTGCGACCAGCTGTTCGGGATCGACCACCTGCTCAGGAACGACCTGCTGAACCCCGGAGACCGCATCCTGGTGATCGGTACGGGCATGGGCTTCACCTTCTCCGCCGCGGTCCTCACCGCCGACGGCGTCTGACCACCGGACCTCCCGAGCGGAAGGCGTACGAGCCCCGGCGGACCCGTGTCCACGACGGCCCGCGCCCCGCACGACGGCTCACGAGAGCCGAGTCCGCCCACCAGCACCGACCCCGCCCACCAGCACCCAGCGGCACATCAGCCACCCGCACGACGGCCCACCAGCACCCGCACGGCGCTCGCGCGCACCCGCTCGACGGCTCGCGCACCCGCGAAGCCCCCGCGATTCCCGCGCTCCAGCGACGGCTCCGGCCCTCCGCGTCGGCCTCCGCGCACCCGCACCGGCGCGGCCCTCCGCTCCCTCCCACCGGCGGGACCGTCCGGCCCGGCCGCGCTCCCGCACCGCCGAGGACACCCGAGGCCGTGCCCGTACCGCCGAAGGCCTCGGGTCCGCCGCGCACCCCCACGCCCGACGGCACCGGGCGACCCGCTCCCCGCCACGAAAGCCGACCGGCACCACCGAAACCCGAAACCCGGAAACCACCACCCGAGTGTCCGACCGCCGCCTCCCTCGCACCCGCACTCCGGCACCACTCCACCCACCCGTCACCCGTCCATGAAGGGACACCCAGATGAGCCTCATCAGCATCCCCGTCAGCTCCCCCCTCGCCACCTTCTCCGGCGCACGGGCCGCCGCCCGGCTGCCCACGCCCGCCGAACTCCGCGAGGAGATCCCGCTCCCGCCGCTCGCCCGCAAGACCGCCCAGAGGGGCCGCCGCGAGATCTCCCGGGTGCTCGACGGACTCGACGACCGCCTGGTGGTCATCGCCGGTCCCTGCTCCGTGCACGACCCGGACGCGGCCCTCACCTACGCCGAGCGGCTCTCCGCGCTCGCCGCCGAGCACCGCGACCGGCTCCTGGTGGTCATGCGGGTCTACGTCGAGAAGCCCCGCACCCGGACCGGCTGGAAGGGCCTGCTCAGCGACCCGCGGCTGGACGGCTCCCAGGACCTGCCCAGCGGACTGCGGCTGGCCCGCGGCCTGATGGCCCAGATCGCCGGGAGCGGGCTGCCCGTCGCCTGCGAGTTCCTCGACCCGATGGTCCCGCACTACCTCGCCGACGCGGTCTCCTGGGGCGCGATCGGCGCCCGTACCGTGCAGAGCCAGGTGCACCGGCAGGTCACCAGCGGCCTCGGGATGCCGATCGGCTTCAAGAACGCCACCGGCGGCGGAGTCGAGGACGCGGTCGACGCCATCGTCTCGGCCTCGCACCCGCACGTGTACCCCGGCATCGGGGACGACGGCCGGGCCGCCGTGGTCAGCACCGAGGGCAACCCCGACGGGCACGTGGTCCTGCGCGGCGGCAGCAGCGGCCCCAACTACGAGGCGGGTCCGGTCGCCGAGGCCCTCGCGCAGCTCGCCGCCGCAGGACTCCCGCGCCAGCTGGTCGTCGACGCCAGCCACGGCAACAGCAACAAGGACCACGAGCGGCAGTCGCTCGTCATCGACGACATCGCCCGGCGGATCGCCGCCGGTGAGGAGGGCGTCGCCGGAGTCATGATCGAGAGCTTCCTGACCGCCGGCCGGCAGGACCTCAAGATCGGCCGCACGGACCTGCTCACCTACGGACAGAGCGTCACCGACGCCTGCGTGGACTGGCAGGAGACCGCCCGCATGATCGAGGTGCTGGCCGCCGCCGTGGACGCCCGCCGCGCCCGCCCGTAGGCCCCGGCCCCGCCGCCGTCCCGGCCCCGGCCTCCGGATCCCCGGCCGGATCCCCCATCGACTCAGAGCACACATCCGAGAGGAATGAACACCGTGGCAGTCAACACGAGTTCCACCCTGCCCCTGGCCCGGGTCCTCGACGGCGCGCGGACCGCCGCGCCGCACCGTCACACCCTGATCGCCCCCGCGTCGGCCGCCTCCCGCCCCGAGGAGTACGCCACCGCCGCCCTCGCCGCCCTCGTCCACCGCTACACGGGCGAGACCGAACTGCTGGTCGGACGGCTCCGGCCCACGGCCCCGGCCGAGACGATCGGCATACGCGTCGCCGGGGACACCACCGCCGAGCAGCTCCTGGAAGCCGTCGCCCACGCCGAGCCCGCCCACCCCTCCGCAGCCTCGGGCCGCCCGCCGCACGCCGCCGTGACCACCGGGGGCCACCCCGACCAGCCCCCGGTCGCCCTGACCCTGTCCTTCTCACCCGGCGAAGGCACCTACGAACTCCTCATGGACAGCGAGGAGTTCGACGCGCAGGCCGCCGTCCAGTACGCCCGCCACCTGGAGCGGGTCCTCGGCGCCCTGGCCGCCGCGCCCGGCGGCACCGTACGGGACATCGCCCTGCTCACCGACGAGGAGACCCACCGCACCCTGGTGGAATGGAACGACACCGAGGGGCCGGTCCCGGAGCCCTTCTTCCACGAGCGGGTCGCCGAGCACGCCCGGCGCACCCCCGACGCCCTCGCCGTCATCCTGCCCGGCGTCCGGCTGACGTACCGCGAGCTGGACGAGCGGGCCAACCAGCTCGCCCACCGGCTGGCCGCCCGCGAGGTGCGTCCCGGGGACCGGGTCGGCGTCTGCTTCCCGCGCGGCGCCGAGAGCCTGATCGCCCAGCTCGCCTGCTTCAAGCTGGCGTGTGCCGCGATCCTGCTCGACAGCGATTTTCCGGAGGAGCGCGTCCGCTTCATGATCGAGGACGCCTCGGCGGCGATCGTCCTGACCCTGGAGGCCCATGTCCCGAAGGTCGAGGGCCTGGCCCCGGTCCTCGCCCTGGACACCGACGACTGGCGCGCCGAGCCGGTCACCGCCGTCAGCGAGCCCGTCGGACCCGACGACCTGATCCACATCTGCTACACCTCCGGCTCCACCGGCGCGCCCAAGGCCGTCATGGTCCGCTTCGGCGCGGCCCGCAACCTGATCCACAGCATGAGCGAGCTGTGCGGCATGGACAGCACCTCCCAGGGCACCTGGCTGGCCGCCCCCGGCTACGGGATGATCGAGGTGGAGTGCTTCCCGGTGCTCGCCGTCGGCGGCACCGTGCACATCCCGGACGTCTCCGTCGTCGCCTCCGAGTACCGCCTCCAGGAGTGGTTCCTGCGCGAGGGCATCACCACCACGCTGCTGATGAAGCCGATGGCCGAGCGGCTGTGGCGGCTGGAGTGGCCGGAGGGCACACCGCTGGAGAACATCCGGGTCTGCGGCGAACGCATCCAGTCCTGGCCGCCCGCCGGACTGCCCTTCCGGCTGATCAACCTGTACGGCTCCGCCGAGGCGACCGTGGTCGCCGCCTGCGACATCACCGACCTGGGGGAGCGGCTCGGCGCGGAGGGACGGGAGCGCAGGCTGCCGCCGATCGGCCGGCCCACCACCAACGTCACCATCTACGTCCTCGACGAGGACTTCCGCCCGCTGCCGCCGGGGCTCGTCGGCGAGCTGTGCATCGCCGGTGTCAGCCTCTCGGCCGGATACCTGGGCCGCCCGGAGGCCACCGCCGAGAAGTGGATCACCAATCCGATCGACCCGGCCCGGCACCCGGTCATGTACCGCACGGGCGACCTCGCCCGGTACTGGCCGGACGGCAGCATCGAGATCGTCGGCCGCACCGACAACCAGGTCAAGGTGCGCGGCAACCGGGTCCACCTCGGTGAGATCGAGGTCGTGCTCACCACCCTGCCGGGCGTCCAGCAGGCCGCGGTGCTGGCCCGCCAGGACGGCCAGGGCGACGTCCAGCTGACCGCCTACATCGAGCCCGACGCCGGTGCCTCGCCCTCGGTACGGGACATCCGGCGCGGTCTCGGCCGACGGCTCCCGGCCTTCATGGTCCCGGCCGCCTATGTCGTCGGCGGCCTGCCGACCACCACCAACGGCAAGATCGACCGCACCGCGCTGCCCGAGCCGCCCAGGTCGCGCCCGGAGGTCGACACCGCCTACCAGGCCCCCGCGGGGCCCCTGGAGGAGTCGCTGCACGGACTGTGGACGAAGACCCTGGAACTGGACGGCGTCGGAGTGCTCGACAACTTCTTCGACCTGGGCGGCGACTCGCTGCGGGCCGCCCGGCTCACCGAACTGGTCCGCGAGCGGCACGGGGTGGAGCTGGAACTGGTCGACCTCTTCGACGAGCCCACCGTCCAGAAGATGGCCGAACTCGTCGCCCGTACGGTCGCCGCGGGCTGAACCGCCCGCCCCGACGGGCCGTGACCGGCAGTGGCCCCCACAGGAGTGGGGGCCACTGCCGTGCGGGTCAGCGGTCGCCCAGCATCTCCAGATAGTGCTCGTTGTACATGATGCCCAGGACGTTGCCGAAGGGGTCGGTCACCGAGGCGGTGACGAAGCCGGGACCGTACTCGGTCAGCGGCGTGTACGGCTCCGCCCCCATGGCGAGCAGCTGGTCGAGGGTGCCCCGCACGTCGTCGACGTGCCAGTGGCCGATCGCCCCGCCCGGCGAGGCGGGCAGGCCCGGGGGAGCGTACCGGCGGTCGATCAGCCCCAGTTCGGTCTGGTGGTCACCGACCCGGAACTCGTAGTAGGCGGCGGAGCCTTCCTCGCCGGGGCTCTCGAAGTACGGCTCCACGCCGAGCAGTTGCGCGTACCAGTCCTTCGCCGCTTCCACATCGTCCGCGTAGAAGTTGACGGTGGCGAGTCCTCGCAGCATGGGGTGGTTCCTCTCGTGCGTTCCATGAACACAATCCATCTTCCGCTTCAAACCGCTCACCCATTGAGCACTTTCCGGGAGAAGACTGGAAACATGCGTGCTGACCGACTCGTTGCCGCCCTCATGCTGCTCCAGACCCGCGGCCGGATGACCGCCGCCGAACTGGCCGGGGAGCTGGAGGTGTCCGTGGCCACCGCCCGCCGTGACCTGGAGGCGATGTCCGCCGCGGGCATCCCGGTGTACCCGCAGCCCGGCCGCGGCGGCGGCTGGGCGCTGGTCGGCGGAGCCCGTACCGACCTCAGCGGGCTTTCGGCCACCGAGGCGCAGGCGCTCTTCCTGCTCGTCGGTCCGGCCGCGGCGGTCTCCGGACAGGCCAGGGCCGCGCTGCGCAAACTGCTGCGGGCGCTGCCGCAGACCTTCCGCGCGGACGCCGAGGCCGCCGCGGGAGCCACGGTGGTCGACCCCACCCCGTGGGGCGAACGGGAGCGGCACCGGCCCGAGATGGTCGACCGGCTCCAGGCGGCGGTGGTCCGCCGCCGCCGGGTCCGGCTGACGTACACCGACGGCGCCCGGGAGCGGACCGAACGGCTCGTCGACCCCTGGGGCCTGGTCGACAAGGACGACGCCTGGTACCTGATCGCCGGGACCGAGCGCGGCCGGCGGACCTTCCGCGTCGACCGGATCGGCGAGGCCGAGGAGAGCGGCGAGAGCGCCGGACGCCCGGACGGCTTCACCCTGGCCGAGGCCTGGCGGGAGGTCGTCGGCGACGTCGAGCGGCGCCGCTCGCGGACCTGGGCGACGGTGCTGGTCGAGACCAGGCACCTGGCCGTCCTGTGCGACCGGTTCGGACGGCACTGCCACCCCGAGGGCACGGCGGACGACGGCCGGGCCCGGGTGCGCCTCGCCGCGCCCACCCCGCTGGACCTGGCCCGGAACCTGGCGGGCTGGGGCGGCCTGGTCGAGGTCCTCGAACCCGCCTCGGTCCAGGCCGAACTGGGCCGCATCGGGGCCGAACTCGCCGAGCGCTACGCCGCCGCGCGGACATGAGGACGACCCCGCCCCCCGCCTCGCGGGGGTGACGGGGCCGCCTCGTGAGCCCTGTGCGGCTCGTGGGCCTCGTGGGCCTCGTGATCGGAGTGCGGGGTGCGCGGGGGAGCGGGTCACCCGGCCTCGGCCGCCGCGAGCGCGGGCTCCCGGGCCCCGGTGAACGACGTGCAGCCGTGCAGCCACGCCACCGCGTCCCGCAGCCCGGCGGGGGAGAGCCCGGCGAGGAGCGCGTTGCGGGCGGACACGTCCGCCCCGGCCGCGTGGTAGAGCCGCTCGCCCATCTCCCGGGCCGTCAGCGTGGTCCGGGCCGTCCGGTCCCGCCGCAGGGCGTTGTACTCCGCCAGACGGCCCGGGACGTCCCACGGCTCGTCCGTCAGCAGCCCGCCCAGCACCACCGCGTCCTCCAGGGCCATGCAGGCGCCCTGGGCGGCGTACTGGAGCATCGGGTGCGCGGCGTCACCGAGCAGCGCCACCCGGCCGTCCACCCAGCCCTCGACCGGATCGCGGTCGCAGAGCACCCAGATCCGCCAGTCCCGCCCCAGTTCGAGGAGCCGCCGGGCCTCGGCGCACAGCCCGGGGAACTCGCCGAGCACCCGGGAGCGGCTCGCCGCCGCCCCGGTGATCTCCTCGCGCGCCCCGTCGTCGCGGGTGGCCGCGAGGTTGAGGAAGGCCCCGCCGCCGATCGGGTAGTGCACGAAGTGCCAGCCGGGACCCGCCCACAGGGCGACGGCCTTCTCCCGCAGCTCCGGCGGCACCTCCGCCATCGGGATCACCGAGCGGTAGATGGTGTGCCCCGAGATGCGCGGGCCGCCGTCACCGACGAGCTGGGCCCGTACCGCCGACCGCAGGCCGTCCGCGCCGACGAGGACGTCCGCGGAGAACCGCCCGCCCCCGGCGGTGAGCGCCGTCGCCCGGTCCCCGGTCTGCCGGTAGCCGGTCACCCGGTGTCCCGCGAGCAGTTCCACGCCCGCCTCGCGGCAGCCCTCCAGGAGCGCCCGGTGCAGATCGCCGCGGTGGACCACGGCGTAGGGGCCGCCGAACCTGGTCCGGTAGGCGCCGGTCAGCTCCATCGTGGCGACCCGCCGCCCCGACGCGCCGTCCAGGAAGCGCAGTTCGTCGATGAAGTCGGCCTGCCGCGCCACCCGGTCGCGCACGCCGAGCGCGTCCAGCGCGCGGAAGGCGTTGGGCGCGAGCTGGATGCCCGCGCCTATCTCGGAGAACTCCGGCCGGCCCTCCAGGACCGTCGCCCGGTGTCCGGCACGCGCCTGGGCCAGAGCGGTGGCGAGTCCGCCGATGCCGCCGCCCGCGACGAGTACGTGTGTCATCGCCTGCTCCTTGTCTGGTGGTCCTGGGTCGTCATGGGTCGTCCTGCGGGTCCTGCGTCGTCTCGTGTCCCCGTCGTCCCGCGCGGTCCGCATGGGTCCGCATGGGTCCGCGAGGGTCGGTCAGGAGGGGGGAAGCGCTGCGGCGGCCGGCCCCGTGGCGCGGGGCCGGCCGCCGGAATCCGAGCCGGTGCCTACTTCGCGGCGGGAACCGCCGTCGGAGCGGCGGCGGGAGCCTTCCGCTCACCGGCGGCCGAGGCCACGGCGGTGCGCCGCAGACCGAGGACCGACACGACGACGATGGCCGCGGAGATGGCCGTGGTGAACCAGAAGGCGGCCTGGAAGCCGTCGACCGGGATGCGGGCGGCGGTGCCGTGCACCACACCGGCCAGGGCCACGCCCAGCGCCAGGCAGAGACCGACACCGAGCTGACGGCTGGAGTTGAACAGGCCCGAGGCCAGGCCCATCTGCGGTCCGGTGACACCGCTGGTGCCCGCGATGGCGGTGGCGATCATCATGACCGTCACACCGAGGCCGAGGAGCACACCGCCGGGCAGCACCCCGAGCAGGTAGGAGCTGTCCGCCGTCACCTGTGCCAGCAGACCCGAACCGATCGTCAGCAGCACGCCACCGGCGATCAGCACGTTCCGGGCGCCGAGCTTGTGGGTCAGCTTGACCACCGGCAGGCTGAACAGGAAGACCACGAACGCCTGCGGGAAGAAGCCCATGCTCGCCTTGAGCGCGGAGTACCCGAGGATCTGCTGCATGTACATGGTGATGAAGAAGGTCGAGACCGACATCACCCCACCGGACAGGAACGCGATGCCGTTGCCCGCCGACAGCGCGCGGTTGCGGAAGATGGAGAGCGGGACGAGCGGCTGGGAGACCTTGGTCTGCACGACCAGGAAGGTGATCAGCAGGATGGCGCCCGCGGCCAGCGAAGCGAGCACCGGGGTGGCGTCCCAGCCCTTGTCGGAAGCCGCGGTCAGCCCGTAGGTGAGGGCGCACATCGCCGAGGTGACCAGGATCGCGCCGGGCAGGTCGAGGCGGGAGGAGCGGGTGGTGTGGTGGTCGGCGAGCAGCCGCTTGGCGGCCAGCGCCACGAGCACGATGCCGACCGGGACGTTGACGAGCATGACGGCGCGCCAGGTGAGGTACTCGGTGAGCACGCCACCGGCCACGACACCGCCGGTGAAACCGGCCGAGGAGACCGCGCCGAAGACACCCATGGCCTTCACGCGCTCCGAACCCTCCGGGAAGCCACCGGCGATCATCGCCAGGACCGCGGGGGAGACCGCCGCCGCCGACAGGCCCTGGACCGCGCGGGCCAGCACGAGCACCCACGAGTCGGTGGCGATGCCGCCGACGAGCGAGGCGAGGGTGAAGACGGCCAGACCGGCCACGAACATCCGCTTGCGGCCGAAGACGTCACCGGCACGGCCGCCCAGGAGCAGGAAGCCGCCGTAGAAGAGGGCGTACGCGCCGACGACCCACTGCAGCCCACTGGCGGAGAAGTCGAGGTCACGCTGCATGGCGCCCAGGGCGACGTTCACGATGGCGAAGTCGAGGACGAGCATGAACTGTGCGGCGCACAGCAGGAGGAGCGGCGGCCGGGCGCCGGCCGCGGCGTTGGTGCTGGTCATGATTTTCCTTTCACGGGGAGGGGGACAGGAGCGGGGGATACCGGCGAATCCGCTTGGCCGGTAGGGTCTGGGAGATGACCGAACCCAAGCGCGTGCGTCAGCCGGGTGACCGTGAGGTGGCCCCCGGCCGGCTCGCACTGGTGCAGTCCTTCGTGAACAGCGTCAATGTCGAGTTCGGACCGGACGAGTTCGCGTCCGGGACGGGTCTCGTCCGGTGGATGGAGGGGAACGGCTTCCCCGCGGGCACCGCGGCCCCCTCCGAGTCCGACCGCCTGGAAGCGGTCGCGGTACGGGAGGCGCTCCGCGCCCTGATGCGGGAGAACAACGGCGCCGGAGCCGACCCGGCGGCCCGCGCCCTGATCGAACGCGTCGCCGCGCACTGCCCGTTGGTCCTGGCCTTCGACGGGACCGGAGCTCCCGGACTGCGCCCCGGCGGCACCGGTACCCGCGGCATGATCGCCCAGATCCTGGCGATCGTCGTCGAGTCCACCGTCGAAGGCGCCTGGCACCGTCTGAAGGCCTGTCACGAGCACCGCTGCGAATGGGCCTTCTACGACCGGGCCCGCAACCGCAGCGGACGCTGGTGCTCGATGGCCGTGTGCGGGACGCGTTCCAAGATGCAGGTCTACCGGCAGGGGCTGCGCACCGCGACCGCAGGCCGCTGACAGCAGGACGGCCACGGACCGTACGGCGTCCGCCGACCGTAAGGCACCCGCCGGGTCCTCGATGACCGGGGCGACCGGAGCGGCCGGGGCGCTCACGGCGCGAACTCCTTCCCGAGCAGCAGCCGGGCCACCGTCAGCTTGGTGGCCGCCGCGGTGCCGTCCGCGAGCTGGAGGCCGATGACGTCCCGCAGCCGCTGGGCCACCGGTCCGTCCTCGCTCCATCCCTGGTGACCCATGGTCAGCAGGGACTGGTGCACCGCCTCCACCGCCGCCTTGGGGGCCCACCACTTGGCCATGTTCGACGGGATGCGGGGGTCCTCGCCCCGGTCCGCCCGCCACAGCGCCTCGTGACACACCAGCCGGGCCGCGTGCAGCAGCGTGGTGTGCTCCACCAGGGGGAACACCACCGACTGGAAGCGGCTGATGGGCTGCCCGAAGGCGGTCCGACCCGACGCGTGCGCGTACGCCTCCGCGAGGGCGGCGTCACCGACACCGATCGCCATCAGCGCGATCAGCGCCCGCGACACCCCGAAGCCGCGCATCACCGCGGTGAACCCGCCGCCGGGCATCCCGACCAGGTCCTCGGGCCCGACCCGCAGCCCGTCGAAGAGCAGCCGGCCGCGACCGCCGGAGCGGCAGCCCAGATCGGTCAGCCGCTCCTTGCGGACCCCCTCGCCGTCGATCCGGGCGTAGAAGGCGCTGATGCCGTGCGCGCCCTCGCCGCCGGTCCGGGCGAACACCAGCGCGTGGGTGGCGTACGCGGTCACCATGATCGAGGTCTTCTCGCCGGACAGCAGCCAGCCGTCACCGTCGGGCTCGGCACGCATCCCGATGCCCGCGGCGTCCGTGCCGTGACCCGGCTCGGTCAGTGCCAGCGCCACCAGCGCCTCGCCCCGCGCGATCGGCGGCAGCCAGCGCTCCAGCTGCTCCGGGGTGCCGCTGGAGGCCAGGACCCCGCCGATCAGCGCCGCGTTGAGGACCGGGAAGCACACCGACAGATCCGCGGCGGCCAGCTTCTCCAGCGCGATGCCCGAGCTGACGGCGTCCAGACCGAGCCCGCCGTACTCCTCGGGGATCCGCAGCGCGAACAGTCCCGCCTCCGCCAGGGCCTCGATCAGCCCCGGGTGGTAGGCGCCGCGCCGGTCGTTCTCCTGTCGGTGCGGAGCCACCCGCTCCTCGGCGAACGCGGCGACGCGCTTGCCCAGTTCCTCCTGCTCCGCGGTGAAGCCGAAGTTCATGAGACCGTCTCTCCTTCCCGGGCCCGGAGCCGGTCCCGCAGCGCGAATTTCTGGATCTTTCCGGACGGGGTCCTCGGCAGCGCGGGCACCAGTTCCAGCCGCTCGGGCCAGTACGTACGGGCCATGCCGAGCCCCGCCAGATGGGTGCGCACGTCCTCCAGACCGGGCGCGTCGCCCGAGGTGACCAGGAACGCGCAGGCGCGCTCCCCGAGCCGCCGGTCCGGGTACCCGACCACGGCCACGTCCTTGACCGCGCGGTGCCGCAGCAGCGCCGCCTCGATCTCCAGGACCGGGATGTTCTCGGCGCCCCGCATGATCACGTCCTTGACCCGCCCGGTGATCCGTATCCCGCCGTGACCGTCCGCACGGGCCAGGTCGCCGGTGTCGAACCAGCCGTCGGCGGTCACCGAGGCGTCGTAGACCTCCTGGCGCCGGAAGTAGCCCAGGCACTGGGCGGAACCGCGCACCTGCAGCAGCCCGGGAGCCCCCGGTGCCACCGCGGCGCCGTCCTCGCCGACGATCCGGACCTCCATGCCCGGCACCGGGGTGCCGTCGCTCCCGGCGGCGCGCAGCGCGGGCTGTTCGGGTCGGGTGACGGTGACGCAGCCGTTCTCCGTCATGCCCCACAGCGCGTACAGACGGCAGCCGAGCACCTCGCGGGCGTCCTCCACGAGCAGCGGCGCTATCGGCGCGCTGCCGGTGGCGAAGGTGCGCAGCGCCGACAGGTCGTGGGGGGTCTCGCGCTGTCCGTCGATCAGGTCGGAGAGGAAGGTCGGGGCCCCCATGAAGAAGGTCACCCGCTGCTCCTGGAGCGTGCGCAGCATCTGCCGGGGCTCCCAGCGGTCCACCTGCACGGCGGTCGCGCCGAGCAGCAGCGGCATCACGAAGTTCCAGGTGAAGCCCGCCTGGTGGGTCGTGGGGGAGCCCATCGCGGTCACGTCGGAGCCGGTCACGCCGAGGACGTCGGCCTGGGCCCGGTTCATCGAGTACAGGGTGTTGTGGCTGTGCAGCACGCCCTTGGGCTCACCGGTGGTGCCGGAGGTGAACATGATCTGGGCGGCGTCGTCCGGTCCCGCCTCCAGCGCGTCCAGGGAGGCGAGCAGCTCCGGGTCGGGCTCCGGCCCGTAGAGGTCCCGTACGAAGTCCAGCGCGCCGTCCTGGTCCGTGCCGCCGCCGAGGAGCACCCGGTGGCGCAGGGTCGGTACGGCCGAGGCGACCTCGGCGCTCATCTCCGCGTAGGAGAAGCCCCGGAACTCGGCGGCGGCGATGTAGACCGGGCTCTCGGTGAGCCGGGTCATGAACTCCACTTCGCGGCGGCGCATCACCGGGACCACCGGTCCCGCGACCGCGCCGATCCGGGCGGCGGCCAGGCAGAGCGCCACGAGCACCCAGGAGTTGGGCAGTTGCAGGGTCACGACGTCGCCCCGGCGGACCCCGAGGCGGAGCAGGCCGACCGCCAGCCGGTCGACCCGGCGGGCGAGTTCGGCGTAGCCGACGGTCTCGTACGCGTCCCCCTGGTAGCAGACCAGGGCGGGCTTGTCCGGCTGCTCGCGGGCCCAGCGGCGCAGGTCGTGCAGCACGGTCTCGTCGCGCCACCAGCCCGCGGCGCGGTAGGTGTCGGTGGTGGTCAACTCGGGCCTCCCCGGCCGGTCTCGACTGCTGTCCGGGCGCGCTCGGCGATCTGCCGGGCGCTGACCCCGCCCCGTTCGAGCAGATAGCGCTGGCTGCCGGCGACCGGGACGAACTCGTCCGGCAGGGCCATCCGGTGCACCCGCACCGGGCGTACGGCGCTGAGCGCCTCGGTGACGGCGGAGCCGAAGCCGCCGGACCGCCAGTGCTCCTCCACGGTGATGACGGTGTCCCGTACGCCGAGCGAGCTCAGCAGGGCCGGGGTGTCCAGCGGCTTGACGGTGTGCAGGTTGAGCACGTTCGCCGTGATGCCCTCGCACTCCAGGAGGTCGGCCGCCTCCAGGGCGGCGAGGACCGGGTAGGGTCCGCAGGCCGCCAGGGTGATGTCCGAGCCGTGCCGCAGCTGCTGGGCCTTGCCGAGCCGCAGCGGCGGACCTGCGGGCAGGTCGGGGGTGGCGCCCCGGCCGAGCCGGAAGTACACGGGCCCGCCCAGGGTGAGCGCCTGGCGCAGGAGCTCCTCGGTGCCAGCGGCGTCGCCCGGGACGACCACGGTCATGTGGGGCAGGGCCCGCATGACCGCGATGTCCTCCAGGGCGTGGTGGGTCGGTCCGAGGTGGCCGGCCGAGACCCCGCAGTGGGTGGCGGCGATCAGCACCGGCAGGTTGCCCATCGCGATGTCGATCTTCACGGCCTCCACGGCACGGGAGGAGGCGAACGCCCCCATCGTGTTGACCAGTGGGATGCGGCCCTCCCGGGCCAGTCCGGCCGCCGCGCCCATCAGGGTGTGCTCGGCGATGCCCAGGTTGAGGTAGCGGTCGGCGGCGGAACCGAAGTCCACCCCGCCGAACAGTCCGGTGTCGCTGTCCAGGACGACGAGCCGGGGCTCGCCGGGCAGCAGCTCGGCCACGGTGTCGCGGTACACCTCGCGGGCGGACCGGTCCGGGGCGGGGGCGAGGGCGGTGCTCATCGGGGGTCACCGCCCGCCGAGGCGCGGACCGCGTTGAGCGCCCGCAGGTGCTGGCGTCCGCTCAGCCGGGCGTAGTGGCTGCGGGCCTGGCCCTCGATGAAGGGCACTCCCTTGCCCTTGACGGTGTGGGCGATGACCACGGTGGGGCGCCGGGGGTCGGCGGGCCGGGTCAGGGCCTCGGTGAGCGCCTCGGCGTCGTGGCCGTCGGTCTCCAGGACCCGCCAGCCGAAGGCCTGCCAGCGGTCGGCCAGCGGTTCCAGGGAGTTGACGGTCTCGGTCCCGCCGGTGATCTGGAGGCCGTTGCGGTCCACGATCGCGGTGAGTCCGGCGAGGCGGTGCGCGGACGCCACCGAGGCGGCCTCCCACACGGAGCCCTCCTGGAGCTCTCCGTCGCCCATCACCACGAAGCAGCGCCGGTCGGAGCCGTCGAGCCGGTTGGCCAGGGCGTAGCCGACGCCGAGCGCCAGACCGTGGCCGAGGGAGCCGGAGGCGATCTCCACACCGGGGATCTCGGGGTGCGGGTGTGCCATGAAGTGGCTGCCGGGCCTGGCGTACTCCTCCAGGGACTCCGCGGGGAAGTAGCCTGCCTCGCACAGCGCGGCGAAGAGGGCGATGCCGCCGTGGCCCTTGCTGAGCAGCAGGACGTCCCGCTCGGGCAGTCCGGGGAAGCGGGGGTCGTGCCGCATCACCCGGAAGTAGAGGACGGACAGGATCTCGACGAGCGACATCGACCCGCCCAGGTGGCCGCCCTCGGGTCCGGCGCACATGGCGACGACGTGTTCCCTGATCCGCCCGGCGATCACCGCGAGCTCCGCGGCGCCGGGGCCGTGCGGGTCGGGACCGGTGATGCCGGCGGCGGTGGTGTCCGTGCGGGCGTTGTCGGTGGTGTCGGTGCGGGCGGGGGCGCCCCGCAGCAGAGGCGGGCTGCTCATGCCAGGTCCTTTCGCTGGGTCCGTGGGGTGGGTGGGGGCGGTCTAGTTGGGGTGGAGGCCGGTGAATTCGAGACCGCGTCCCTCGGGCTCCCCGAACCGCACGTTCATGCACTGCACGGCGTTGCCCGCGCCGCCCTTGACGAGGTTGTCGAGCGCCGCGATCACGGTGACCGTGGAGGCGCCCCGGTCCAGGGCGAAACCGATGTCGCAGAAGTTGGAACCGGAGAGGATCTTGGCGTCGGGGAAGCGGTGCAGCCCGCGCCGGGCGGCCACGATCCGTACGAAGGGCTCACCCGCGTAGCGGCTCCGGTAGGCGGACCGGATCGCCCGCTCGTCGACGCCCTCGGCCAGGCTCGCGCGGCTCAGCAGCTGGACGCCCCTGACCGCCTCCACCCCGGTCGCCGACATCCGTACGGTGTGCCCGGTGGCCTGGGATATCTCCGCCTCGTGGCGGTGCCGGGTGGGGGCGAACACCCGGAGCGCACCGCTCCGTTCGGCGTGCAGGTTCTCCGCGCCCGCCTTCGCCCCGGAGCCGCTGGAGCCGGTCCTGGCGTCCACCGTGATGTCGCCCGCTATCAGTCCGGCCTCGGCGAGCGGCACCAGGGACAGGATCCCGGCGGCGGCCATGCAGCCGGGCACGGAGATCCGGTCCGCGGAGCGCAGCCGCTCGCGGTGGAACTCGGGGAGTCCCTGGACGAAGGTGTCGATCAGCCCGACGGCCTCGTGGGAGGCGCCGTAGTAGTCCTCGTACACCCCGGGGTCGTTCAGCCGGAAGTCGCCGGACAGATCGATGACCACCCCGGCCTTCTCCAGGAACTCCGGCATCCGCTGCATCGTCTCGCGGTGCGGGGTCGCCAGGAACAGCACGTCGCAGCGGGTGAGCTGGTCCTCCGCCGAGAACGTCAGCTTCGTGCGGTGCCGCAGATTGGGGTGGACGCCGTCGACCTGGCGTCCCTGGAGGGTGCGGGAGGTGGCGGCCACCACCTGGACCTGGGGGTGGCCGACGAGCAGCCTGAGCAGCTCCCCGCCGATGTACCCGGCGGCCCCCACCACTGCTGCGCGGATCATGACTCTGCCTTTGCTGTCAGGAGGGCGGCGATCGTGTCCGCCACATCGAGGTCGGTTCCGTACGTCGACTGCAGGCCCCGGAACTCGACCCGGTCGTTGACCTCCAGGACGGTGAGCAGGCCGCCCGGCTCCTCCAGGAGGTCCACCCCGGCGAGCGTGGCGCCGACGGTGTCCGCCGCCCGGACCGCGAGGGCGGTGAGGTCGTCGGTCAGCGGGCAGCGTTCGCTGACCGCGCCGCGCGCCACGTTGGTGCGCCAGTCCTCGCTCCTGCGGTACGTCGCCCCGACCGCCCGGCCGTCCACCACGAGGACCCGGATGTCCCGGTCCGCCTTGGCGACCTCGCGCTGGACGTAGACGACGTGCGACTGGGGGGAGGGCAGGGCGGCGACGTGTTCGAGCACCGCCTCGGCCATCGCCCGGCCGGTGACCCGGGTCACCAGCCGGCCCCAGGAGCCGACCAGGGGCTTGATGACCGCCGGATAGCCCAGTTCGTCCAGGGCCTTGAGGGCGGCCTCGGGGGTGAGGGCCAGGATGGTGTCGGGGGTGGGCACGCCCCCGGCGACCAGGGCCGCCGAGGTCTGCCACTTGTCCCCGCAGACGGCCGTGGCGGCGGCGCTGTTGACCACCGTCACGCCCGCCGACTCCAGTGCGGCAGCCGCGTACAGGGCCCGGTAGTGGCCCACTTCGCGGTTGAGCACGGTCCGCGGACCGTCCCAGGGTTCACCGGCCCGGACCGAAAGGGCACGGGGGTCGATGTGTTCGCATACGGCGCCGCGCCTCTCCAGCGCGGTCAGGATGTTCTTCTCCTCGAACCTGACCCGGGAGGCGAGGACACCGAGTCGCGCTGCCGCAGGGCTCATCAGGGTGATCTCCTTCTCGATGGTGGTGGCCGGTCCGTCTACTCGCCCCAGTCCTCCTCGACCTCGGGGGCCAGCAGCAGCCGCGGCGGCTCGACCGACTCGATCTCCAGCTCCAGCCGGCAGTCGGGGCACTCGACTATTTCGCTGACCCGGGCGTCCTGGCCCAGCGAAACCTCGGCGTCGCACTCGGGGCACGCGGGGGCGATCAAAGTGTCCTGCATGACGATTTCCTCAATTCTTCCGAAGGACGGTAAATCCGGGATACGGTCGACCTGGAATTACATTAGTGCTGCATTTCGGTCCGCCCGGTCCATTCCAATGAATGCTCTGGATCGGAACCGAGGCGAATACTTATGGGGCGGGAGCGAAGGGGGAGCCGGACGGGGCCGGGGGCCCAGGGCCACGGGCCGTCAGGCAGCGGCGCCCGCGAGCACCTGGGCCGCCCTGTCCGCGGTCCCGTCCGCCGGTCCCGTCCCGGGTCCGTGCGCCGGTCCGGCCTCCGCTCCGGGCCCCGCCTCCACCGGAAGGGCCTGCGGGGCGGTGTCGTCCGGGGGCGTGACCAGCGGGTAGGACCGCAGGGCCTGACGGAGCGCCTTCTCCGCGATGTCCGTGAAGCCCTCCGGTACGGCCCCGGTGGCCACCGCCAGCGTGACCGGCAGCGGCTCCGGCGGCGCCGGGAGCCCGGGGCGCACCGACGGGGCCAGGCCCCACAGTTCGTCCCCGTTGGCGACCAGGCACGTCATGCCGAGGCCCGCCTTGGCGGCCGACCGCAGCCCGATCAGCTCCTCGCTCTCGTACGAGACCCGCCAGGCGATGCCCGCGGCGTCGAGGGCGTCGCGGACCCGTCCGCGCAGGGTGCACGGCTCGGGGAAGAGCGCCAGCGGCACCGCCTCCCGCTCGCCGTGGGCAGGCCGGCCGAACCAGGCCAGCCGCATCCTGCCCAGTTCGACGCTGTCCGTGCCGGGCCCGGTCGGCTCGGCCTGGAGCAGCAGCGCCGCGTCGAGCTGGCCGCCGGTGAGCTGCGCCGCCAACTCCTCGCTCGAACCGGTCCGTACGCTCAGCTGGACCTGGGGCATCCCCCGGTTCAGCACCCGGAGGAACTCCGGCAGCACCTCCCCGAGCTGGCTCGACACGCCCACCGAGAGCATGACGTGGCCCGCCTGCGGGATGAACCGGTCGACCGCCTCGTCGTTCAGCGCCACCATCCGGCGGGCGTACCTGAGGAGTTCCTCGCCCCGTGGACTGAGCCGCAGGTTGCGTCCCGTGGAGGCGAACACGGGACTTCTGATGAGACCGCTCAGCTGTCGTATCTGCTGGCTGACCGCGGGCTGAGTGATGTGCAGGGACTCCGCCGCCCGCCGGAAACCACCGAGTTCGACCACGGCGACCAGCGTCCTCAGCCTGTTGATCTGCAAGTCGTGATGCATACTCCCACCTACATCGTCGGGGACGTTCCGTCTTCCGCGATCCGGTGTCGCGTGTTCCTTGCCGAGTGTTCCGCGAGGTCTTGGATGAAGCGTAGATCCGGGGGTTTCGCCGCCGCCACGGATGGGCTCACGGACCGCATGTGACATCGTCATGCCGTCGGTATGCGCTGTTCAAGAACGGGGAATCAGCCCGCCTTATTCGATTCATAAACACGCGCCATCGAATTTCCTCCCCGCAATTCTCCCGGCTGTCTAATGTGAATGACCGAAGAGCGATTTCACGGAACCCGAGGAGAGACGTCATGCTCGCAGCCACCGCCGGTCCCGCAGTGCAGCAGGGAGTCCAGATACAGTTCGCCGACCCGGCGCTCACCACCCGCAGCCCCGGCGAGGAGTTCGCCTGGTCGGTCCGCGCCGCCGACGCGGACCAGGACCACACGGTGCCCTTCCAGGCCCATCTCCCGGCCGTCTTCCCGCTGTTCGCGACCCGGCCGCGCTACGCCGTACGCCACCTGCTCAAGACCGCCTCGGTGGCCGACGCGCCGGTGACCTTCGTGCACGAGCCGCCCGCCGCGAAGCTGGCCGCCGCCGGAACCTCCTACCAGGCCACCCCCGAGGGCGCGTTCGCCCCGCGCCTTGAGCGGGCCGAGCTCACCGACCTGACCGTGCGCGTGCCGCTGCCCGACGGCCTCCTGGACCAGCCCGCGCTGCTCGCCTCCTTCATCGACTACCGGGTCCTGGTCCGCCTCTCCGTCGTCGAGAACGAGACCCTGCTGCACGGCAGCGCCGACAAGGCGATCAGCGGCCTCCTGAACCTCCCGCAGATCCGCCGGGGACAGCTCGGCGAGGACGTCTACGCCTCCATCACCGAGGCCGCGGCCGAGGTCGAGGAGACCGGCGGCTCCTGCGACGGGATCGTCGTCCACCCCTTCACCTACTGGGAGCTGGTCAGGACCGGAGTGCTCGGCCAGCTGGGCGCCGCCGGCATCACCGTCTCGCGCACCCGCATGATCCCGCGCGGCCAGGTCCTGCTCGGCGACTTCCGGGCCGCCGTCACCCTGCTCGTCCCGGGCGTGGCCTCGCTGACCCTGCGCCGGGGCGCGGGCCCCGGCGGCTCCGACGCCGTCGAGGCGAGCAGCCGCATCGGCCTCGCCGTCCACCTGCCCCAGCACTTCCTGCTGCTGACCAGCGGCTGACGCGCGACCGACCCGCCACCCGGCGCGGCCGACCGCGCCGACGGCACCGGCGGCCGACCGCGCCGACGGCACCACGAAGGGACCCCCACCATGACCGGCCCCTCTCCGACGGACCGCCCGCCGCGCGTCCTCTACATCACCGGATGGATGCGCAGCGGCAGCACCCTGCTCGGCAACGTCCTCAACGAGATCCCCGGCGTCCGGCACGTCGGCGAACTCCACTACCTCTGGCGCAACGGCGTCCTGGGCGCCGGCACCAACACCAGCTGCGGCTGCGGCGAGCCGGTCCGCTCCTGCCCGCTCTGGTCCGAGGTCCTCGCGGAGCTGCCCGAGGGCTCCGTCGAGGCCGTCGCGCACCGCACGACCACCCTCCAGCACGCCCTGCTGCGCACCCGCCACACCCCGGCCCGGCTCGCCGAGGCCCGCGGCGAACGGCCCGCGCCCCCCGGCGTGGACGAACTCCTCGACCGGTCGGCCGCCGTCTACCGGAGGGTGGCCGCCCTCGGCGCCGACCGGCTGATCGTGGACGGCTCGAAGTACCCGGCGGAGGCGGCGGCCCTCCTCGGCCGCCGCGACCTGGACGTCCGGGTGCTGCACATCGTGCGGGACCCCCGGGCCACGGCCCTGTCCTACCGCAGCGCCAAGGAGTACATCGACCCCATGTCCCCGGCCCGCAGCAGCGGTTACTGGACCGCCTTCAACCTCGCCTCCGAACTCGTCGGCCGCACGGCGGGCGGACGCTACCTCCGGGTCCGCCACGAGGACCTGTCCCGCGATCCGCGCGAGGTCACGGCCCGGGTGCTCCGCTTCGCCGGGCTCGACGACGAGTCCCCGGTGGACGCCCTGGGACGCGTACCGCTCGGCGCCAACCACACCGTCACCGGCAACCCCGACCGGCTGCGCCGGGGCGTCACCCACATCCGGCCCGACGAGCGGTGGCGCACGGCGCTGCCGGGCACCGCCATCGCGGCGGCCACGGCGGCGGCGGCCCCCCTGCTCTCCCGCTACGGCTACCCGCTGGCCCCCGTCCGCACCGCCCTCGCGGGGTGAGGGCGGTGGACCTGGGACTCACCGGACGGGCCGCGCTCGTCGCGGCCTCCAGCAGCGGGATCGGCCTCGCGGTGGCCCGCGTCCTGGCCTCGGAGGGCGCCGACGTGTCGCTCTGCGGCCGGGACCCCGAGCGGCTGGCCCGCGCCCACCGGGAGGTGGACGGATCCGGGCCCGGCCGGGTGCTGAGCACCGTGGTGGACCTGCGCGACGAGGACGCCGCCGCGGCCTGGGTGCGGCGCACCGCCGAGGAGTTCGGGGCCCTGCACGTGGTGGTCACCAACTCCGGCGGGGTGCCCTTCGGCCCCGTGGAGGACTTCGCGGTCGCCGAGTACCGGGCGGCGGTCAACGAGAACCTGCTGCCCCACGTGTCGCTGTCGCTGGCCGCCGCCCCGTACCTGCGGGAGGCCGGCTGGGGCCGGATCGTGATGCTCACCTCGGAGTCGGTGCGCCAGCCCCATCCGGGCAGCGGACTGTCCTCGGTGGCCCGGCTCGGCGTCCTCGGTTTCGCCAAGGGGCTCGTCCACGCCTTCGGCCCGGCCGGAGTGACCGTGAACGTGCTCGCGCCGGGCTTCCACCGCACCCCGATCCTCGACGTGCAGTACGGGGAGAAGGTGGAGGAGCGGCTGGCCGAGGTGGCCGCCGGGATCCCGCTCGGCCGGATCGGCCGCGCCGAGGACCTGGGCGCCCTGGTCGCCTTCCTCGCCAGCGAACAGGCCGGGTACGTCACCGGCGGGGTGCTGGTCGCGGACGGCGGCAACACCCGGGGCATCGGCTGACCCGGCCCCCCGCCCGACACCTGCCGCCCGTACCGCCCGCCCCACCGGCTGCCGCACCAGGCCTGCCGCGCCCCATACCGCCCGCCCCACACCCGTCACCCCGCACCCGGCTGCCGCACCGGCCGCCCCCGAGCCGTCCCGTACGGGAATCCCCCGCCCGTACGGGACACCCCTCCCGTACGCCCCGGTCCGTACGCGTCCCCACCGCGCCCGGCCCCCACCCGTACGCACCCGGGACCCGCCCCTCAGGGCGCCGCGGTCCCGGAGCCCCGGCCCCACCCGCACGCCCCCGCCCGTGGCGAATCGGCTCAGCCCGTACGCCCCCGCCCGCCGGGCCCCGTGACCACCGCACCACCGGTCCGCCCGCCCACCGCCCACATCCGAAGGAGTCCCGTTCATGCAAGTCCTCGGGGAAGTCGCCAGTTCACGCGAGGCCGCGCTCTACGTGGTCAAGCTGGGCAGCGCCACTCTGCTCCACAGCAAGGTCTTCGACGAGCTGCTCGAACTCAGCCGACGCGGCGCCCGGCTGCTCGTCATCGCCGGGGGAGCGGCCGGGATCGCCGAGCACTACCGGCGCACCGGCCGCGAGATCCGCACCCTGGTGTCCCGCACCGGCGACGAGATCCGCTACTGCCCGCCGGAGGAGATGCGGCACATCGTCGCCGCGTACGAGGAGGTCACCCTCCCCCTGGTGGAGGAGGAGCTGACCAGCCGCGGACTGTCCGTCTTCGCCGCCGTCGCACGCACCGGCGCCCTGGTCAAGGCCACCGCCAACGGCCCGCTGCGCATCCAGGAGGAAGGAAGGACCCGACTGGTCCGCGACCACCGCGCGGGCACCGTCAGCTCCGTGGACGTGCCCCGGCTCAGCGGCCTCCTGGCCACCTTCGACGTGGTCTGCCTCTCCCCGCCGGTCGCCGACGCCGACGGCGGCACCCCGCTCAACGTGGACGCCGACGTGCTCGCCGCCGAGGCGGCCCTGGCCCTGGACGCCGACCACCTGCGCCTGGTCACCGGCACCGCGGGACTGCTCACGGACCCCGCCGACCCCACCAGCAGCCTGCGCCACCTCACCGAGGGCGAGGGACGGCGCTACGCCAAGGGCAGGATGCGGCAGAAGGTCAGAGCGGCCGAGATCGCCCTGAAGGGCACCTCCGACACCGCCATCACCGGCCCGCACACCCTGTCCGCCGCGGGAGCCACCTGGTTCTGGCGGGCCCCCGCCCCCGCCGCCGACCTCGAACTGCTCGCCCGTACCGTCGAGTTGTCCTCGGTCTCCCGCGACGAACGCGAGATCGCGGAGTTCCTCGCCGGGTGGTGCGAGGAGAACGGCATCAAGGCCGAGATCGACGCCGCGAACAACCTGGTCGCCACCAAGGGGGCGGGCCCCCGGCGGCTGCTGATGCTCGGACACCTGGACACCGTCCCGCACCGCTGGCCGGCCCGCTGGGACGGCGAAGTGCTCTCCGGACGCGGCTCGGTGGACGCCAAGGGCAGCCTGGTCGCCTTCCTCCAGACCCTGGCCGCGTTCGACCCGCCCGAGGGCGTCGAGGTCCGTGTCGTCGGCGCGGTCGAGGAGGAGATCACCGGCGCCGGAGCCTTCCACGTCCGCGACGCCCAGCCCGTCGCCGACGCGGTGATCGTGGGCGAACCCAGCGGCGCCGAAGCCCTCACCCTCGGCTACTACGGCCTCGTCAAGATCCGCTACAGCGTGCGGGAACCCACCGGACACACCGCGGGCGAAGGCGTCCGCACCGCCGGGGACCGCATGGTGGAGGTGCTCGCCGGACTGCCCGCGGCGGTGGCCGGACTGCACCCGGACGCGCTGACCGCCGTCCTCGGCGTCCGGGCGCTCAACCAGGGCGACACCCAGGCGGGCGAGGCCGTGGTGGACGTCCGCGTCCCCCCTGGCCTGGACGTCACCGAGACGGTGGAGGCCCTGCGGGCACTCGCCGCCGACCCGGTGCGCTTCGAGGTCCTGCGGGCCACCCCCGGAGTGAGCACCGGCCGCACCAGCCCCCTGGTCAAGGCCTTCCAACGGGCCTTCAGGGCCGGAGGAGTCACCCCCCGGTACCTGATGAAGAAGGGCAGCAGCGACATGAACACCCTCGCCACCACCTGGCACGGCGTCCCCATGGTCGCCTACGGGCCCGGCGACGCGAAGCTCGACCACACCCCAGACGAACACCTGCACGCGGACGAATTCCGGCGGGCCCAGCGCCTGCTGGCGGCCGCGGTCCGAGAATGGAGCTTGATGTGACCGTCCTGACGGCCGCCGCCCCCGGGCAGGATCTCGCGGCCCCCTTCGTCCACTGCGCCTGCTACCCGGGATCGACGGTCTGGCTGACCGGCCTGCCCAGCGCGGGCAAGACCACCGTCGCGTACGCCGCCGCCGAGATCCTGCGCTCACGCGGCCGCCGCGTGGAGGTCCTCGACGGCGACGAACTGCGCCAGACGTTCTCCTCCGGCCTCGGCTACTCCCGCGGCGACCGGCGCAGCAACGTCGAACGCATCGGCCGGGTCGCCCAGGTGCTCGCCCGCAACGGCGTCACCGTCCTCGTCCCCGTCATCGCCCCCTACGCCGACGCCCGCGACCTGGTGCGCTCCTGGCACCGGGGCAGCGGCACCGACTTCCTGGAGGTCCATGTGGCCGCCCCCCTCTCGGTCTGCGCCCGCCGCGACGTCAAGGGCCTCTACGCCCGCCAGGCGGCCGGCGAGATCAGCGGCCTGACCGGCGTCGACGACCCCTACGAGGAGCCGCTCGCACCCGACCTGCGGATCGCCTCGCACACCCAGACCGTCACCGAGTCCGCGCAGGAGCTGCTCGCCCTGCTGGCCGAAAGGGGGCTGGCATGACCGCCACGACCGTCACCGGGACGGCCGCGCCCGCCGCACCGCCGTCCGCCGTCCGCCCCCGGGACGCCTACGGCCTCTCCCACCTCGACGCCGTCGAGTCCGAGGCCGTGCACATCTTCCGCGAGGTGGCGGGGGAGTTCGAGCGGCCGGTGATCCTCTTCTCCGGCGGCAAGGACTCCATCGTCATGCTGCACCTGGCGCTGAAGGCCTTCCGGCCCGCGCCGCTGCCCTTCGCCCTGCTGCACGTGGACACCGGGCACAACTTCCCCGAGGTCCTCGCCTACCGCGACCGGGTGGTCGCCGAGCACGGGCTGCGGCTGCACGTCGCCCGGGTGCAGGACTTCATCGACGACGGCCGACTGCGCGAACGCCCCGACGGCACCCGCAACCCGCTCCAGACCGTCCCCCTGCTCGACGCCATCACCACCGGCCGCTACGACGCCGTCTTCGGCGGCGGGCGGCGCGACGAGGAGAAGGCCCGCGCCAAGGAGCGGGTGTTCTCGCTGCGCGACGAGTTCGGCGCCTGGGACCCGCGCCGCCAGCGCCCCGAGCTGTGGTCGCTCTACAACGGCCGCCACGCCCCCGGCGAGCACGTCCGGGTCTTCCCGCTCTCCAACTGGACCGAACTGGACGTCTGGCAGTACATCCAGCGCGAGGCGATCGACCTCCCGGAGATCTACTACGCCCACCACCGCGAGGTCTTCGCCCGCGACGGCATGTGGCTGGCACCCGGAGAGTGGGGCGGCCCGCGCGCCGCCGAACGGCTGGAGACCCGCCTGGTCCGCTACCGCACGGTCGGCGACATGTCCTGCACCGGAGCGGTGGAGTCCGCCGCCACCACCGTGGAGGCCGTGATCACCGAGATCGCCGCCTCACGGCTCACCGAACGCGGCGCCACCCGCGCCGACGACAAGCTCTCGGAAGCCGCCATGGAAGACCGCAAACGCGAAGGGTACTTCTAGCCGTGAACATCACCGATGCGCTGAACTCCGCGCCGCCCCACGCGCCGTACGGTCCGGGCACCGCGGTGGACACCCTGCGGTTCGCCACCGCCGGTTCCGTCGACGACGGCAAGTCCACCCTGGTCGGACGGCTCCTCCACGACTCCAAGTCCGTCCTCGCCGACCAGCTGGAGGCCGTCGAGCACGCCTCCAGGAAACGCGGCCAGGAGGCACCCGACCTGGCACTGCTCACCGACGGCCTGCGGGCCGAACGCGAGCAGGGCATCACCATCGACGTCGCCTACCGCTACTTCGCCACCGCCCGCCGCCGCTTCATCCTCGCCGACACCCCCGGCCATGTGCAGTACACCCGCAACATGGTCACCGGCGCCTCCACCGCCGACCTCGCGCTCGTCCTCGTCGACGCCCGCAACGGAGTCGTCGAGCAGACCCGCAGACACCTCGCCGTCGCCGCCCTCCTGCGCATCCGCCATGTGACCCTGGTGGTCAACAAGATGGACCTGGTGGACTGCTCGGAGGAGGTCTTCGCCCGGACCGCCGCCTCGTTCGCCGAGTGCGCCGCCGCCCTCGGCGTCGACCGGGTGACCGCCATCCCGATCTCGGCCCTCGCCGGGGACAACGTGGTGCGCCCCTCCGAGCGCATGGACTGGTACGCGGGACCCACGGTCCTCGAACACCTGGAGTCGGTCCCGGTGGGCGCCGACCCGCGCACCGAGTCGGCCCGCCTGCCCGTCCAGTACGTCATCCGGCCGGGCACCGCCGCCCACCCCGACTACCGGGGCTACGCGGGCCAGATCACCTCCGGGGTGCTCCGGGTCGGCGAGCGGGTCACGGCCCTGCCGTCCGGTGCGGTCAGCACCGTCGTGGGCATCGACACCCTCGACGGGACCGGCACCGACACCGCCTGGGCACCCCAGTCGGTGACCGTGCGCCTGGCCGACGACCTCGACATCGCCCGGGGCGACCTGCTGGCCCCGGCGGCCACCGCGCCGCACCCCGTCCGCCGGTTCACGGCCACCGTCTGCCACCTCGGCGAGCAGCCGCTCCACGTCGGCCGGCAGGTGCTGCTGCGGCACGCCACCCGTACCGTCCGGGCGGTGGTCGCGGAGATCTCCTCGCGGCTCGACATGCAGGACCTCTCCGAGCGTCCGGGACCCGACCGCCTCGGCGTCAACGACATCGGACGGATCACGGTCCGCACCGCCGCACCGGTCGCCCTGGACGGTTACGAGGACTTCCGGCGCACCGGCTCGTTCCTGCTGATCGACCCCCTCGACGGCAGCACCCTCACCGCCGGGATGGCGGACTCCCCGGCTCCGTCGGAAGGGGGGTGACGCCCTCGGAAGATGACCATGAGAACTTCATGTCGGCCCGGTGACACAGGCACTGTCGGCCCTTCCCCCGGCACAGCAGACTCTTTCTCGTCAGCAAGCCGAAACCCATCGGGAAGGGCCGACATGAACCTCGACATCGCCACCGCCGTCACCGCCATAGCCGAGGACCTGGTCATCGAGGACTTCTCCGGGGCGGGCACCGAGCCGTACCAGCCCGGCACCTGCATCTGCTGGACCCCGGCCGACCCGCTCGCCGAGTAGTCCACCCCGTACGACCCGCACAGCACGTACGGCACACAGCACGCACGGCACACGCACCTCTTCGCGCCACGCACGGCACGACAGGGCACACGCACCCCCGCACACCCCAGCGCACGGCACGGACACCGCACGGACACCGCACGACACGCACCCGAGCAAGGTCCACAGGCCGCACACCAGAGGAGGAATCGGTGGCACAGCGCCAGGGCACCACGCACGGACTCGGATTCAAGGCGCATCTGAAGGCCGAAGTCGTCCCGGGAGAAGGCGTGTTCCTCATCTCCGAACGCGGAGTCACCGCGCTGCGCGGATCCTGCGTCACCACCCTGGCCCCCCTGCTCGACGGCACCCGCACCCTCGACCGGCTCGTCGCCGACGCCGGTACCCTCCCCGCCGACCAGGTCAGACAGGTCGTCACCCGGCTGCTGGGCTCCGGACTCCTCACCCACCGCGCCCCCGGCGCCCCCGCCGCGAGCACCGCGGGCGAGGCCTTCTGGGAACTCGCCGGAGTGGACGGCGACGAGGCCGCCCGCCGCACCGGCAGCGGAACCGTCGCCGCCACCGGACGCGGCAGCGAAGCGGGCGCCGGCGCCGAGGAACTCCTCGCCGCGCTGGGCTCCGCCGGACTGCGGGTCCACCGGCCCGGCCAGGGGAGCGGGACGCCCGGCCTGGCGCTCGTCCTGTGCGACACCTACCTCGACCCCGCGCTGGCCGAACTGGACGCCGCGTACCGCGCCACGGGCACCCCCTGGCTGCCCGTCCGCCTGAGCGGTGAACAGCCCTGGATCGGACCGGTGTTCCAGCCCGGCGACGGCCCCTGCTGGCACTGCCTGGCCGAACCGCTGCGCCGCAACCGCCCCGCGGAGGCGTACCTCGGCCGGGCCCTCGGCCGCCCCGTCAGCGTCCCGCCCTCCAGCCTGGCGGCGGGCCGCGCCGTCGGACTCCACCTCGCCTGCCTCGAAGCCGTCAAATGGATGGCGGGCCACCGCCACCCGGGCCAGAACGCCCTGTGGACCATGGACACCCTGACCCTCGCGGGCCGCCACCACCCCGTGCGCCCCCGCCCCCAGTGCCCGTCCTGCGGCGACCCCGGCGTGACGGCCCGCCGCATCTGGGCGCCCGTCCGCCCGACCAGCCGCCCCAAGTCCGCCACCGGCACCGGCGAACGCTCACTGACCCCCGAGGAGATGCTGGAACGGTACGGACACCTCGTCGACGAACTGACCGGCGTGGTCAAGGAGGTCCGCCGCGACCGGCGCGACCCCGGCTTCCTCAACTGCTACCACTCCGGGCACAACCCGGCCTCCTCGGCGACCGGACTCGCCGCGGTGCGCGCCGGGCTGCGCAGCCACAGCTCCGGCAAGGGCACCACCCCCCTCCAGGCCCGGGTCAGCGCCCTGTGCGAGGCCGTCGAACGGCACAGCGGCTACCGCCAGGGCGACGAACCCACCCTGAGAGCCACCTACCGCGAGGTCGCCGACCGCGCCGTCCACCCCGACACCGTCCAGCTCTTCCACCCGCGCCAGTTCGTCGGCCGGGAGGTCTGGAACGCCGAACACGCCCCGGCCCACCGGATCTGCACGCCCTTCGAGGAGGACACCCCGGTCGACTGGACCCCCGTGTGGTCCCTGACCGCGGGCCGCCACCGGCTGCTGCCCACGTCCATGCTCTACTACGACGCCCCCTGCCCCACGGGCTCCTTCTCGGCCCACTCCAACGGCACGGCCGCGGGCAGCTCCCGCGAGGACGCCATCGTCCAGGGCTTCCTGGAACTCGTCGAACGCGACGCCGTCGCCCTGTGGTGGTACAACCGCACCCGTCAGCCCGGCGTCGACCTCGCCTCCTTCGACGACCCCTGGATCGAGGAGATACGCAGGGCCCACCTCGGCCTCGACCGCGAACTGTGGGTCCTCGACCTGACCAGCGACCTCGGCATCCCCGTGTTCGCCGCGCTCTCCCGGCGCACCGACAAACCGGCCCAGGACATCACCCTCGGCTTCGGCGCCCACTTCGACCCCCGGGTGGCGCTGCGGCGGGCCGTGGCCGAGGTCAACCAGATGCTGCCGCCGGTCGTCGCCGCCACCGCCGACGGCGACGGCTACACCTGCGACGAACCCGTCCCGCTGTACTGGTGGCAGACCGCCACCACCGACAACCAGCCCTATCTGGTCCCCGGCGGCCCGCCCCGCACCGCCGCCGACTTCCCGTACACCCCCCGCGCCGACCTCGCGGCCGACGTGGCGGCGGCCGAGGAACTGGCCCGCGGCCTCGGCAGCGAACTGCTGGTCCTCGACCAGACCAGAGCGGACGTGGGACTGCCCGTCGTCAAGGTGATCGTGCCCGGACTGCGCACCTTCTGGGCCCGCTTCGCCCCCGGCCGCCTCTACGACGTCCCGGTACGCCTGGGCCGCCTGGCCGCCCCCACCCGATACGAGGACCTCAACCCGGTCCCCCTCTTCCTGTGACACCGTCGCCGTAGCATCCGTGAGGTCCCCGCCATGAAGTCTTCCGCCCCGCCCGCGCCGCGGGACACCCGCCTGATCGAGCTCTGGTCGCTCCGCGAGGACACCAAGGTGCGGACGGCGGCGGACGAAGCCGGGACCGGCCTGGTCAGCACCCTCTGGGAGGACATCCGGCTGCCGATGTCCGACCCGGTCGTCCACCGGGCGCTCGAACGCATGACGTACGGCCCGGTGTCGCTGGACAACGTCCTGCCCGGCTTCAGCGCGACCGGCACCGTCTCCCGCGATCCGCGCCGAGCCGCCCTGCGCTCCACTCTCGACGCGGTCCGCCAGGCCGTGATCCGCACCCTCGCCCTGACCGACGGCACCGAGCAGCTCTCGGTGGTCCCGATCGTGCGCGAGGCCCGCTTCACCCCCCGTATGCCCGCCCCGGAGACCACGCACCGGCTGTCCCGGTTCGCCACCCTGCGCGCCGGCACCGGGGACATGGTCCTCGAATCCCCGCTCAGCACCCACCGGGTGGTGCTGCACACCCCCCAGGCCATGTGGCTGGTCAGCTGCTACGTCCGGCCCGCCTCCGTCCGTGACACGGCCCGGCTCCTCGACATCCCGCTGGAGGTGGTGCGCAAGGCGGTCGGCTATCTGGAGGCGTCCGGGATGCTGGTCCCCGGCGCCGAAGGCCCCGACGAGGGCCACTCCTTCGCCGAGGACCGGGACCCCGCACTGGAGCACTGGTCGCCGCGCGAACTGATGCTGCACAACCGCAGCAGGCCCGGACTCCACGACGAACCGCTCGGCCTGGCCCGCAGGTCCGCCGAGGAACCGGGCGACCCGGGGGAGCGCCGCCGGGACGGCGGCGGCACACCGCTGCCGGTGCCCGACCTCGACCGGGTCCTCGCCACCGACCCCCGTCTGACCACCGCGCTCGAAGCCCGCCGCTCGGTCCGCGCGGACGACGGACTGCCCCTCTCCCTGGCCCAGTTGGGCGAGCTGCTGTACCGCGCGGCCCGCGCCCGCCCGGCCGGCGGACGGCCCTACCCGAGCGTCGGCTCCGTCTACCCGCTGGAGCTGTACGTCACCGTGGTCGGCTCCGCCGAACTCCCGCGCGGCTCCTACCACTACGACCCGGCGGCCCACGCCCTCCACCCGCTGGGCGCCCGGCCCGCCCTGGTGGACGCCCTGCTCGGCGAGGCGGGCGCCACCGCGGGCCTGAGCGCGGAACCCCCCGTCCTGATCAGCATGACGGCCCGCTTCCGGCGGATCAGCGCCGCCTACCCGGGCATCGCCTACAGCGCGCTGCTCAAGGAGGTCGGCGCCCTCCAGCAGACGCTCTATCTGGTCTCCACGGCCATGGGCATCGGACCGTGCGCGCTGGCCTTCGGCGACACCGCGACCTCCGCCCGAGCCTTCGGCCTCGACTGGCGCGCGGAGTCGGGCGTGGGGGAGTTCGTGCTGGCCGCACTGCCCGGCGGGGCACCTTCCGCCGATCACGGCCGAACCGGTACGAGATACCCCTGAACGAAAAATACCGAACACCCCCGGCTCCGTCTATGCTGCACTCCACTTCCGTGCGGCACCGAAGTCGAGTAGGGGGCTCCTGTGGGATGGTCTCGGCCCGCCGGTCCAGACATTGTTCGCACTCACCGTCCCGTCGAGGGAGGTGATCTGGCGCCGAAGGTCGCCGGTACGATCACGCTCGTCGTCATCCTCTGCTTCTTCGCGGTGGGCCTGACCTACGCGGTCGGCGCGGGGATGGGGGCGGGTCAACTGGCCCTCTGCGGCGCTCTGATGCTCACCCTGCTGTTCATCCAGCTGAACCATTCGTTCCCCTTGTGGATACCCAGAGCGGCCCGCCACCGCGCCCTGACCCTGGCGCTCCAGGCGGTGCTCACCTTCGCCCCCTTCACCCTGTTCGGGGCCGCCTGGCTCGGGATGCCGGGCTTCCTCGCCGCCTCCGCCCTGCTCGTCCTGCGGTCGGCCTGGGGATGGACGGTCTTCGCCGGGGTCGTCGTCGCCACCGGCTTCGTCCAGTTCGCCGTGGGCTACGGAATGGGCCACCTCGCCTACAACAGCCTGGCCACCGTCCTGACCGGACTGGTCGTGTACGGCCTCAGCCGCCTCTCCGGACTGGTCCGCGAAGTACAGATGGCCCGCGAGGAACTGGTCCGGCTCGCCGTGACGCAGGAACGTCTCCGCTTCGCCCGCGACCTGCACGACCTGCTCGGCTTCAGCCTCTCCACCATCACCCTGAAGTGCGAACTCGCCCACCGGCTCATCCGGGTCCAGCCGGAGCGCGCCGAGATGGAACTCACCGAGATCGTCCAGACCGCCCGGCAGGCGCTCACCGACGTCCGGTCCGTGGCCAGCAGCTACGTCCAGATGGCCCTGAACCGGGAGGTGGCGTCCGCCGCCTCGCTGCTGCGCGCGGTGGGCATCCGCACCGACATCCAGGTCACCGAGACCCCGCTGCACGCCACCGTGGACACCGTCCTCGCCACCGTGCTGCGCGAGGGCGTCACCAACCTGCTGCGCCACAGCAAGGCGCAGAACTGCACGATCACGGCCTACGCGGACGAGAGCACCGTCCGGTTCTCCATCGCCAACGACGGTCTGAGCGAGACGGACACCGCCCACTACGACAGCGACCGCTCGGGCGCCACGGGTGGTGTCGGCCTGCGCAGCCTGACCATCCGCGCCGAGGCGCTCGACGGACGGCTCGGCTGGAGCGTACGCCAGGACGGCTGGTTCGAACTCGTCGCCGAACTCCCGCTCCGCCCGGCCACCGACACCCCCCGGAACCCCGGCCCCACCGCCTGACGGCGTTCTGCCGGGCGGGGGCGTGGGGCTGCCACGGGACGGTCCGCCGACAGATGCCGCAGGTTCCGGCCTAGGCGGTGACGAGGGATGTCCCTCCTGGCGCGGGTGCCCGGGGGAGCGGCTCGGGTTGCACCTTCCGTAGCGGTATGTGGTCCGGTGGACTCACGTCCCGCCCCACCGAGGAAGGCACCCGCCCATGCACTCGCCCCTTCGTCCCGCCGCGCCAGGTCAAGATCGGTGACGCGGCGGCCTTCGCCGGCACCACCCCGCGGGCGATCCGTCACTACCACGGGATCGGCCTGCTCCCCGAGCCCGTGCGGGGCGCCGACGGCCGCCGCCGCTACGGCTACGAGGACATGATCCGGCTGCTGTGGATCCGCAGGACGGCCGACGCCGGGATCGCCCTGGACGACATCCGTGACGCCTTCGCCGACACGGCCCCCACCGGCGCCGACAGCGACGACGGCATCGCGGACGTCCTGCGAGGGCTGGAAGAGACCCTCGTCGCCCAGGAGGCGGAACTGCGGCGGCGCCGGACCGCCGTGCGGCACGTGCGTACCGAGGGCAGCAGGGCGGGTCTGCTCTCCGACCTCGTCACCAGCCGCCTCAAGAGCCTGCCCGAGGGCTCCCTGCGCCGGGCGGACCTGGACGGCCTGCTGGTCACCGAGCGGATCTTCGGCCCGCTCGGCCCGGCCGGTCCGGTCTCACAGCCAGCCGGCGTCCCGCGCGATCCGTACGGCGTCCATGCGGTTGCGGGCGTTGAGCTTGGTCACCACCGTGGTCAGGTAGTTGCGGACGGTCCCCGCGGACAGGAACAGCTTCGTGGCGATCTCCGGAGCGTCCATGCCCCGGGCCGCCAGCCGCAGCACCTCGTTCTCCCGGGCGCTCAGCGGACTGCTCCCCGCCTGGAGCGTGGCCAGCGCCAACTGCGGGTCCACGACCTGTTCCCCCGCGACCACCTGACGGATCGCGGCGGCCAGCCGGGTGGGGTCGGTGTCCTTCAGCAGGAACCCGGACACCCTGGCCTCCAGCGCCCGGCGCAGGTTCCCCGGCCTGCCCAGACTGGTCAGGATGATCGTCCGGCAGGCGGGAAGCTCCCGGCTGAGCAGTTCCGCGGCCCGGATGCCGTCGATGCCGGGCATGTCGATGTCCAGTACGGCGACGTCCGGCCGGGCCTCCAGGGCGACGGGCAGCACCTGGTCACCGTTCCCCGCCTCGCCCACCACCTCCAGGTCCTCCTCCAGTTCGAGGAGCGAGACCAAGGCCCGGCGGAGCATCACCATGTCGTCCGCGAGCAGCACTCTGATCACAACAGTCCCCCCTGACGTGCCCCCCCATAGGGCCCGTTTGTGAGGTGAATGCTACTGGGGGCAAGGAGAGTTGGCGGTTCTCCGGCGGTCGCGCACGGCCCCGGACGGGCCTCGGGACCGGTCCGGCGCGGTCGCCACTGCCGCGGCGTACCCCTCGGGAGCCGACACGTCCGCCAGCGCCCAGCCGTCCGGTCCCGCCGCCGGAACGGGCCCCGTCCCCAGGTAGTCCAGGGCCGCCGAGCGACCGAGGCCCGTCCCGATGCCCTTGAGGTACGCCTCCTTGCGCGTCCACGCGCGGGCGAAGGCCACCGGACGCGACGCCTCGTCCAGGGCGGCCAGTTCCGCCCCCTCCCGGGGGTGCAGCGCCGACGCCGTCTCCGCGACCGTCGCCGCGTCCGGCACCCGCTCCACGTCCACGCCGAGCGGCACGGGACCGATGCCCAGCAGCACCAGCGGGCCGGTGTGCGACAGGGAGAAGTGAGCGCCCCCGCCCAGGACCACCGGACGCCCGTGCGGCCCGCCGCAGCACGGGCACACGTCCCGTCCCAGGCGGACCGCCTCCGGCGCGAGCCCCAGCAGATCACCGAGGAGGGTCCGCAGCAGCACCCGGGCGACCAGATGGTTGCGCCGGTCCCCCGGGCGCCGCAGCTCCTGCGCGCGCCGCAGTTCCCCGGCGTCGAGCAGCCGGGGAGCGAGCCGCCCGGCCCAGTCGGCCAGGGTCTCCGCCTCGACCAGCCGCACCGTCACCGCCCGCGCCGCCGTCCCCGGCGCGCGCGGGCCGAGCAGCGCGGACGTCACGGACTCTTCCGGGGCCCGGTCGGCGGATCGCCCGCCGTCAGCCGCTCCACGTACCCGGCGATCCTGCGCGCCCGGGTCTCCGGCCGCACCGCCTTCGCCACGTCGAGCAGGATCTGGTACCTGTTGCTCCGGCTCAGCGCCTCGAACGCGGTCGCGGCGGCGGGCGAGGCGTCGAGCGCCACCCGCAGATCGGGCGGCACCTCCGCCGTGCTCTGCGGCGCGTACGCGGCGTCCCAGCGGCCGTCGGCCCTGGCCAGCTCGATCTGCGCGAGACCGGACGGCCGCATCCGGCCCGCCCCGATCAGCTTCTCGGCCTTGGCGCAGTTGATCCTCGACCAGGGGCTGCGTCGCTTGCGGGGCGAGAACCGCTGGGCCCACCAGCCCTCCGGCACGTTCCCGGAGTAGGCCTTGCCGTCGATCCAGCCGTAGCACAGGGCGACGTCCAGGGCCTCGTCCCGGCTGATCGACGGCACCGGCGTGCCCTTCTTCGGCAGGGCGATCCACACCTCGTCGGCGCCCTCGTGGTGCTCCTCCAGCCAGGCGGCGAACTCCGCCACGGAGACGCAGTGCAGATGGCCCTCCGCCAGTGTCACGACCACGCTCACGCGGCCGTCTCCACTTCCACCGGCTCGGCGGTCCGCACACCCGGACGGGCCGCCTCCGCGCCGCGCACCGGAACCGGCGCACCGCCGCCCAGCGCCTCGGCGGCGGCCTTGACGCGCTCCAGCGTGACGCGGATGCCGTCGCGCAGTTCCTCCGTGTGGTTCTCGAAGCCGCCGAGCACCGAGTTGGCGAAGGACGCGGTCCGCTTGCTCTGGCCCGCGTTCTGCCCGGAGACGTCCCACGTCTCGGTGAGCAGGGTGCCGCCCGCGCCGTCCGGCGCCAGCCGGTAGCCCCAGCGCACCCCGTTGGTGGTGGTGTGGAAGGCGAAGGACCTGCCCCGCTCCGACTGCTCCACCGTGTTGGAGGTGACCCACCAGACCCAGCCGCGCCGGTTGAACCCGATGAAGCGCGCACCGACCCCGCGCTCGCGCCCGCGCCAGCGGCAACTACGGCACTCCGGGCTCCACTCGCCGATCCGGGTCACATCGCTGACGAGGTCCCAGACCGTCTCGGGGGAGGCGTCGATCCGGATCGACAGCTCCTCCGGCGCGGCGGGCGTCGCCGCGACCGGCGTCCCGCCCCCCTTGCGCGCCAGCTTGGCGCCCGCGCGCCGGGCACCCCGCAGTTCGGCCAGGTACGGGTAGTGGTCCACCTGCATGGTGTGGCGCTTGGACGTCACGTACCGCTTGGCGAGCTTCTCCCTGTACCGGGTGATCTCCCGCAGCATCGTCTCCTTCGGGGGCAGCGCGGCCTTCCCCTGCAGCAGGTCGGCCACCCAGTGCGACTGGGCCTCGGCGAGGACCGTGGTCGCGCCCAGGGGCTGGAAGAGACCCACGAAGTACAGCCCGGGGTGGTGCGGATCGGCCACCCGGTGGAAGAGGGACACGTCGTTGTCGGTGGGGGCGATCACGGACTCGTCCAGGAACGGGAAGCTGACCTTGTAGCCCGTGCTGTAGATGACCGCGTCGATCTCCTCGCTGCTGCCGTCGGTGAAGTGCACCGTGCCGCCGTCGAAGCGGGAGATGTTCGGCTTGACCGCGAGCCCGCCGTGACCGAGGCGCGGCAGCAGGGTCTCCGAGACGGTCGGGTGGGAGCCGAACAGCTTGGCCTCCGGCTTCGGCAGACCGAAGTCGGTGACCTTCCCGATCGACATCCGCAACAGGGCGGCCATGACCCAGCGCTGGGTCGCGCGCGGCATCACCCGGGTGATGAACGGGCTGATCATGTCGTCGCCGGGCTTCCCGAACATGAACTTGGGAAACACGTACCCGCCGGTGCGCACGGACAGGAAGGTGCGCTCGGAGACGGCGGAGGTCTCCACCGCGATGTCCGACGCCGAGTTGCCGAAGCCGAGGACCAGGACCCGCTTGCCCGCGTACTCGTCGGGGACCCGGTAGTGGTGGGAGTGGATCTGCGTGCCGGTGAAGGTGTCGGCGCCGGGGAACGCGGGCTCGGGGTCCCGGGGGTTCCAGTGGTGGCCGTTGGCCACGATCACCGAGCCGTAGTGGCGGGTGGTCTCCTCACCGGTCCCGCGGTGGCGCACCGTCACGTTCCAGCCACCGCCCTGGGCGGGTTCCACATGGGAGACCAGGGTGCGGAAGGTGATCGACCCGCGGAAGCCGAAGTGGTCCACGTAGTCGTCGAGGTACTGGGCGATCCGCGCGTGGCCGGGGTAGTGCGGGTAGTCGGCCGGCATGGGGTAGGCGCGGTACTCGGACAGCTTCTTGGACGTGTTGATGTGCAGGGACTGGTAGCCCGAGGACATCCCGTTGTCGTTCTGGTAGCGCCAGTTGCCGCCGACCTCGGAACCGGCCTCGTAGCAGTCGAAGTCGATGCCGCGTTCGTGCAGGACCTGGCAGGAGGCGAGCCCCGACCAGCCCGCTCCGATGATGCAGACGTTCTCCATGGTGTCCTTCTCCTTGTGGGGGTGCTCAGGGCTGCCGGACGTACGCGGACGGGTCACCCAGCCAGTGGCCACCGGCGGTCACTCGGACCTCGCCGCCCGCGACGGCGGAGAGGACCCGATGGGCGGTGCGGACCAGGACGACGCCGACGGCGGAGTCGATCGCACCGGCGAGGTGGGGGACGCTCGTGCGGAAGTCGACCCGGAAGGCGATCTCGCTGCCGCCGGGGGCGTCGGTGACCGTCCAACTGCCCCCGAACTCCTGGAAGTCCCCGCTGACCTGCTCGAAAACGATGCGGTACGGGGCCTGCCCGTCGCCCGTCCGCTCGGTGCGCTGCACCCAGCGGGCGGAGCCGCCCCGGAAGGCCAGCTCCCACGCCTGGTGGCCGTCGCCGGTGTCGGACACCGACCGGACGTCCTCGGCGTGGGCGGGGAACGCGCCGCCGTCCGCGAGGCGTTCGACCACCTCGGCGGCCGGTGCCGGGACCGTGGCCTTCAGCACGCGGGTCGTCATGACGTGGGCTCCTTGTCGGTGGCCGGGCGGAGGATGCTGACGGCCTGGAGCCGTGTGGTGCGCAGCATGGGGTGGCTGGCCTCTCCGAAGGCGCCGCCGGTGAGCCCGGGGCCGCCCTGGTTGGGCAGGAAGGGCAGGAAGCCGCTGTGCGAGTCGTTGATCTTGAGGTTGCCCGCGTTGGTGACGCCTTCGAGGAACCGGTCGGCCGTCGGCGCGTCCTGGGTCCAGACGGAGTTGCGCAGCCCGTACGCGTTGGAGTTCACGAAGGCCAGCACCTCCTCCAGGAGGTCCTCGTCCGAGGCGCCCGCCTCGGGCACGATGATCGGCAGCAGCGGGAAGAAGGTCTCGTCGCGGACGACGGAGAACGACCGGGCGTCCCGGAGCCCTTCGACGCGGACGATGCTCGGCTCGACGAAGAACCCGGTCTCCGAGGGCGTGCCGTCCACTTCGAGCCGCCGCCCGCCGTGGACGAGCTTCGCGCCCCGGGCGAGCGCCTCGCCGAGGCAGCCGTAGAACCAGTCGATCCCGAGGACGGGGGTGAGGACCACCTCGGGGTCGTCGGGGTAGCCGGGCTTGATCTCCCGGGTGGCGACGACGAGCCGTTCGACGAGCTCGTCGGCGATGGCGGGGTGGGCGACGACCTGGTTGGGCACGTTGCAGATCTGGCCGGAGTTCAGGAAGAACTGGGTGATGGTCTCCACGGCGGCGTCGAGGTCGGCGTCGTGCCACACCACGCAGCAGTCGTTGCCCGCCAGTTCGAGGACGGGCTTCTTGCCCGCGGCGACGGCGTCGGCCTCGAACTCCAGGCCCTTCTTGCTGCCGCCGAAGTAGAGGACGTCGTCGACGTGCTCACTGGCCAGCCAGGTCTCCAGCGCGGGCGGTCCGCAGAACGCGTTGACCGTCCCGGCGGGCGCGCCCATCTCCTCCAGGACCGGGGCGACGACCTCCCGCATCGCGTACATGCAGCTCAGCGCGACCCCGCGGGGTGCCCGGACCACGACGGTGTTCCCGGCGAGCAGGGCGGTGAGCCCGTTCAGCGCGTTCACCGTGGCCGCGTTCTGCGGGGGATTGATGCAGACGACGCCGTCGGGGATCCGGCGCAGGATCATTTCCCGCTCGCCGTCCCGGCGCCGGAACTCCAGCTGCTCGGCACACCATTCGAGGGTCTCCCGGCTCCAGCTGGTGTACGGGATTCCCGTGAGCATCCCCTCGGCCGCGGACCGGGGTGTTCCCTCCGCGACCAGGATCTCGACGAGCGGCTCCCGGTGCTGGAGCAGCCGCTCCCCGATCCGCCGCCCGATCTCCAGGCGCCGGGCGAGGGGAACCCGCCGCCACTCGTCGGCGGCCCGCGCGGCCGACTCCAGGGCGAGCGCCGCCATCTCCTCGTCGGCGACGACACAGGCGCCGACCACGCTGTCCCCGGCGGTGTCGGGATCGACGAGACCCCGGTCGAGGTCCTGTTTGAGACGCAGACCGGTGAACGTGTCCTCGATGAGGGAACGCGCGGTGACGGTGTGCACGTACTGCGGATCGTCACCGACGATGTCCCGGCCGCCGATGTAGGCCGGATAAACCCCGAACTTCATTTCGCCCCCTTCGGTCAGTCCGATACGGCTGACGTGTGTCCTCACACGCTAGGGCGACGACTTCACCGACCCCATGAGTCCACGATCAAACCTGCTTATCGGACCGATGCGGGGCCGCGTCCGGGACGAGACGATCACAGGGGAAACGCCCTGGTCACTGAGCTGCTATAGCCCTGGGTCTGGACGGCTACCGGGATTTCCTCATGTCCGGTCCTCTGCTCCGGGAAAGCTCGACGGTCTGGCTTCCGCCGTCGAAAGAGACGGGGTCGAGAGTGAAATGCGCGGCCCGATCCACGGGGACGGAACAGGGATTCGGCCATTCACCGGACGGGCGCTTCCCTCGGTCGCCCGCTTCCGCATTCGACCCGCGATCGAATTCCTGTTCGTTGTTCTTTGTCTTCGGTCGCCGACCGGAAAGGGCCTGACGTCGGGCGGGTGATCCCGTGCCGGGCCCTCCGGGCCGAAGCGGTCCGTGATCGCGCGGACCTCGTTCTCCCGCAGGAGCAGGAGCAGGAGCAGGAGCAGGAGCAGGAGCAGGAGCAGGAGCAGGAGCAGGAGCAGGAGCAGGACGAGGCCTGGGGCTGGGGCTGGGTCGGGGCCGTCGGTCGGTCCGGGGTCTGTGGCCTGGAGCGATCAGGCCATCAGGAGTTCGGCGACCGGGCTCCGTGGGGCGTCCCCCGGCGGAGAGCGTCCATCGGTGCCGGTGCCGGTGCCGGTGCCGGTGCCGGTGCCGGTGCCGGTCGGCCGGTCAGTGTCCCGGGCCAGGGGGCTGGCCGGAGACCAGGCCCTCCAGGGGAGAGCCGTCGGGCAGTCGGCCCTCGACGCGGACCAGGACGGGCTTCGGGGACCTGACCGCCTGGGCGGGGCCCCTGGTCGTCGTGGTGGTGGAGCCCCGGGTCGTGATGCTCCCGACGTGCCGGCTCCCCGCGGACAGGAGGTAGCGCGTGCCCGAGGGCGAGACCCACGAGGTGGCGGCCAGGACGTGCTGGCCGAAACGGCTGCACAGCGCCGAGTCGCCGAGGGCCGCCACCCGCTGCGGCGGGCGGGCGCCCGGGGGTTCGAAGGCGATCGTCGTCCGGCCGGGCCCCTCCCAGGTGTCCGCCCGGGAGCAGACCCACACCGCCGTGCCCGCCCGCTCCGGCAGGGCCTGGACCGCGTACTCCCAGCGGTTGACCGCGCGCACGCCCGCGAGCCGCAGCGGTGCCAGCGAACAGGCGGACCGGGCCCAGGCAGCCAGCCCCCGGGGCCCCGCCGCCTCGCGGGGCGAACGGGCCCGCGCATCCGGGCCCGGCGCCGGGGTCCAGGTCAGATGTGCCGGGACCAGCTCACCGAGGTCCGCGAGCAGAAAGGCGTGGTCCTCGACGATCCGCGCCGACGAGGTCAGCTGAAGCGCCGGAACCCGGTCGCACCCGCCCTCGCTCCCGTACGGCACCGGGGCCGTGACCCCTTCGGCCGTCACGGCCAGGGGAACCGCCGCCGCGCCCGGCGCCCGCAGGTCCCGTACCTCCGCGCGGGCGATCCACGGGGCGAGGAGGAAACGGGCCCGCCCGTCGCCCCGGGTGAGGGCCACCGCCGCACCGGTCGTGACGTCGCTGTCGTCCGCGCGCGCCACCTGGAGGGAGGCTCCGGTCCGGCCGTCGGAGGCTTCGGCGTACCGGGCGAGCCGCCGCCCGTCGTACAGGAGCACCACCCCGGAGCCGTCCACCGTTCCCGCGAAGAGCAGAGCGGGCGGCTCTCCCGGTGGTGCCGTGGCCGTGCCGCGCGCCGCCGTCACCCGTACACCGGTGTCCGTACGCCCCGACCAGGAGTCCAGGGCACGCCGCAGGAGCGCCGTGTCACCGGTGCGGGCGCCGCGCGGGGGCCAGGCGGTGAGGTCGACGCGCGCGGTGTCCGCCCAGTGCTCGGCGGGGGCCCGTACCAGGGCGGTGGCGGTGAGGGCGGCCGCGGCCGCGACCGGCCCCGGGCGCGGTTCCGGTGCCGGACGGAGCCCGGCCGTGGCGACGACGGCGGCCCCGGCGAGCACCGCCGCCCCGGCGAGGACGGCCAGACGGCCGTGGCGACGGCGGCGCAGGAGGTCCGTGGGGCGGGTGTGGACGGTGCACGGGTCGAACTCGCCGCCGGAGAGCAGCGCGGCGACATCGGTTCCGGTCGCCGCGCCGAGCCGGTCGGCGGCGCGGACGGCGGCCTCCGGCTCGGGGACGCCCGCCGAGGCCAGCAGTTCGACGACCGCGTCGGCCGGGAGCCGTTCGAGGGCCCGCAGGGCGACCGCCGCCCGGACCTCCGCGCCGACTCCGGCCAGCGCGCGGTCGAGGGAGAGTTCGTCGGAGCCCCCGGCGCGGGGGAACAGCCGCAGTCCGAGGACGAGGGGGAGGAACGGGCCGGGGCGGCGCAACGGATGCCGGGGCCTGAGCGCCGTCCGGACGACCGTCGCCCGCAGCCAGGAAGCCACCGGACGTTCGCCGCTCCGCTGCCCGGGAAGCGGCGGACCGGAGCGGGGAGCCGGGGCGGACCTGCCGGAAGCCGCTGCCCCGGCGGGCTCGTTCCCCGGCCACGGGCCGGGGCGGCTCGTGGCGTCCGCCAGGGTCCGCTGGACCAGGGCGTGGGCGGTGAGGACGCGGCGGTGACGGCCGAGGGACGGCGGCAGGATCAGATAGGCGAGCCGGACGAGTCGCGGATAGTTCTCGACGAGGGCCGCCTCGGCGGCCTCACGGGCCGGGCGCCCGGCCGGTATCGAGGTGCCTGCGGTGACATGACGGGACAACATGACCGGCCAACGAGCCCCCGGGCGGTGCCGTCACCTCGGACCTGTGACCGTACGGTTCCCCGGGAGCGGGACCACACATCCGGACAAGAGCCGTTAAGGCTCGATCAGACCCACCCTGATCGCGTACCGCGTCAGCTCCAGACGGTCCCTCAGCCCCAGTTTCTGGAGGAGGTTCGCGCGGTGCCGCTCCACCGTCTTGGGGCTGATGACCAGCAGGTCGCCGATCTCCTTCGAGCTGTGGCCCTCCGCCACGAGCTTCAGGATCTCCTCCTCGCGTTCCGTGACCGCCTTGGCGGGCAGGGGTCTGCCCCGCTCCGCCCGGTCGAGGTAGGTACGGATCAGAGCCGTCTCCGCGCCCGGATAGATGAACGGCTCGTCGCGCACGGCGGCCCGGCACGCCTCCACCAGATCGCGGTCCGCCACCGACTTCGGCACGTAGCCGCTCGCGCCCGCCTTCAGCGCCTCGAAGAAGTACTGCTCGTTGTCGTACATCGTGAGCATCAGGATGCGCAGCTCGGGCCGCAGCCTGCTCAGTTCCCGGGCCGCCTGGAGGCCGGTCCTGCGGGGCATCGAGATGTCCAGGACGGCCAGGTCGATCCGCTCGGAACGCGCCAGGGCCACCGCCTCGGCCCCGTCCGCCGCCTCGGCCACCACCGTCAGGTCCGGTTCCGCGTCGAGGATCAGACGCACCCCTCCGCGCACCAGCGCGTGGTCGTCCGCCAGCAGGATGCGGGTGGGAGCCTTCGGTTCCGTCATGACCCTGTCCTCGTGCCCCGTGTGTCGAGGCGGACCCGTGTGCCGCCGCCGTCGCCTTCGCGGACGGTCAGCTCCGCGCCGATCAGCAGGGCCCGCTCCCGCATCCCGAGGAGCCCCGCTCCGTCCGGCGCCCCACCGAGCCCCCGCCCGTCGTCCTCGACCAGGAGTCCGACCCCGCCGTGCGGGAGGCGGCGCAACCGGATGTCGACCTGACCGGCGGACGCGTGCCGCGCCGTGTTCGTCACGCCCTCCTGCGCCACCCGGTACAGCACCAGCTCGGTGGCGTCGTCGAGCTTCGGCAGACCGGGCTCGATGTGCGCCCGTACGGTCAGGGAGCGCGTGGAGAACTCGGAGGCCAGCGACCGGAGCGCACTGTGCAGCCCCAGCTCCTCCAGGACTCCGGGGCGCAGACGGCGGGCGATGCGGCGGATCTCCTCGAGCCCCGCCCGTGTCGTCTCCTGCGCCTGGTGGAGCTCGGTCCGCAGCCCGGCGGGCGCGTGGTCCGCCGCGTGCTTCAGCTGCAGCAGTACGGCCGTCAGGGTCTGCCCGACCTCGTCGTGGAGCTCCCGCGCGATCCGCCGCCGCTCCTCCTCCTGCGCCGACAGGGCCCGTGCGGTGCTCGTGGCCCGCTCGGCCTCCAGCCGGTCCAGCATCGTGTTGAACGTACGGGTCAGCTCGGCGATCTCACCCTGCCCCGACACCTCCGGACGCCGTCCCGGCCGCAGCAGGTCCGCCGTCCGCATCGCCCGGGTGAGGCGCTGGAGCGGCGTCAGCGCGACCCGCAGGAGGAATCCGTTGGCGAGGAGCATCGCCGTCAGACCCGCCATCAGCACGATCGCCTCGCCGAAGAGCACGGGTGAGGAGACGGTCACCGGGCCGAACAGCAACAGCACGGCCGTGACCAGGACGGACGCGTTGAGAAGGAAGATGCGCCAGTACAGCGACACTGCTCCTGCTCTCCCGTCGAATCGTGCACCAGGGTCCCGACGGACCCCTGACCTGCGAAAGGACCTGGGTCCCCGCCCCATCCTGACCAGCTTCGAGGGGTCTTGTCCATCCGTGCCGACACCCATGTCCGCCTCCTTCCGCCGGATGGCACGATGGCCCGCGCACCACGACCATCCACCCCACCACCCCAAGGAAGGGACGGGCCCGTGCCTGCTCCGCGGATGAGAACGACGCCCTTGCCCGGCATCGGAGTCCAGTACGACTTCACGACCCGGGAGCACCGGCAGCTGTCGGTCATCGCACACCGCGACGGGACCCGGACCGTGAACGTGTACCGGGGCGACGACCCCGACGCCTGCGCGCAGTCGCTGCACCTCACCGAGGCCGAGACGGCCTCCCTGATCGACGCGCTGCTGCCCGCGCACCACAGCCCGAACGTCCTGCACACCACCGACCTGGGCCTCGTCGCCGAACGCGTCGAGCTGTCCGCGCACTCGTACTGGAACGGGCGCGTGCTCGGCGACACCCGGATGCGCACCGAGGCGGGCGCCTCCGTCGTCGCCGTACTGCGCCGCTCCGGGGCGATACCGTCCCCGGCGCCCGACTTCCGGCTCGCGGGCGGTGACACGCTCATCGTCATCGGCACCCGCGAGGGCGTCGACGCCGCCGCCGCGATCCTCGGTCGGGAGTGAGGGCCCCGTGCACTCCGCGGTCTTCCTGATCGAATTCGGTGCGATCATCCTCGGGCTCGGCCTCCTCGGACGACTCGCCGGACGGTTCCAGTTCTCTCCCATACCCCTCTACCTCCTCGCGGGGCTCGCCTTCGGCAAGGGCGGCCTGCTGCCGTTCGACGCCAGTGACGAGTTCGTCGCCATCGGCGCCGAGATCGGCGTCATCCTGCTGCTCCTCATGCTGGGCCTCGAATACACGGCGAGCGATCTCGTCTCCAACCTCAAGACCCAGTACCCCGCCGGGCTCGTCGACTTCGCCCTGAACGCCCTGCCCGGCGCCGCCGCCGCGCTGCTGCTCGGCTGGGGCCCGGTCGCCGCCGTCGTCCTGGCCGGTGTCACCTGGATCTCCTCCTCGGGGGTCATCGCCAAGGTCCTCGGCGACCTCGGACGGCTCGGCAACCGCGAGACCCCGGTGATCCTCAGCATCCTGGTCCTCGAAGACCTCGCCATGGCCGTCTACCTGCCGATCATCACGGCCCTGCTCGCCGGGGTCGGCCTCGCGGCCGGCAGCGCCACCCTCGCCATCGCCCTCGGCGTGGCCGGTGCGGTGCTCTTCGTCGCCGTCCGCTACGGGCGGTTGATCTCCCGGTTTGTCTCCAGCGACGATCCGGAGAAGCTCCTCCTCGTGGTCCTCGGCCTGACCCTGCTGGTCGCCGGGATCGCCCAGCAGCTCCAGGTGTCCGCGGCCGTCGGCGCGTTCCTCGTGGGCATCGCCCTCTCCGGTGAGGTCGCCGAGGGCGCCCACACCCTGCTGAGTCCGCTGCGGGACCTGTTCGCCGCCGTGTTCTTCGTCTTCTTCGGACTGCACACCGACCCGAACAGCATCCCCCCGGTGATCCTCCCGGCGCTCGCGCTGGCCGTCGTCACCACCTTCACCAAGATCGCCACCGGTCACTGGGCCGCCCGCCGTGCCGGGATCGGGGTCAAGGGACGCTGGCGGGCGGGCGGCACCCTGGTGGCGCGCGGCGAGTTCTCCATCGTCATCGCCGGACTCGCCGTCACCGCCGGGGTCCAGCCCCAACTGGGCCCCTTCGCCACCGCCTATGTCCTCATCCTCGTGGTGATCGGGCCGCTCACCGCCCGCTACACCGAACCGGTCGCCGCCTACTTCATCGGGCGCCGGACCCCGATGGCGCCCGCCTCCCAGTCGGCCGCCGTCCTGGAATCCGTCTCCCTCCCGGTGTCGGCCGCCGTCCCGGTCGCCCTCCCGGAGCCCGAGCCGGTCCAGACGCCGGAACCGCCGAGGAAGCCGGAACCGCCGAAGGATCCCGGCCCCGCGAAGAGTCCGGAACCGGTGAAGGAACCGGCCTCGGCCACGGACCCGCTCGACGAGACCGTTCCCGTGCCGGAGACCCTTCCCGGCCCCGCCCGGGACCCGGAGTCCGCCGACCGCGTGTGAGCGAGCCGGATGCACGGGGCCGGTCGACGGTCCGGACGAACCGAGCCGGGCGAGCTGGACGAGACGGTCGGGCCAGCCGGGCCGGGCGGTGCGGGTGGGGCGGCGAGCGGGTGCCGGTGGACCGAGCGGGTCGGCGCAGGTGCCGGAGAGGGACCCTCGGTGACTGGTGACTGGTGACTGGTGCCGGTGACCGGCCCCGGAGAGCGTGCTTCGGTCGGCGAACACCGGGCGCCGAGCGCGGGGCGCCGAACGCGGGGCGGCGAACGCGGGGCCGGACTCGGGAGGGTGAGCGCGGGACGACGGGCGCGCGTCGGTGACACGGCCGACGAATCCATGTCGCCGACGCCCCCGGATCGAGCCCCCTCCCGGAGCGAGCCGTCCGAGCAGGCCGCCGATGAGCGGGCCGTCGGCGAGCGGGGGCCGCGCGGTTCAGTCCGCTATCTCTATCGCCTCCTGCTTGACCGGCTCCCCCTTCGCCGGTTCACGCCCGCCGTCCTTCCGGGTCATGCCCTGGAGGAGCGCCGCGAGGTCCACCCCGGTGGTGGAGGACAGCAGCTCCATGCCCTGGGCGACGTTGTCGGTGACCGTACGGGACAGCCGGCTCGCCCCGTCGGTGGAGATGACCGTCAGCTTGTCCACCGCGGACAGCGGCTCGGACGCCTTCGCCACCACCTGCGGCAGCACCTCGACCAGCATCTGCAGCACGGCCGCGTCGCCGTACCCGTCGAAGGCGTCGGCCTTCTTCCGCATCGCCTCGGCCTCGGCGGAGCCCTTCGCGGCGATCGCCGCGGCCTGGGCCTCGCCCTCGATCCGTACGGCGTCGGCGAGGGCCGCGCGGTGGGCCTTCTCGCCCTCACCGGTGAGCCTGGCCCGCTGCGCGTCCGCCTCCGCCTCCTTCACCAGGGCGATCCGGCGGGCCTCCGCCTCCTGCTCGGCCTGGTAGCGGGCCGCGTCGGCCGGCTTGCGGACCTGGGTGTCGAGCTGCCGGTCGGTGAGCTCGGCCTGCCGCGCGGCGACCTTCTCCTGCTCGGTCAGGATGTCCTGCTGCCGGGCGGCCTCGGCCAGCGGTCCCGCCGCGTTCGCCTGGGCGGCCGCCTCATCGGTCTGGGCCTTGATCTCGGCCTGCTTCAGGTACAGCGTCCGCTGCGCGACGGCGATCTCCTCCTCCGCCTTCAGCCGCGCCTGCTCGGCGGCGCGCCGGGCGACGGCCTCGGCGATGTCCGCCTCCTGCTTGGCGCGCGCGGCCTCGGGACGGCCCAGGTCCTCCAGGTAGGAGCCCTCGGTGGTGATGTCCTGGATCTGGAAGGCGTCCAGGACCAGGCCCTGCCCGGACAGGCTGGCCTCCGCCTCCTCGGCGACCTGCCCCGCGAAGACGGCACGGTCCCGGATGATGTCCTCGACCGACATACGGCCCACGATGGAACGCAGCGCACCGGACAGCACCTCCTGGGTGAACCCCACGATGCCGTTCTGCTGCATCAGGAACCGCTGCGCCGCCGCCCGTATCGAGTCCTCGGTACCGCCGACCTTGACGATCGCGACCCCCTCCAGGTTCGCCTTCACACCGCGCAGGGTGACCGCGCCGCGCACCGCCACCGGGATGTGACGGCTCGACAGGTCGAGGGTGAACTTCTGCTGGACGAACGGGACGACGAACACGCCCCCGCCCACCACGACCTTCTGGCCGCTGTTGTCGGTGAACACCCGGCCGGTCGCCGGATCGGTGGCCTTCTTGCCGCGCCGACCGGTGATGATGAACGCCTCGCTGGGACCGGCGACCTTGTAGCGCGTGACGACGACGAGGCCGAGCAGCACGACGAGGACGACGATTCCCACCACGGCGGTGAGGACAGGGCTCATGAAGAAATCCCCTTGAAAGAAATGAACGGAAGAAAAGACAAGGACGAGGAAGGGGACGAGAGAGGGCGGCGAACCGAATTCCACGCGGGGCCCGGTGCCGGATCGGCGCGCCCGGAAGAGACGCCCCGGAACGGCCGCGCCGTCAGTGGTCCACCGGACGGACGGTGACCGACGTCGGCGACAGGACGGAATCCACCCAGACCTCGGTGCCCCGCGCGACCGGCCCGGCCGACTTCGCCGCGTACTTCACCGGCTGGCCCGCCAGATACAGCAGCACCTCGCCGTACCCGCCGACGGGAATCGCCGTGACGACCGCCCCCGACGTACCCGCCAGGTCTTCTCCCCGGGGCGCCGGAGCCTCCCCGCCCCGTATCAGAGCGCGGCTGAACCACCAGGTCGACCAGCCCACGACGACACCCGCGACGACCCCGGCGAGGGCCGCGACGAGCGGCCCGGCACCAGCCGCTCCCCTCACGACGGCACCGGTGAAACCGAGGGCCGAGACGAATCCGGCGATCACCGGGAGCGAGAGGAATCCGTCGGGACCGCCGCCTATGCTTTCCAGGAGCCCGTCGAAGACGAGCGCGAGCGCCAGGACGACGAGTCCCGCGATACCGAATCCCAGAAACCATCCCATGCGAACCGGTCCCCCTCGTTCTTTCTCGTGCCCTCTCGATCCCCTTGATCCCTTTCCTTTTCCAAATTGTTCCACGTGGGAGTCCCGGGGGATATGGGTGTTACCACCCATTGACTCCCCTAGGGGATCGGCGGCCGTTCAGTACGATGAGTCGCTGATCCGAAGCGGAGGAGGGGCCACATGACGGACCTGAGCGAGGACGGGGCCGAGTTCCCCGCACGCAGACGCGGCCAGGGCGAACTGGAGACCCAGGTGCTCGCCGTGCTGCGCGAGGCATCGGAGCCCGTCCCGGTGGCCTGGGTGCGGGAACGGCTCGGCGGTGGCCTCGCGTACACCACCGTCATCACCATCCTCACGCGTCTCCGGGCGAAGGGTGCCGTCGAACGCGAACGCGCCGGACGTTCCTTCCGGTGGACGGCCGTCGCCGACGAGTCGGGGCTGGCCGCCCTGCGGATGCGGAAGGTCCTGGACGCGGAGGCCGACCGGCAGGCGGTCCTGGCCAGCTTCGTGACCGCACTCCCGCCGAACGAAGAGCGACTCCTTCGTGAACTCCTCGCCCAGAACGCCGAGGAGGAGGAAGGCTGACCGCCATGGGAGTCTTCGTCTTCCTTCCCCTGGTCCTTCCGCTCACCGCGTGGCCGGTCGCCCGCCTCGCCGCACAGCGGCTCCATCCGCGTACCGCCACCCGGCTGCTCTCCGCCGTCGCCGGGGTCTGCGCCGTGTGCAGCACGCTCTGCCTCGGCCTGCTCATGATCGTCGGCACCGCCCAGCTGCCGGGCAATCCCCTTCCCGACAGCTGGTCCGACCCCGATGTGCGCGCCGCCGTCCCCTATGACGAGATCGCGGGGCGTGCCGCCATCCCCGCGCTCCTCGCCGTCCTCGCCTCCTGCGGCGTGGCCGCCTGGCGCCAGCTCAGGGTGCGCCGCCGGGCCACGGGCGCGCTCGCCGGGCTGCCGCCGACGTCCGTCGCGGTGCTGCCGGACCGTACCCCCTACGCGTACGCGCTGCCCGGCGGGCGGGGCCGGGTCGTCGTCAGCACCGGAATGCTCGCCGGGCTGACCTCGGCCGAGCGCCGCGCCCTCTTCGCCCATGAGCGCGCCCATCTGGCCGGGCGTCACCACCGTCACCTCCTGACGGTCCACCTGGCGGCGCGGGCGAACCCGTTCCTCCGGCCGCTGCGCACCGCCGTGTCGTACACCGCCGAGCGCTGGGCCGACGAGGAGGCCGCCGCCGAGGTCGGCAGCCGCCGGGTGGTCGCCCGCGCCATCGGGAAGGCGGCGCTGCTCGCGCCCCGGGCTCCCGCGGCCACGCTGCCCGCGCTCGCGGCCGCCGGGCCCGTACCCCGCAGGGTCGCGGCCCTGATGCGCCCGGCCCCGGCCGGTCACGCCTGGCCGCCCGCCTGGACGGCCGTCGGCCTCGCCGCCTGGTGCGCCGCGTTCGGCGCGACCGTGTCGGCCCTGTCGTCCGCCAACTCGGCGGTCGCGCTGTTCCTCGTCCTGCGCGAGGTGGCCGCGCCCGTGTGAGGCGCGGTGCGGGAGGCGGTGCGGGTCCTGCCCCCGACCCGGTTCGTCCTCCCCACAGGTCGAATTCGTGCGGGGGAGGTCGAGGGGCGAAAGGGGCAGGAGCGAGAGAGGGGGGTGAGGGGGCCGTGTCAGAGCCCCGCGAGTCTGAGCGAGGCCCACAGCGCCACCGTCGAGGCCGTGAGGGCGGCCGGAACCGTCAGGAGGCCCAGCCTGGTGAACTCCCCGAGGGCCACCGGATGCTCGTGCTCCCGGGCGATCCGGCGCCAGAGGAGCGTCGCGAGGGACCCGGCGTACGTGAGGTTCGGTCCGATGTTCACCCCGAGCAGGACCGCGAGCACCGCCCCCGGGCCCGAGGCCGCCACCAGCGGGACCAGGGCGAGGGTCGCGGGCAGGTTGTTGATGAGGTTGGCGAGCACGGCGGCGACCGCGGCGATCCCGAGCAGCGCCGGGAGGGAGGTGCCGTCCGGCAGGACGTGGTCGAGGAGGGCCCCGAGGCCGTTGTCGACGACGGCCCGTACGACGACGCCGAGGGCCAGGACGAACGCCAGGAACGGCAACGCGGCCGAACGCACCAGCGCGCGCGGGGTCGTGTGCCCCCGCGTCAGGGCCCGTACGGCGAGGACGGCGGCGCCCGCCGCCGCTGCCCACGCGGGATCGATCCCGGTCGCCGACGCGACGGCGAAGCCGACCAGGGTCGCGGCCACGGTCAGCAGGGCGAACAGGGGGACGGGGGCGGGCGGCGGAGGCTCGACCGGAGCCGCGGGCGCGGCCAGATCGCGTGCGAAGAAACGCCGGAAGACCACGTACTCGACCGCGATCGCGGTCAGCCAGGGGAGCAGCATCAGCAGCGCGAACCGGGTGAAGCCGAGACCGCTGGCCGTGAACGCGAGCAGGTTCGTCAGGTTGGACACGGGCAGCAGCAGTGAGGCGGTGTTCGAGAGGTGGGCGCTCGCGTAGACGTGCGGCGCGGGACGGGCTCCCATCCTGGCGGCGGTCACGAACACCACCGGAGTGAGCAGGACGACCGTCGCGTCCAGGCTGAGGACGGCGGTGATCAGCGAGGCCAGGGCGAACACGGCGCCGAGCAGCCGCCGCGGGCGACGGTCGGCCCAGCGGGCCGTCCATGTGCCGCACGCCCGGAAGAGCCCTTCGTCGTCGCAGAGCTTGGCGAGAACGAGGATGGCGGCCAGGAAACCGATCACCGGACCGAGGCGTTCCGCCTCCTGGAGCGTCGCCTCGGGAGTGATCGCGCCCACGGCCAGGACGACGCCCGCGGCGGGCACGGCGAAGACCGCCTCGGGCAGCCGGAACGGACGGACGACGGCGCAGACCAGCACCACGGCGAGGGCGAGCGCGGACACGGACGTGACGAGCATGTGCCCGATCATCCGGGTCGCCCCGGGGCGGTGTGACGGCGGGTACGCCCACGGGGCGGGCCGGTCGGAGAACGTCCGGCGACGGAAGCGCGGCGACCTGCGGCGGGGTCCGCCCCGGCGGTGGAATCGAGGAATCCGGTAGGGGGGTGGTCGGTCCGATGGCCGGAGGACGACCACACCCCCACTTCTGCAACGTGACATTGTACAATGCGACCTCGGTAACTTCCCGGAGGGCGCACGATGGGTGACCTGAGACAGTACGGCCTGGTCAGGGCGCAGGAGCGGCTCCGCGACCAGGTCGGCCACGCCCTCCGTGCCGCACTCATCGCGGGCGAACTGCGCCCCGGCCAGATCTACTCCGCACCCGGACTCGCGGGAGACCTCGGCGTCTCGGCCACCCCGGTCCGCGAGGCCATGCTCGACCTGGCGCGGGAAGGGCTCGTCGAACCCGTCCGCAACAAGGGTTTCCGCATCACCGAGGTCAGCGAACGGGACCTCGACCAGTACACCGAACTGCGCACCCTCATCGAGGTCCCCACCGTCGGACGCGTCACGCGGACGGCGGACCGGGAGCGGCTGGAGGCGCTGCGGCCGGTCGCCGAGGAGATCGTCGCCCGCGCCCGGCAGCACGACCTCATCGGCTACCTGGAGGCGGACCGCCGCTTCCATCTGGCGGTCCTCGCCCTCTCCGGCAACAGCCGCCTGGTCGAGACCGTGGGCGAACTGCGCAAACGCTCCCGTCTCTACGGTCTGAACGGGCTCGACGAGGCGGGCAGGCTCGTCTCCTCCGCCGAAGAACACCTCGAACTCCTCGACCTGATGATCGCCGGGGACGCGGCGGGCGCCCAGGCGTGCATGATGCGTCACCTCGGCCACGTCCGTTCCCTGTGGGCCGTCGCCCGCGACGAACCGGCCACCGCGCGCGAACCGGGCCGGGCCGTCGTCCGTGAACCGGATCATGCCCTCGCGGAGACACCGGGTCGTGCCGCCGCGAGCGAACCCGGTCGGGCCGCCACCCGGGGCCTCGAACCGGCCGGGCGCCACGGCTGACGGAGCGGCGGGGAAACGCCCCGGGAACCCTGAGACATCCCGGACTCCGCAACGACACCGGGCCCCGGAAACCTCTCGGGACCCTGAGAGCGCCCCGGAAGCGCCCCGGACACGAACCCCGGAAGCGACCCGGATTCCAGGATCCCGGAGACCACCCGGAGACCACCCGGAGGCCACCCCGAGACGCCCCGGAGACCACCCCAGGGACACCCCCTGAGGGCCCCGGAACACCCGGGGAACCCGCCCCCTCCCGCACGCTCCGGAATCCCCAACTCGCCCGGGTCGGGCGGGAATCCCACCATCTGGACAGCATCTTGAAGCTCTATATGCTGACACCATGCTTTCTGCCGCCTCCGCGCCCGCGAACGCCGACCTCCCCTTCCCCGTCGCGCCCGTCCCGGCCACCGCCGCCCGGCTGGCCGCCGTCGGCTCGTCGCCGGTACGGGAGATCCTGGCACTCACCGCGCGGCCCGAGGTGATCTCCTTCGCGGGCGGCCTCCCGGCGCCGGAACTGTTCGACGTCGAGGGCATCCGGGCCGCGTACGACCGGGTCCTGACGGACAACCCGGAGTACGCGCTCCAGTACTCCACGACCGAGGGCGACCCGGAACTGCGCGCGACCGTCGCCGACCGGCTCACCGCCCGCAAACTGCCCACCGGGCCCGACGACCTGCTCGTCACCACCGGCTCGCAGCAGGCCCTCACCCTCCTCACCACCGCGCTCGTCGAACCCGGATCGATCGTCCTCGTCGAAGACCCCTGCTACCTCGCCGCCCTGCAGACCTTCGGCTTCGCCGGTGCCCGGGTCGTCCCCGTGCCCACCGACGACCAGGGCATCGTCCCGGCAGCCCTGGAGGAGATCGCCGCCCGCGAGAAGCCCACGCTCCTCTACCTCGTCCCCACCTTCCAGAACCCGACCGGCCGCACCCTGCCCGCCGAGCGCCGCCACGCCGTCGCCGAGGCCGCCGCACGGCACGGCTTCTGGATCGTCGAGGACGACCCGTACGGCGAACTGCGCTACGAGAGCGCGCCCGTCCCCTTCGTCGCCGCCGACCCCGCCGCAGCCGACCGCACCGTCCTGCTCGGCTCCTTCTCCAAGGTGATGGCACCGGGCCTGCGGCTCGGCTACCTGCGCGCGCCCGCCGGACTGCGGCGCGCCTGCGTGATCGCCAAGCAGGCCGCCGACCTGCACACCTCCACCGTCGACCAGGCGGCAGCCGCGCGCTACCTGAGGGACAGCGACCTCGACGCGCACGTCGAAGTGATCCGGGCCGCCTACCGGGAGCGCCGGGACGCGATGCTCGACGGACTGCCGGGAGCCCTGCCCGAGGGCAGCCGGTGGAACAGACCGGAGGGCGGCATGTTCATCTGGGCGACCCTGCCCGAAGGGCACGACGCGACGGCGCTGCTCACGACCGCGATCGGCCACGAGGTGGCGTACGTGCCGGGCGCGCCGTTCTTCTGCGGCGAGCCGGACCCGGGCGCGATGCGCCTCTCGTTCACCACGCACTCCGCGGACGAGATCAGGGAAGGCCTCCGGAGGCTGGCGAAGAGCTTCACGTAGGAAGTCCACCGCACCCGTCGACGCGAGGCCCGTGGAGGAGCGAACATCATGACCCGGTACGACCTGGACATCCTCGCCTCCGACCAGGAACGCTCCCAGGCGGAGGAACGGCTGCGGGCCGCCGTGGAGAGCGGCAGGCTCACCCTGGCCGAACTCTCCCCCCGGCTCGACGAGGTGCACGCCTCCCGCACCCGGGCAGACCTGGAGACCGCCTGCCGCGGCCTGCCCGCACCAGGGCCCCGCGACTCCCTCGTGGTCGACCGAGCCCCGGCCTCGCGGAGCTTCCTCGCCGGGATCTTCGGCGGCTTCCAGCGCAAGGGAGCGTGGGTCGTACCGCCCAGGATGACCCTCTGGTCCATGTGGGGCGGCGGCAGACTGGACCTGACGGAGGCACGCTTCAGCCATCAGGACACCGAGATCCTCGCCGTCGCCCTCTGGGGCGGCACCAGGATCGTGGTCCCCGAGGACATCGACGTCGAGGTGCGCGGACTCGGGCTGTTCGGCTTCTTCGACAGGCGCGCCGCCAGGAAGACCGGCACCCCGGGAGCTCCACGCCTCGTCATCAAGGGACTTGCCCTCTTCGGCGCGGTGGTGACCCGCACCGAGAAGTGACGGCCCAGCGGGGGAACACCGCATTCCGGACGCGGCTCCACCCGCCCTCCGCACGTACGGGCGAGCAGAGGCCGGCACCCCGGCCGACCGCCCCTCCGCGCCCGCCACGATGTCCTCCCCCGCCATCACCTCGTGTCGTTGTTGGGCCGAACGGGTGAGGAGCGGGAGGATGGGCCCATGAGTAGGTACGAGAGGTACGACGTCACCGACGAGCAGTGGGAGGGCCTCGCCCAGGTCGTGCCCCTGCGCGGTCGCGACGAATGGCCGTCCAGGGTCGACCACCGCACGATGCCCGAGCAGTACGAATCCGCCGAACAGCGCCGCATGGTCGTGCTCCGGGTGCAGGTGTTCGCCGACGCCCGCGAGGTCGCCGAGTACCTCACCGCGCAGATCCCGGTGCTCCTCGATCTCACCAGCGCCGACACCGAGGTCGCCAAGCGCATCCTCGACTTCAGCAGCGGCGTCGTCTTCGGGCTCGGCAGCGGAATGCACCGCGTCGACCGGAACGTCTTCCTCCTCGCCCCCGCCGGCACCGAGGTCGAGGGCGCCGAGGGCGAGGACGAGGAGGACGTCATGAGCGGCGGAACCGCCGGAGTCCCCCGAACGTAGGAAGGTCATCTAGACGTAACGGTTCGTCAGGGAATGGACTGCGTACGGTCCGGGCATGGATCTCACCGGCGGCCCCGCGCTCGCCCGCACGCCAGACGCCCCTTTCCCCGGCCCTGCCCCGGCCGCCCCCGCCCAGAACACGGCCGTCACCGCCCCGGCCACGGCCCCCGCCCCTCCGGCATCGGCCGCCACCGCCCCGGTCGTCGACGCGCCGGTCCAGGCCCAGGCCGGTCCGGCTCCACGAGTCCCGGCCCCCGCCGCTCCGGCCGCCGCCTCCGTCCCACCCGGACGGCGGGGCGGGAGCGGCGGGCGGCTCCACACCCGGCCCGCCGTCACCGAGCTGCGCCTGTCCGCGTTCGCCGGCCACCGCTCCGCCGTCCTCCCCCTGGGACCCGTCACGCTCTTCGCCGGACCCAGCGGCAGCGGCAAGTCCACCACCCTGAGGGCGTACGAGGCGCTCGCCCGGCTCGGCGCGGGCGACCCGCTCGAAGAGGTCTTCCCCGACGCCGCCGACCTCGTCCCCGAGTGGGCCAGGCCCGACGCCCAGGGCAGGCGCGGCTTCCGGATCGGATGCACCGTCGACGGTCCCGCGGGCCCCGTCCACCTCGATCTCGCGGTCCAGGCCGAACCCGCGCTCCGCATCGTCGGCGAACGGCTCACCGGCCGCGGCCGCACCCTGCTCTCCACCGCGCTGCGCGACCCCGGCCGCTCCAGCGTCCAGGCCGAATGGCACACCGCGGGCACCACCCCCGTCACCCGCGCCCCGCTCCCCGACGACCTCCTCGGTACGGCCCTGCTGCCGCTGCGGGTCGCGGGCAAGACCAAGGGACAACTGGAAGTCCTCGCCGCCGCCGAACAGGTCGTCATCGGACTCCGGTCGGCCTTCTCCTGCGACCCCCGGCCGGAGGGGATGCGGGCACCCGTACCCATGGGCGAGGGACGCCTGCGGCGCGGCTGCGACAACCTCGCCGAGGTCCTGCACCGCACCCACAACGACTGTCCGCGCCGCCACCAGCGCTTCGCCGCCGTGGCGGGGGCGGGCTGCGTCGGCGCCGTCACGGGAGTCGGCGTCCAGGAACTGCCCGAGGGCACCGTCCGCGCGGTCCTCGAACGGGGCGGCCGTGCCGCCACCCCGCTCAGCCGCCTCGGCGACGGCGAACTGCGCTACCTGGCACTCGCGCTGACACTGCTCACCGGACCCGGGGTCCTCGCGATGGACCGGATCGCCGAGGTGCCCGACGCCATGCAGTCCCTGACACTGCTCGCGGACGGCCTCGACCGGGGGCTCGACGAGCGGCAGGCGCGCGGACTGCTCGGACTGGCCGTGGACATCGCAGCCGACGGACACATCCGGCTCGCGGGCACGGTCGGCTCGCGGACGGGGGCGACGGCCCGCCCGCTGCCGGGGGTGACCGTCGTGGACCTGGAGCCATGAGGGGCGCCCCGGTCCGCCAGGCCCGTGACCAGTGGGGGAGGAGAAGGGTGGTAGACCTGGGCGGATGACGGACAACGACGTAGCGGGACTGCAGCGCAGGCTGGCCGCATTCGCGGCCGCCCGCGACTGGCAGCCCTTCCACACCCCCAAGAACCTGGCGGCGGCCCTCAGCGTGGAGGCGTCCGAACTCCTGCAGATCTTCCAGTGGTTGACGCCCGAACAGGCCGAACGGGTGATGGAGGAACCCGAGTCCGCGCACCGGGTGGCGGACGAGGTGGCGGACGTACTCGCCTACCTCCTCCAGTTCTGCGCGGTGCTCGGGGTCGATCCGCTGGAGGCGCTCGCGGCCAAGATCGAGCGGAACGAAGTCCGCTTCCCCGCGCGGAAGAGCGGCGAAGGGAAGGAGAAGACCCCGGGGACGACTGCGGGAGCCGTCACGGAAGAGGCCCCCGAGGCGACTCCGAACGGAGATCGTCACTCTTCGGAGTGATCGACTTGTCCCCGTCGGGCCGCCTGTCCACAGATTTCCGAATTCCCCTGCTGTTGGGGCTCAGGTTGCCTCACTCTGGGTAATGGAATGAATGAGTGGATAAGTCGTTCGAACGGGGGCGGTGTTGATGGAGGCGGAACGGCTCATCGGGCTCGGCCGACAGGCGTTGGCGGAGAGCGGTACGGCGCAGGACATCGTGGCGGAAGCCTGGCAGGCCCAGGCCCTCGCCCAGGCCATAGGGAACCGGCTCGCGCTCTGCGGACCGCAGGAACTGCGCGGCGAGGCGCGGGGACTGAGCGAGACCGGCGACTCCCCCGCCTGGGGGCCCGGCGGCCCGAGGGCGGCCCGGCTGACGGAAGTGGCCGACCCTCAGGGGGCGTTGACCGCGCTGGGGGCCCTGCTCGGAGAAGTGGGGATCGCCCTCGTCGGGGTGGCATGCGCCACCGACGAGGAAGGGCTCTACTGGGCGTGCATCGAGGCCATCGACGCGGCGGACGAGTCGAGCGACCGGGTACGGGGAATGCTGCACCGCCTCGCGGTGCGCGACGGGGAGCGGGCCCGCCCTCCCGACCCGGCGCGCGGCCGGGCGGGCCCCGGGCGGGGCCCGTCATGAGGGGAGCGGCGGCGGACGCGCTGGAAGCGGTGGTGCCCCTGCCGGCCGGGCTCGTAGCGGTCCGCCGCGTGCCGGACCGGCGTGCTGTGACGGGCACCCTCCCGCGGACCGCTCTCCTCCGCGCGAAGTTCCGCCATGCCGTGTTCCGCCTCCTGGCGGTCGGCGGCGGACTGGCGGTCGGCGTCCAACCGGGTGAGGTCGACGGAGAGCACCGCCATCAGCTCCTCCATCTGCTGGAGCGGGCCCTTGGGGGCGCCGGAGCCCTTCTGCTCGGGCACGGACCGCGACACCTCGGGCACGGCCCACTCAGAAGCGGCTTCCCGGGCCACGGCGGACTCCTCGGCCCGGACCCCGCGGAGGGAGGGGCACGGAAGGGAGCGGCGCACCGGCATCGGCCACCGGCACGCGGGCCGGGCGGTCCGGCTCCGCCCGAGTCGACGACGGGTGCCGGACCACGGCCACCGGCCTGGGCGGACGGGGCCCACCAGGGGGGGCGCGATGTTCACCCGACCGGGCCGGGACCCCGGCGGGCTGATGGAGAGTTGACACGCACCGGGCGGTGCAGGATGGAGGCATGGACCTTCGCATCTTCACGGAGCCCCAGCAGGGGGCCGACTACGACACACTCCTCGCCGTGGCCCGCGCCACCGAGGAACTCGGATTCGACGCCTTCTTCCGGTCGGACCACTATCTCCGGATGGGTTCCGCCGACGGGCTTCCCGGACCGACGGACGCCTGGATCACCCTGGCCGGGCTCGCCCGGGAGACCCGGCGGATCAGGCTCGGCACACTGATGACGGCCGGTACGTTCCGGCTGCCCGGCGTCCTCGCCATCCAGGTCGCCCAAGTGGACCGGATGTCCGGCGGCCGGGTCGAACTGGGACTCGGCGCGGGCTGGTTCGAGGAGGAGCACAAGGCCTACGGCATTCCGTTCCCGAAGGAGAAGTTCGCCCGGCTGGAGGAGCAACTGGCGATCGTCACCGGTCTGTGGGAGACCGAGGTCGGCGAGACCTTCAGCTACGACGGCACGTACTACCAGCTCACCGAATCGCCCGCACTGCCCAAGCCCGCGCAGGACCGCGTCCCGGTCCTCATCGGCGGACACGGAGCGAGCCGCACACCGCGCCTGGCCGCGCGGTACGCGGACGAGTTCAACATCCCGTTCGCCTCCCTGGAGGACACCGAGCGGCAGTTCGGCCGGGTCCGGGCCGCCGTCGAGACCGCCGGGCGGGCACCCGGCGACCTCGTGTACTCCAACGCGCTGGTCGTCTGCGTCGGGAAGGACGACGCCGAAGTGGCCCGGCGCGCTGAAGCCATCGGGCGGGACGTGGCCGAACTGAAGGCCAACGGGCTCGCGGGCTCACCGGCCGAGGTCGTCGACAAACTGGGCCGGTACGCGGCCGTCGGTTCCTCCCGGGTCTACCTCCAGGTCCTCGACCTGGACGACCTGGACCACCTGGAGCTGATCTCCTCCCAGGTCCAGTCGCAGCTGGGATGAGCGGGACAAGCGATGAAACCGGCCCGCACGCTGGCCGAGGCCCTCAGGACGGGCGTCCTCGTCCTCGACGGCGGACTCTCCAACCAACTGGAGGCGCAGGGATGCGACCTCTCGGACGCCCTCTGGTCCGCCCGGCTCCTCTCGGACGGTCCCGAGCAGATCGAGGCGGCCCACACGGCGTACGTACGGGCCGGAGCACGGGTGCTGATCAGCTCCGGCTACCAGGCGAGCTTCGAAGGCTTCGCCGAGCGGGGCACGGACAGGAAGGAAGCGGCACGGCTGTTCGCCCGGAGCGTGGAGCTGGCCCGGGTGGCCGGCGAACGAACCGGTGAGGAGGTGTGGGTCGCCGCGTCGGTCGGACCGTACGGCGCGATGCTCGCGGACGGCAGCGAGTACCGGGGACGGTACGGGTTGTCCGTACGGGAACTGGAGGCGTTCCACCGCCCACGGATCGAGGCGGTCGTCGAGGCGGGGCCCGACGTGCTGGCACTGGAGACCGTGCCGGACATGGAGGAGGCGGAGGCCCTGCTGAGGGCCGCTGAGGGGTGCGGGGTGCCCGTGTGGCTCTCGTACACGGTGGACGGCGGCCGGACCCGGGCCGGGCAGGACCTCGCGGAGGCCTTCGCGGTCGCCGCCGGGAACGAACAGGTCGTGGCGGCCGGAGTGAACTGCTGCGACCCGGCCGGGGCGGGGGACGCCGTGACACTCGCCGTCGCCGTGACCGGGCTGCCGGGCGTGGTCTACCCGAACAGCGGGGAACGGTGGGACGCCGCCGCGCGTGACTGGCACGGCGGCTCCACCTTCGACCCGGCCCGCGCCACCGACTGGGCCACGGCGGGCGCCCGCCTGATCGGCGGCTGCTGCCGGGTGGGGCCGAACGTGATCAGGGACGTCGACGTGGCTTTGTCGACGTATCGGGTCTGAGGGGAGGGGAGGGGAGGGTGGGGGCGGGGGGATGGGGGGAGGGGCCCCCGCCATCCCCATCTGGAACGGGCCCCACTGGAAGCAGCGTCCTTGGATAAGACCCCCGCAGCGGAAGCACCCCCCTCTGGGAGGCCCCCAGAGGGAGGTCCGCAGAGGGAGGCCCCCGAGAAGCTCGGTCCTCAGTCGCAGGCCCCCCGAGATTCCCCGAGATTCCCCGAGGTGAGCCCCCGAGGCGATCCTCCGAGAGGTCCCGGGCCAAGCGCCTCCCTCCCTGCCCTCCCTCCTCTCTCTCCTCCCCCTCCTCTCTCTTGCCCTCCCCCTCCTCTCTCTTGCCCTCCCCCTCCGCCTCCCTCCCCGAAAAATGCCTGGTTGCCGTAGGTGGGGGTCGACATACTCGACAGGGTGTTCCTGACGATCAGTACGACCGGCAATCCGGAGAGTCCTGCGACCGATCTCGGTTTTCTGCTGCACAAGCATCCTGAGCGGGCGCAGGCGTTCTCGACTTCTCACGGCACGGCGCATGTCTTCTATCCGGAGGCGGGTGTCGAGCGGTGTACGGCGGCGCTTCTTCTGGAGGTGGACCCCGTGGCGTTGGTGCGCCGGGGGAAGGGCAAGGGCAGGGGTGGTGCGCCGGACTCCGCGCTCGCGCAGTATGTGAACGACCGGCCCTATGCGGCGTCCTCGTTGCTGGCGGTGGCGTTGGCGAAGGTCTTCAAGACGGCGTTGCACGGGGTGTGCGGGGCGATGCCGGAGCGGGCGGCGGCGCCGTTGCCGCTGCGTGTGGAGGTGCCCGTACTGCCCGCGAGGGGCGGGTCCAGGCTGGTGCGCGCGTTGTTCGGGCCGTTGGGCTGGGACACGGTGGAGGCCGAGCCGCTGCCCTTGGACGGGCGGTTCCCCGAGTGGGGCGACTCGCGGTACGTGCGGCTGGTCCTGGAGGGGGAGCTGCGGCTCGCGGACGCCCTCAACCATCTGTACGTCCTGCTGCCGGTGCTCGACGACGCCAAGCACTACTGGGTCGCGCCCGACGAGGTGGACAAGCTGCTGCGTGCCGGTGACGGCTGGCTCGCCGGGCACCCCGAGCGGGAGCTGATCACCGCCCGGTACCTGTCCCGGCGCCGGGGTCTGGCGCGGGAGGCGACGGAGCGGCTGGAGCTGGTGCGGCTCGCGGAGGCCGAGGGCCTGGACGTGGACGACGTGGACAACGCCGTCGACGAGACGGAGGACACCGAGGAGCGGCCGGTGCCGCTGGCCGAGCGGCGGCGTGCGGCGATCCTCGCCGCCCTGACGTCGGCGGGGGCGGCCCGTGTCCTCGATCTCGGCTGTGGGCAGGGCCAGTTGGTGCAGGCGCTGCTCAAGGACGTCCGGTTCACGGAGGTCGTCGGCGTCGACGTGTCGGTCCGTGCGCTCACCATGGCCGCGCGGCGGCTGCGGCTCGACCGGATGGGGGAGCGGCAGGCGGCCCGCGTCCAGTTGGTGCAGGGCTCGCTCGCGTACACCGACAAGCGTCTCGGCGGTTATGACGCGGCCGTGCTCAGCGAGGTGATCGAGCACCTGGACCTGCCGAGGCTGCCTGCGCTGGAGTACGCGGTGTTCGGTGCGGCGAAGCCGCGCACGGTGGTGGTGACGACGCCGAACGTCGAGCACAACGTGCGCTGGGAGTCGCTGCCCGCCGGGCACGTCCGGCACGGCGACCACCGTTTCGAGTGGACCCGCGAGGAGTTCCGGAGCTGGGCGGAGACGGTCGCCGGGCGGTACGGGTACGGCGTCGGGTTCACCCCCGTCGGCCCGGACGACCCGGAGGTCGGTCCGCCCACCCAGATGGCCGTCTTCACCCGTACCGCCGACCTGCCCGTGAAGGAGGGACAGGCATGACCGTTCCCGTCGAGCGCCGGGCGCTCCCCGTCCCCGATCTGTCCCTGGTGGTGCTCGTCGGGGCCACCGGTTCCGGCAAGTCCACTTTCGCGCGGCGGCACTTCAAGCCGACCGAGATCATGTCCTCCGACTTCTGCCGGGGGCTCGTCGCCGACGACGAGAACGACCAGTCGGCGAGCGGGGACGCCTTCGACGTCCTCCACTACATCGCGGGCAAGCGTCTCGCGGCGGGACGGCTGACGGTCGTCGACGCGACCAATGTGCAGCAGGAGGCCCGGCGGCAGCTGGTGCGGCTGGCCCGGGAGCACGACGTGCTGCCCGTCGCGATCGTCCTCGATCTGCCCGAGGCGGTGTGCCGGGAGCGCAACGAGGGCCGTCCCGACCGGGCGGACATGCCCGCGCACGTCATCGGACGGCACCGGCGCGAGCTGCGCCGCTCGCTGCGCGGTCTGGAGCGGGAGGGCTTCCGGAAGGTCCATGTGCTGCGTTCCGTCGAGGAGGTCGAGGCGGCCGAGGTCGTCATGGAGCGCCGTTTCAACGATCTGCGTCATCTGACCGGGCCGTTCGACGTGATCGGTGACGTGCACGGCTGCCGTTCCGAGCTGGAGACCCTGCTCGTGCGGCTCGGCTACGCCGACGGCCGTCACCCCGAGGGGCGTACGGCGGTCTTCGTCGGCGACCTCGTGGACCGGGGGCCCGATTCGCCGGGGGTGCTGCGCCGGGTGATGGGGATGGTGGCCTCGGGCGACGCGCTGTGCGTCCCCGGGAACCACGAGAACAAGCTCGGCCGCTGGCTGAAGGGCCGCAAGGTGCGGGAGACCCACGGTCTCGCCGAGACGATCGAGCAGCTGGGGCGGGAGAGCGAGGAGTTCCACGCCGAGGTCGGACGGTTCATCGAGGGGCTCGTCAGCCACTACGTCCTCGACGGCGGGGACCTCGTCGTCTGTCACGCCGGGCTGCCGGAGAAGTACCACGGCCGTACGTCCGGGCGGGTGCGGTCGCACGCGCTGTACGGGGACACCACGGGCGAGACCGACGAGTTCGGGCTGCCGGTGCGCTACCCGTGGGCGGAGGAGTACCGGGGGCGGGCCGCCGTCGTCTACGGGCACACGCCCGTGCCCGACACCTCGTGGGTCAACAACACCCTCTGTCTCGACACCGGGGTCGTCTTCGGCGGGAAGATGACCGCGCTGCGCTGGCCCGAGCGGGAACTCGTCGACGTACCGGCCGAACGGGTCTGGTACGAGCCTGCGCGCCCGCTCGCCACCGGGGTGCCCGGCGGGCACCAGGGGCGTCCCCTCGACCTGGCCGACGTGCACGGGCGGCGGACCGTGGAGACCCGGCACCTCGGGAACGTCGCCGTGCGGGAGGAGAACGCGGCGGCGGCCCTGGAGGTGATGAGCCGGTTCGCGGTCGATCCTCGGCTGCTCGCCCACCTGCCGCCGACGATGGCGCCGACCGCGACCTCGAAGGAGGACGGCTATCTGGAGCACCCCGCCGAGGCCTTCGCCCAGTACCGGGCGGACGGCGTCGAGCGGGTCGTGTGCGAGGAGAAGCACATGGGCTCCCGGGCCGTGGCCCTGGTCTGCCGGGACGCGGCGGCGGCCCGCGAGCGGTTCGGCGTCGAGGAGGAGGGGGTGACCGGCGCGCTCCACACCCGTACCGGACGGCCCTTCTTCGACGACCGGGAGGTCACCGAGCGGGTCCTCGGCAGGCTGCGGACCGCGATCGGCGCCGCCGGGCTGTGGGACGAACTGGACACGGACTGGCTGCTGCTCGACGGCGAGCTGATGCCGTGGTCGCTCAAGTCGATGGGGCTGCTGCGCGCGCAGTACGCGGCGGTCGGCGCGGCCTCGGGGGCGGTCCTGCCCGAAGCGGTCTCCGCGCTCGAACGGGCGGCGGCGCGCGGGGTCGAGGGCGTGGACGGGCTGCTCGGGCGGCAGCGGGAGCGGGTGGTGGACGCGGCGGCGTTCACGGAGGCGTACCGGGGGTACTGCTGGCCGACGGAGGACCTGGACGGTGTGCGGTTCGCGCCCTTCCAGGTGCTCGCGGCGCGCGGGCGTTCGCTGGCAGCCGTGCCGCACGACGAGCAGCTCTCCTGGCTCGACCGGCTCGTGGAGCACGACCCGACCGGTCTCCTCCAGGTCACCCGCAGGCTGGTCGTCGACACGGGCGACGAGGACTCGGTCCGCGCGGGCACGGAGTGGTGGCTGGAGCTGACCGGTGCGGGCGGCGAGGGCATGGTGGTCAAGCCGCTGGCCGCGCTCGTCCGCGACCGGAAGGGGCGGCTCGCGCAGCCGGGCGTGAAGGTGCGCGGCCGGGAGTACCTGCGGATCGTCTACGGCCCCGAGTACACGCGGCCGGAGAACCTGGAGCGGCTGCGGCAGCGTTTCCTCGGGCACAAGCGTTCGCTCGCGCTCCGTGAGTACGCGCTCGGCCTCGAAGCGCTCGACCGGCTCGCGGACGGGGAGCCGCTCTGGCGGGTCCACGAGACCGTCTTCGCGGTCCTCGCCCTGGAGTCGGAGCCGGTGGACCCGAGGCTCTGACCGGCCGGGCGAAGCCTCCTCCGACCTCGGCCCTGCCCCGGCCCCGCCCCCGCCCCGCGCCGAAGGCGGGGCCGGGGGCGGCGTGGGTGACGGGGGTGACGGGGGAAGGGCGGTGATCCGTCCGTTTCCCGCGTGGCGTTCCGTGAGGGGCGCGGTCTTCGGGGGCGACGCGTGGCTGCCTCGCGGGGGCGCAGGGGTGTGGGGCGGGGCGCTCCCCTGCGCCCCCCGTGCCGGTTGACGCGTTTCTCCCGTACCTCTAGCGTTCTTCACCCCGTGGCGTGACACAGCGTCAACAGCGTTACGTCACAAGGCGCATGGGACGGAAACGTACGCGCGAACGCGCCGGTCGATCACCGGCAGGCGGTCTTCCCCGGAGGGCCCGAGGACGGTACGGGGGTGAGCGCGGTGAGTCTCTTCGGTCAGGACCGGTCGTTCCTCCATGCCCTCCCGCCCGTCGACCGCAGGGCGCTGCTCGCCGAGGGAGCCCGGCGGGTCTTCGCGCCCGGGGAGGTGATGATCCGCGAACGCGACACCAGTGCCTACGTCCTCGCGCTCCTCTCCGGCTGGGCCGTCGTCTCGGTCGGCACCGAGCGCGGCTCGCGGCTCATCCTCGCCCTCAGGGGCGAGGGCGAGGTCGTCGGGGACCTCGCCGCCGTGGACCGGCGCCCGCGCAGCGCCAGCGTCACCGCCCTCGGCACGGTCGACGCGGTGGCGATCTCCGGCGACCGGTTCCGGCGCTTCCTCGCCGCCCGGCCGCACGCCACCTCGCTGATCCTGCGGCAGCTCGCCACCCGGCTGCGCAGCGCCGACGTCGAGCGCCGCTCGCTCGCCTCCGAGACCGTCCTCCAGCGTCTCGCGGCCCGGCTCGTCGAGCTGGCCGAACGCGCCGGACGGCGGGGCGACACCGGGACCGTACTGGAACTCCCGCTTCCGCAGCACGATCTGGCCGCCGCCGTAGGGGCCACCCGGGAGGCGGTGGCCAAGGCCCTGCGGCTGCTGCGGGAGCAGGGCGTGGTCCGTACCGCGCACCGCACCGTCGTCGTCCTCGACATGCGGGTGCTCGTGCTCCTCGCGGAGGGGCGCGCCCGGCCCGGCGGGAGTTCGGCGGACGAATCTCCGCCGGGTGTGTAAACGGCTACATCGCCGACCGCGGAACGCGGTCAGTCTGGACACGCGGCATCACGGCACGAACGGCACCGGGGCATCACACAGGGAGTCCGAGAGTGAGCACTGCGGTACGGAACGGGCGAGCGGGCGGCGAACCGGCCGGGATCCACCGGTTCGTCGTCTTCGGAGACATCTGCGGCTCCGGGGCACTGGACCTGGCGGAGAAGAAGCTCCAGCGGGCGGCGATGTACGAGGCGTTCGACGAGGCGTTCGGCTCGGTCGGCGTCGAGCCCGGCACCTTCCACCAGGAGGACCGGGGGGACGGCATCCTCGCCGCGCTGCGGCCCGACGTGCCGCCGACCCTGATGGTCGGCCGGTGGATCGACACCCTGTACGAGAGCCTGCGCGATCACAACCAGGGGCGCGGGACACCGCTGCGGCTGCGGATCGGGATGAACGCGGGGCTCGTCGTCCAGGACCGGCACGGGCTCGTGGGCCGTGCGGTGGACCTCGCCGCCCGGCTCTGCGACAGCGCCCCGGCCAAGCGGATCATGGACGAGGTCCCCGGGATCGACCTGCTGGTCGTCGTCTCGGACTGGCTGTACGTGAGCGTGGTCGCCGAGGGCGGGCGGTACGTGGAGCCCGGTCACTACCGGGCGGCCCGGGTCCGCGCCAAGGAGACCGACGAGACCGCCTGGTTCCACGTACCGCGCCTGCCCGCGCCGCCGCTGCTCGGGGCGGACGGGGACCGGGCGCGGGGGGACGAGGGGGCGCCGCCGACGCCGTCCGCCGGGGGGGAGCGGGCGGCGGAGGGGTCACGGACCGGCGTTGGGCCGTCGCGGGGGGACGGCCCAACGCCCCGGACCGGTGGAGGGAACCGTACGTACCAGGTCGGGGGCGATCTGCTCGACGTCCACGGCAACACCATCCACGGCGGGTTCACCGGCATCCGGAAGGACGCGCGCCCCGAGCCCGGCACGGGCGGGGACGGGCCCAGGGGGACGGGCGGGGCCAAGGGGGCGGGTGAGGCGCGGTGAGCGACGAGGACGAGGGCGCGCCGCACGGCGATCCGGACTCCGGGCCGGGGTACGGCGACCGGGGGGACGCCCAGGACCGGGGGGCCGACCGAGGCTCCGACCGAGGCGACCGGACCGACCGCGGTGACCGCGGCGATCGGAGTGACAGGGGCGGTCGAAGCGACCGGGGAGACCGGAGCGACCGGAGTGACAGGGGCGGTCGTGGCGACAGGAGCGACCGGGGAGAGAGGAGCGAGCGCGGGGGCCGTGACGGCGATCCCCGTAGGGACCCGGCCGAGGGTGGTGACCAGCCGCCCCGCGAGCCCAGCGTCTTCGCCGCCGCCGACCGGGGGCCCCTCGGGGGCGAGGGCGACACCGGCGGCGCCGCCACCGCCCGCCGGGCCGTCCGCACCTGGGCGGGCGGCGGGGCGGACCGGCTCACCACCATCCACGGCGACGGCACGGTCTTCGAGGGCAACCAGATCTTCGCCCTGTACGGCTCCGACCGCGCCGCGCACTTCGTCCAGGGCCCCGTGCCGCAGGAGACCCTCGACCACCTGGGGCGGGTGTACTGCGCGACCGCCGCGTACCCCCGGATGCGGGACCGGCTCCGCGACCACCGGGTGCTCGTCCTGTGCGGCGAGCCCGGCAGCGGCCGGAAGGCCACCGCGCTCGCCCTCCTCGACGAGCTGACCGGCGGAAGGGTCTTCCGGCTCGACCCGCGCCACGGCGTCGACGAGATCACCGAGGACGCCCTCCAGGAGGGCGGGGGCCACCTCCTGGAACTGCTCGCCGAGGACGTGCGCGCCGAGCTCGAACCCTCCGGCGGCCGGGGCGAGGGGAACACCTCCCGGAGCCGCCGTCGCCCCGCCCCCCGGCTCAGCGAACTGCACCTGGACCGCTTCGGGGACCTGCTGCGCGGCCGGGACGCGTACGGGGTCGTCCTCGTCGAGGACGGGGAACTCGCCGACCGGCTGCTGCGCGGCCGCTACGGGATGTACTGCGCGCCGCCGCCCGCCGAGGAGGTCCTCAGACGGCACCTCTGGCACCGGCTGCGCGCCGAGTCCGACGAGGCCGTCGGGGAGGCGTGGGCGCACGCCGGACGGCGGGAGGTCGTCGCCGCACTCGGTCTGGAGGAACTCCGCCCCCGCGAGGCCGCCCGGCTCGCCGACCACCTCGCCGGGCACTGGCGCGGGGAGATGTCGGACGACCGACTCCTGGTGGAATGCCGGTCGTTCGTGCGGTCGCAGGCCCGCGAGTGGTTCGCCGGGGCCGACCGGCCCGGGGCGCTCCCGGAGGCGCTGCCCGCGCTGAACGCCGGGGCGTTCCGCATCGCCGTCGCCGTCTTCGACGGCTCCGCCTACAGTCTCGCCGCCGAAGCCGCCGAACTCCTCTCCTGGGAACTCGCCGTCACCCTCGACCCCGAACACGCCCCGGGAAGGCGCCTGTTCGGCACCCACGCCGAACACCGCCCGGTGCAGGCCCGCGCCGTCCTGGAGGACGGAGAACTGGACCTCGGACCGGCCAAGGTCCCGGTGCGGGCCGTCCGCTTCCAGGGCGAGGCACTCGCCGGGGCCGTCCTCGGCGAGGTGTGGCACGGCTACCACAACGTGCGCGGCCCGGTCGCCCGCTGGCTGCGGGCCCTGTGCGACGACCCCCGCCCCGAGGTGTGGGTGAGGGCGTCCATCGCGGCCGGAGTGCTCTGCTCCTGGGACTGGATCCACGGCTTCCGCGAACTGGTCGTGCCGCTGGCCGTCACCGACGAACCGGTCGCCCACATGGCCGCAGCCACCGCCCTCGCCGAGTCCGCCCGCGACCCGCGCGTCCGGTCCGCCGTCGCCGCCGTGCTCAAGGACTGGGCGGGATCGGGCGAGGACTCCCTCGTCAGGACCGCCCTGCTCGCCCACGGCTACGTCCTGGCCGCCGGGAGCGTCCCCGGCTCCCTCGACGCGCTGGCCCGGGTCGTCAGGGCCCGCGAGGCGACCGACATCGAGGTCCTCGTGCCCGCCTCCTTCAGCGTGGCCCGGCTGCTCGCCTCCGGCGAACCCGGTCCGGTGCTCCGCAGGCTCCGGCACTGGCTGGAGGACGGACGGCTCAATCTGGCCAACCTCGTGCACCTCTCCGTCATCCGGACGCTCACCACCCGCACCACCCATCTGTGGGGGCTGCGCGAGGTGCCCGAACTCGACGGACACGCGGCCCGCCCGCTGCTCGTCGCCCTGCTCGCCACCCGGCCGGAACTCGCCCCTCCGCTGGCCTGGTTGCTGCGCCACGCACTGACCACGGCCCGATCCGGGGAAGCTGCCCTGGAGGCGCTCGGCGGTCTGCTCCGGCGGGCCGCGAAGGACCCGGAGTCGCTCGGGCACGTCGGTGGCTTCCTGCCGCTCCTCGCGGTGGACCGCCGCGACCGCGACCGGCTCAGGGGCCTGCTGAACGAACTGGTCAGGGACCGTGACCGGCCCCTGGACCGTGAAGCGGCGCGCCGCATGTGGGACGCCGTGACGGAAGGAGCGAACCGATGACCGGGCCCGAACAGGACAGGAACCCGCGGCGGGACGAGCGGGCGCGCCCGCGGGACGGGGAGCGGGCGTACGACCCGGACCGCGACGGCCGCGACCGTGCCCGTGACGACCGGGCCCGCGCCGGGGACGGCCGGGAACGGCAGCGGTACGAAGGGCAGAACGGCGCCCGCCGGGGCGCCCGCGACGACGCGGAGGACACGGACCGGGACCCGGACGCCCGGGACGGGGAGCGCGAGCGGGACGGAGAGGCGCGGGGGCGGTCGGGCGGTGACCCGTACGACGGCCCCGGCGGGGGTCCCGACTCCGGTTCCGCTTCCGGTCCGGCCGGCCGCCCGCGCGGCCCGCTGGTCGGGGAGTACGCGCCCCCGTACCGGCGCAGGAGCGGCCGGGTCGCCGCCGTGCTCCTCTACCGCAACGGCGGCCACCGGATCATCTGGCCGGACCGTACCGAGGACGTGAACAAGCCGATGTTCGGCACCCCCTACACCGTCTTCGAGGTGCGGCTGGGGCGGAACGTCACCGAGTTCAGGCTCCAGCTCCCGGCCGCCGGGGACGGCGTCTTCTTCGAAGCCGTCGCCAAGGTCCAGTGGGTGGTGACCGACCCGCACCTGGTCGTCCGCGAGCAGGTCGAGGACGTCGCCGAACTGCTCCACGACGAACTCCTCGACGGTCTGCGCAGGCTCTCCAGGAGATTCCGGATCACCGAGGCGCAGCGCGCCGACGAAGCCGTGCGGGAGGAACTGGCCGCCGGGCGGCTCAGCTTCGGCCGGGACATCGGCCTGCGCACCCGGGTCCTCGTCTTCATCGACCTCGACGCCTCCGTCAAGGCGGAGGTCTCCCGGCGGGACCGGGTCGGCGTCACCATGGAGGCGGACGAGCGCGTCGCCGAGGCCGAGCGGCGCCGGGAGGCCGCCGAGCGGGCCCTGATCGCCGACCGCGCCCGCGAGATGGAGGCCCTCTTCCGGCGCGGCGACCTCGCGCAGATCGCCCACCACATGGCGATGAACCCCGACAAGCAGTGGGAGATCCGCACCCAGCTCCAGCGGGAGCGGCGCGAGAGCCAGGAGGACTACCTGGCCGTCTTCAACCGGCTCCTGGACACCGGTGTCCTCGAACGGCACGACATCGGCGAGCAGATGTACCAGGTGCTCATGTATCTGCGGACCCAGACCGGCAGCGTCCTCGGCGGCATCACCGACCGGGTGCTCAACCCGCCGGGCGACACCGGGCGCCGCCGCCTCGACCCGGGGCCCTCGCTCCCCGAACCCAGCTTCCCCGACTGGGACGAGGAGCACGGGGAGCACGGGGACGCGCCCCGAGACCCCCGGGTGTACGAGCCGACCCGCGTCGAGTCGGGCTCCGAACGGGAGCGGGAGCGGGAGCGGGGGAGGGGGCGCGACCGGTCGCGGTCCCGTGACGACGACACCCGTGACGGGCGCGGCGACGGCCCCCGGGACGAAGCCCGCGCGGACCGCCGCGACGGGGGCCACGACCGGTACGACCCGGACGACCCCTACGGGCGGACCGACTCCGACGAGCGGAACGACCGCTACGACCGGGACGACCCCTACGACCGGTCCCGGCGGACCACCCGCCCCGGCAGGGCCAGTTCCGCCTTCGACGACTGGGACGAGACATGACCGCGCCGGTCCCGATACCGGACCCGACGCCCCCGCCGGACCCCGTACGGGGGTCCCGGGCCGGTCCCGTACGGGGTCCCGGGGACGGTCCCCCACCTGAGTCCGTCCCCGGTCCCGTACGGGAGTCCACCGGTCCCGTACGGAGTCCGGCACCTGGTCCCCTACGGGGTCCCGTCCCCCGTCCCGTACGGGAGCCCCCGGCCGGGACCGGGCCGCACCCGGTCCCCGTACTCCGTGAGGAGGAGCTGAGGTTCATGGCGGAGCACCTGCTCTCCACCGTCCGGGAGGACATCGGCCGGGCCGACACCAAGGCCGCGATCCTGCTCTCCGGCGCGCTCGCCTTCCTCGCGGTCGTCTTCTCGGGGGAGCGCTCCCCGCTGCCCACCGCCGGGACGGGACTCGCGCTCCTGCTGGTCGCGGGGGCGCTGTGGACGGCCGGTGTGGTGATGCTCGTCTCCGTGGTGCTGCCGCGCACCCGGATCGGCGCCGACCGCACACTGCTGCGCGAGCTGACGGCAGGCCCGACCGGGCCCGCGCTGCGCGCCCGGCTCGCCGCCACCGGCACGGACGCCACCGGCTGGCTCCTCGAACAGGCCGGTGTGCACGGCCTCGTGCTCGCCGCGAAGTACCGGTGGCTGCGCCTGGGCGTCTCCGCGCTCGCGCTCGGCGCCCTTCTGGCCCTCTTCAGCGAACTGTGGTGAGAGTGAACATGCAGTGGACCACCAGGGGGAGCGTCCTGCTCCTCGCCGGGGCGCTCGTCGCCCTCTCCGGACCGCTCACGGCGACCACCGCCACGGGCGTGCCCGGTACGCCCGCGCGCCCGGCCGCCCCTGCGGTGCTCCCGTACGCCCAAGCCGCTCCGCACGCCCAGGCCGCCGTCCCGTACGCCCAGGCCGCCCCGCGTCTCCCCGCCGCCCGGCTCGCTCCCTCCGCTCCCTCCGCTCCCGCCGACGGGCCCGACCCCATCGACTTCGCGGTCGTCGTCGACCAGTCGGCCAGCCTCGCCGACGAGGACCTCGCGCGCGAGACGGAGGCGGCGGCGCTCATCGGCCAGGGCGAGATATCGGAACGTTCACGGGCCACCGTCATCGGTTTCGGCAGCTCCGAGAAACCCGGCCAGTCACCCGTCCGCGAGGTCTGCCCGCTCACCGCCGTCGACGCGGCGGGACGCCAGCAGCTCAGCGGCTGCGTCCAGCTCCTGAACGACCGTGACCCCGCCCGCACCGGCCCCGGCACCGACTTCCCCGCCGCCGTCCGGCACGCCGTCACCCGCCTCACCGAGGGCCGGGCGCCCACCGGCCCCGCCGGGACGCCCGCCGTCCCCAAGGTCGTCTTCCTGCTCACCGACGGGCGGCTCGACGTCGCCGACAGCCCCGAGTACGGCACCGACCGCGACAGCCGCCAGGCCAACGGCGCCCGCAGGCTCACCGAGGAACTCGCCCGCGCCCGTGCCGCGGGCGTCCAGATCTGGCCCCTCGGCTTCGGCGGCGAGATCGACCGCGCCGCCCTCACCGCCATGGCCGAGGGCGGCTACCGGGGCGCCTGCTCCGGAATCCCCGGCTCCGTCCCTCGGATGCGGGTCGTGGGCACCTCCGCCGGGATCGACACGGCGCTCCAGGAGACCTTCGCCGCCGCCCGCTGCGCCCGGATCGCGCACGGCACCGTCGGCAAGCCCCCCGCCGACCTGACCGTCACCATCCCGCCCATCGCCACCGACGGCTCCCTGACCGTCGCCAAGCACGATCCGAAGGTACGGGTCACCTACTACGACCCGGCGGGCCGCAAGGTCCCCGCCCGGGGCGAGCTCGACGGCTCCGTCTTCGAGGTGAGCGGACAGAACGGCCCCGTCGAGGCGCTCCGCGTCACCGACCCGCTGCCCGGCCGCTGGCGGGTGCACATCGAGGCCCCGGAGGGCCACGGCGACCGGGAGGTCGCCGTCCGGGCCATCTGGCAGGGACGGCTCCGCTCTGCCGTCGTCCTCGACCCCGCGTCGCCGCGCCCCGGGGAGAAGGTCACGGTGGAGGTACGGATGCAGACCCGGCGCGGAGTCGTCATCACCGACCCGGGCCAGCTCGCCGGGCTCGCCGTCACGGCCGACCTCAGCGGCGACGGCTTCAGCCCCGTCTCCTTCCGGCTCGCCGACGACGGCAGGGCCCCCGACACCAGGGCCGGGGACGTGCGCTTCACCGGTACGTTCACGCTGCCCGCCGGAGCCACCGGCGACCTGGAGCTCCTCACCAGGATGGCCGCCCCCGGCATCGTCTCCGACCGGCGCCCGCTGCACGCCCGCGCCGCAGACGGCGTACCCCTCGTGACCGCCGGGCTCGTCACCGACGCCGTCACCGTCCACCCCGGCGGCACCGTCCACGGCACCCTCGACGTCACCAACAACGACACCGCGCCGCACACCCTGCGCCTCGCCCTGGCGGAGCAGGTCCCCGGCGCGGAACTCGCCGTCACCCCGGCGACCGTCACCGCCCCGCCGAACAAGGCCGTCCGCGTCCCCTTCACCGTCACCGTCGGTCCGGGCACGCCCCTCGGCGAACTCGGCGGCCAGGTCACCGCCGTCGACACCGGAGACGGCGACCGGGCCCTGCGCAGCACCTTCCTGAACGTCCGGGTGGTGGCCCCGCCGACCTGGTGGGACCGGTGGTGGCGGGCCGTGGCCGCGGGGGCGGCCGTCGCCCTCCTCGCGGGCGCCTTCGCCGGGATCCGGCTCGCCGCCCGGCGCCGCCGCCGCGACCTGACCGGCGTCACCCTCGAACTGTGCCAGGAGGGAAGGCCGCTGGACTCGCTGACCGTGCGCCGGGGGCAGTGCCCCGGCGGCGCCTTCGCCTTCACCGTGGACGAGCCCTACGGGTCGCCCCCGACCCTCCGCCGCGTCCCCGGCGGCTCCGCCTCCACCACCCATGTGCTGCGCCGCAACGGAGCGGGCGAGCTGCTGCTGCGGCTCAGGGGCGGTGGCCAGGTCCCGCTCAGGTCCGGCGAACCGACCGGCATCGGCGACCACGAACTGGTCGTACGGAGCGGCCGCACGGCCCCGCGCGGCGACGGGGACCGTACGGGCGCTGGAAGCCGTACCGGCGCCGGGCGCCAGAACCGCGGGTCCCGCACCGGCCGGTGGGCCCGGTGGCCCGGCGCGCCCAGGCGCACCGAGCCCGTCGGCGCCCCCGGAGCACGTACGGGAGGCCGTACGGACTCCGAGGGCCGACCCGGCGACCCGGGCGCGGGCACCTCCCCCGGCACGGGCGGTGACTACGACAACAACTTCTGAACGGACCGATCACCCGACCGATCACCACCCGACCACGGGCGGACCACGGACCGGCACCCGACCGATCACAGACGGACCACGTACGGACTTCGGACCGGCCGCGTACGGACTTCGGACCGGCTTCGGGACCGACCCGGGCGACCGGCCCCGAAGCCGACCGATTCCGGACCGGTCGCCCCCGGACGGCTCGTCCCGTCGCCGGTCCGTCCCGTCCCGGGAACGGACCGGCCCCGAGTGCCGGCCGGTTCCCCGTGCCGGCCGGTTCCGGAAACCGGGCCGACCGCCCACCGGTCGGCCCCGAACGCGTGAGCTCTGAACGGGGCAGCGAGGAGAAGGACATGAAGATCTATCAGCCGATGCTGTTCGTCGGGCTCGGCGGCACCGGCGGACGCATCGGCAGCGAACTGGAGCGCGGTCTGCGCCGGGAGCTGTGCGGCCCCGACGGCACCGACCTGGTCGACGGCGGCCGTCGCCTGCCCTTCCAGCTGCCCGACTGCCTCCAGTTCGTCTACGCCGACTTCAGCGAGGGCGAACTGCTCAACCAGCCGCAGTTCCGCGCCAAGGGCGCCGAGGGCGCCGCCTTCGCCCGCACCTCCCGCATGGTCCGCGACCTGCTCCCCACCGACCTGGAGACCTCGCCCGACGTGACCCGGATGCTGCGGGTCTCCCTCCCCGAGGAGACCCGGCTGTGGCTGCCGCCGCAGGCCCGCCAGCCGCGCGTCGCCCCGCTCAACGCGGGCGCGGGCCAGCTCCCGACCGTCGGCCGAGCCGCCCTCTTCGCGACCCTGCGCTCCGGCCTCGAACCCGTCCTCCGCCAGCTCCGCGAGGCCATCGGCGCCATCGGCCAGGCCGCCGGGGACCTCCGGCGGGTCGGCGGCGGCCGGATCAGGGGCTGTGACGTCTTCGTCGCCTTCTCCGTCGCCGGAGGAACCGGCGCCGGGATCTTCTACGACTTCATCCACCTCATCGGCCACGAGTTCCGCAACGCCCGGGTCCCCGGGGTGAAGATCTACCCGCTCGTCGTCATGCCGTCCGCCTTCCCGCCCGAGGCGGGCGGCGGACGCGAGGCCGAACTCAACTCGGCCCGCGCCCTCGTGGACCTCTCGCGGCTCGTCGACGACCAGAACGTGCCCGACGCCCTCGACCAGGTCGGCGACGTCGAGGACCGGGGCAGACTGAGCGTCACCTATCCCGGCGACGGAGTCGTCGCGCTGCGCCCCGCCACCATGCAGACCGCGTTCCTGTTCTCCAAGCCCGCCGTCATCGGCAGCGAGGACCTGCGCCGTTCCATCGCCGCCATGGTGATGTCGCTGATCGGCACCGACATCGGCGACGACAGCGGTTCGGCCACCCGCGCCGACGAGGACTACCAGTCCTTCGCCGCCAGCTTCATCAACAAGAGCGTCGAACGCTCGACGCCCGCCCGCACGGGCATCGGCTACCGGGGCATGTCGACCAGCCTCGCCGCCTCCCTGACCGTGCCCGTCGACGACCTCGCCGAGATCGTCGCCGCCCGCCTCCTCGCCCAGGCCGTGAGCGGCATGGCCGAGCGTGCCGGACGGCCCGACCGGGAGGGCCAGAACCACGTGCGGGACCTGTTCACCCGCTCCGGCGTCGGCCGCCTCTGGAGCCGTGAGGCTCCCGACGTGCCCGCTCCGGAGCAACTGCCCCGGGGCCGCAACCGGATCACCCAGGAACTCCGGAACCGGCTCGGGGACATGGAGGAGGCCCTGCGCCGCCTCGACAGCGGTCTCGCCCGCGAGGTGCCCCGCCTCACCGAGGACTTCCGGCCCAGCGCCGGGGTCCGTGAACTCCTCGGCCAGATGGACCCGTTCCAGGTCGAGGTGGTCCTCGCCGGACTGCCCGGCCACCCCGACCGGGTGGCCAGGGAGGGCTTCACCGGAATGCTCGACAACCGGCGCAACGAACCCGAACGGCCCCCGGATGTAGGGGCCTTCGCGCCTCCCATCCCCGCCGTCCGGGGCAGCGTCGGCGGAGTCGTACCGGCCCGGTGGAGCGATCCCGACGTCCAGGACGCGCTCGCCGCCCAGGAAGCCTGGTACCAGTGGCGGGCCCGCACCCTCTGGCACCGGGGCTGGCAGGCGGGCGAGGCCCAGTGGCGGCCCTCCCTCAACCGGGTCACCGTCGAGGTCGCCGAACTCGCCAAGGCGCTGCGCGCGCACGAGAACGACGAGGCGAAGTCCTTCGCCGAACGCCGCCGCGACCTCTACCGCGACGACCGCGCGGGCATCGCCTACCTGCTGCCCCCGCAGAACACCCTGCGCGCCTTCTACGACGACGTCGTGGACCGGCTCGCCGAGAGCCTGGGCCTGCCGGAGACCGCCGACCCGGCCGCGATCCTCGGCAGGCTCGTCGGCCCCGACGACTGGCGGCGGGCCCTCGACACCGTCCGGCGGTCCGCCGGGGCGGCCGTGAAGGAGATCAAGCAGGTCGTCGAGCGCCGGGTCAAACGTCTCTTCGGCGAGGCCAACGACGACGTCTTCGCCCGCCCCCTGCTGCCCTCCATGGAACTGCTCCTGCGGGCCGCGTCCGGCGACGAGTCCGCCGAGGCCAAGGTCGATCCGCGCTGGCTCGACCAGTTCCGCGCCCGGCTCGCCGGACTGATCCCGGTGGGCTTCGTCCCCGACGGCAGCGGGCCGCTGAAGATCCTCATCGTGCACCCGGCGAGCGAGGCCGACGGCCGGGCCCGCGACTTCCTCGAACAGGAACTCAACCTGCCCGCCCGGGTCACCCCGGAGAGCCGCGCGGGCGACACCGACTCCATCACCGTCGTCTTCTTCCGCAGCGGCATGAACCTCACCGACATCTCCGAGGTCCGCAGTGTCCTCAGCGTCTGGTCCGAGGCGCGCGACGCGGGCGGCGAGGACGACTTCCTGCACTGGCGCCAGCGGCTCGGCTACCAGGACGACTGGCTGGTCTCCACCGAACACGACCGGCAGCGCATCCTGCACCGGCTGCTCTGCGCGATGTGGAACGGGCACATCGACACCGAGGGCCCGGCGGACTCGCCCCACCGGGTGCGCATCCGGCTCCAGGACGGCGAGTCCGCGACCATGTCGCTGCGCCTTGAGGACTTCGACGGCTCCCTCTCCAGCTGGGCCGGGCTGCTGCGCGCGTACGAGCGCTGGGCGCTGCTCGACGAGGGGCAGATCATCGAGCAGTTCTGCGAACGCCTCATGCAGGCCCTGCCGAAGGGGCTCGCGCAGGTGCCGGTGCCGCCGTCGCCGCTCTTCGCGCGGTTCGTGGAAGAGGTCGCCCCGCGCCAGCTCGACCTCATCGACGGGCTGGTCGAGGAGTTCGGCGCGGCGGACAGCGAATGGCTCGCCCCGCTGCGCCACTTCTGGTCCGTCACCTACCCCGGCGCCCTGGCCATGCGCTTCCCGAAGGCGGCCCGCGCGACCAAGTCGAGCCTGGGCGCCCTGTACGACCGGCACACCCCCCGCCCGGCACCCGGCCGGGGCGCCCGCCCGCAGGGCACGGGGGAGCGGGGCGGGTACGGGAGCGAGGGCCGGTCCCGTGCCCCGTACGGGAACGACGAGCGGGGCCCCTACGGGACCGGCGACGGCCCCGGCCCTGACCCCCGAGTCCCCTACGGGGACAGGGACACTCGGGGCCCCGGACCCGCTGGACGGACGCGCCGACACCGGTCCGTCCACGACGGCGAGTGGGAGTTCGACGCCGAGCCGGACCCCTTCCCGTACGACGACGAGCCGTACGAGAACCCGTACGGGGAGCCGCACGGACACCAGGACGGACACCAGGACGGGCATCGGGAGGGAAATCGGCGCGGAGACCGGGCCGGAGACCGGGGCGAACAGCGGAACGGACACCCGAACGGGCACCGGGACGGCGGCCGGGACGAGCACCGGGACAGCAACCGTCAGGGAAACCCGTACGGGACCCCGTACGACGACCCGTTCGACGATCCGTACGACGATCCGTTCGAGGACCGCGACCCCGGACGCGACCCCGTGAGGGACCCCGGTCCCGGACGGGAGACCGGCCGCGAACCCGGCCATCGGCCCGGCCGTGATCCGGGTCGTGACCCCGGCCGTCACCCCGGGCCCGGCCCCGCGCGCGGCTCCGGCCCCGGTCCCCGTGGTGACGGCGGGGCCGGGCGGGACGGCCGGAGGGCGCCCCGCCGCGACCCGGGGAAGGAGGCCGAATGAGCCCGCGCGTCCTCCCCGAACGGCCCCTCCCGGGGCACGCCGTCTGCCTGGACCTGCGGACGGTGGCGGCGCACGACCCCGACGACACCGTCCGGGCCGCCCTCGACGCCCAACGGCCCGGTGGCGAACGCCGCTTCCTCGTGCTCGACACCGCCGACCGGCTCGTCGCCCACCAGCGGCTCTACGAGCGCCTCTCCTCGTACGGCCCCGCCCGCGTCGTCTGCCTCGCGGTCGGCGAACGGAACGAGCGGACCGTCCGCCGCACCCTCACCCTGCGCCCGCCCGCCGCAGGCGTCCTCTGGCTGTTCGACGGGGTCGAGGACGACGTGCCCGGCGACGCCGTACTGCGCCCGCTCGTCGACGTCCTGGCCACCCCCGAGGTCTTCGACGCGGTCCTGCGCGCGCTCGGCGAGGTCGTGCACGGGGTCGCCGTGCCCGCCGTGCGCGTCCTGGAGCACGACCTCACCGACGAGGCACGGGAGCGGGCCTGGCGGCAGGCGGTCGAAGGGCTCGTCGGCCAGGAGGTGCCCGTGGGCGCGTCCGCCGCCGAGCGGGTGCCCGGCGCGCTGGCGCTGCTCCTCGACGAGGGCGTGCCGCGCTCCCTGGCCGGTCACCAGTGGCTGCCGCCCGGGGGCATGACCGGGGCCGCGCTCGCCGCCTGCGAGGAGGCCGTCGCCGTCGCCGCCGACGGACACCAGCGGGTCCGGGGCGCCGCCGGACTCCTCACCCGGGCGGGTGCGGACGTCGATCTGCCCGGGGACATCGAGCGGGTGGTACGGGAACTGGGCCGGGTCCGGGCCGTCGTCGCGGACGCGTTCGGCGCCGCGGGCGGCAGCCGCCCCACCGTCGAGCACCGGGCCGTCCTCCGGGACCGGGGCGTCGAACTCCCGGAGATGCCACGGGAGATCACCCGCGCCGGGATCGTCCCGGCCCTGCGCGACCACACCCACGAACTGATCGGCCGGGGCCTCCCCCTGCGTTCGGTCGCGGCCAGGCTCTCCGCGCTGTCCGCGCGCACCGCGCCCGTCGGCAGCGCCGCCCGGCTCACCCGGCTCGACGCGCTCTGCGGCCCCGAGCGGCTGCGCCGCCTCGACGGCCGGTACGCCTTCACGGCCGGGGGGCCGCGTCCCGCGGCCTTCGCGGTCACCGGACTCCTCGCCCTGCTTGCGGGAGTGTGGCCGGTCCTCGGCTGGGTCCTCGGACCGGCCGTCGGCGTCGTCGCCGCCGGACTCGCCCGGCTGGCGCTGCGGCGCAGGCCCAACCGGTCGCCGGACGGCCGGACCGACGGCGGCGGGTCGACCGGCGCCGCCCCCCGGCTGCTCGGCGGTCTCCTCGGCGGCCTGGCCGGGGCGGGCCTCGGACTGTTCCTCGGCCCGCCGCCCTGGGCGGGGGCCCTGGCGCTCGCCGTGTCCCTCACGGCCGTCGTCCTCCTCGCGCTGCGGGACTGGACCCGGGGCGTGGACGACTGGTGGGCGCGGGCGGACCCCGAGGAGGCCTGGCGCGTCCTCGGGGAGGTCCGGAACCTCGTCGTCACGACCGCCGTGCACGACTGGCTCTTCGCCGAGGTGCGCCACCACTGCTCGGCGGGCGCGGGCGCGGTGTCCCGGCTGCTCGGGGACCTCGCGGACACCGCCGACGCGCACGGACCCGGCACCGCCGTCCCGCCGGGCGCCCGCTTCCGTGCGGCGGCCCGGAGCCGGGAGGACCGGGACGGCGGCGAGTGGGGCGAGCGGGGCGAGAGCCTCCCGCCGCGGTCGGCCCGGTCCTCCGGCACCTCCCGTCCCCGGGACCCGCACGGAGACACGTACGGGAACGCGTACGGGGGTCCGTACGACCCTCACGGGGACTCGTTCGGGGACGCGTTCGGGGATTCGTTCGGGGACATGGAGGACGACCGCTACGGGGATCCGTACGGGGACACCTACGGGAACGGGGACGACCCGCACAGGAGCCCCTACGGGGACCGGAACGACCCGTACGGGAGCCCCTACGGGGACCGCGAGGACCGGGACCCCTACGGGTCTTCCGGCAGGTCCACCGCCACCCCGGAATCCTTCGCCCGGGACCCCGAGGCCCCCTACGGGGGGCCCTCGGCGCTGCCCGCGCCCGCCTGGCTGGAACGGCGGCACGGGGACGGCGGCCCGCTCCTCGTCGACACCCTCGTCGGCGACCTGGTCGCCGGTACCCTCCTGATCCTCGACCGCTGCTGGGCGGGCGTCGAGCGCGACCCCGGCGCCCCCGCCTCCCCGGTCCACGAGCAGCGGCTCACGGAACTCCTGGACGACGCCAGGCTGCGCCTGGAGCGGGACGTGGCCGCCTCGCCACCGCCCCGCCCCGACGGGCCGCGCGACCCCGAGGGCCCCACCGGGCTCACCGCCGCCCCCGCCGACCGGCCCGACGCCGCCCGGCTCAGCGGGGTCGCCCCCGACGCGGTGGCCCGGCTGCTCCTCGCCGGGGACGACCCCGGGCTCACGGTCACGCTCTGCGGGCCGGAGCACCTGCGGCTGCTCTCGCACGACCCGCTCGCCGCCCGGCAGGTCCGGTTCGTACCGGAGGCCATGCGGCGCGGGGCGGCGGGCGACGACATCTGGCGGGGCACTCCCGAGGACGTCGTCTGGACCGACGCGGGACGCCACGCGGGAATCCTCCGTCTCGTCCCGCTCCGCGCGGACGTCGTGCACACCGTCCGCGCCGAGGAGGCGGAAGACCAGTGACCGACCCGAACCGTCCGAACCAGGGGAACGACCCCACGGACCCGCACGAACCGTGGGACCCGAACGAACCGTGGGATCCGCACGACCCGGCGGGCCGGGGGCGCCCGGAACCGAACCGCCCGAAGATCTGGCGTCCCGCGGACCGGTCCCTCCCCCCACCCGGGCGCCCGCACCGCCCGACCGGCCCCGGCTCCGGCCTTCCGGGCGACGCCGTTCCCCCGGGCGGTACGGGCCGTCCGGCCGAGACGGCGTTCCCGGACGGCCCAGGACATCAGACCGGACCGCCCCGCGCCGACGGCCCCGCCCGCCCGACCGGCGGCCCGGCGTACCCGAGCGGTCCAGTCCATCCGAACAGTCACGCCCACAACGAGAGTTCGGGCCGCTCGGACGATCCGTACGGCCCGCCCGGACCCGCCTTCCCCGGCCCGCCCGGACCTCCCGGAGGTCCGGGCGGTGCCGGGGCGCCCGGAGACGGGCCGGAGTTCCCGGCCGAGGCGGGCCGGGGGGCCGCCGACCCCGGCCGGTCCCTGGGACCGGAGGACCCGGACCACCTCCGGGCGCCGACCCCGCCACCCCACCCGTACTACCAGGAGCTGGAGTTCCTCACCCACGGCGAGGCGCCGGTGCGCTTCGCCGTGCGGTACGGCGAGGACCACCAGGCCCCGGGCCGCCCCGGCTTCCTGGCGCGCCGTGCGTACCTCGGGACCGCCGGGCAGCCCGTCGTCCAGTACCGGCTCGCCTCCCCGGCGCTCGCCGACCCGTACGCGTACGGCCGTCTGGAGCGCGAGGTGGCCGCCGCCGTCGCCCTCGAACGGCGTTACGGCGGGGCCAGGCCCGGGGCCGTCCTCACCCGGACCGTCGGCTTCGACCTCACCTCGGCGGAACCCTTCGTGCTGTACCGGCCGCAGTCCGGCCGTCCGCTCGCCGACTGGGCGGGCCGTCTCGCCGCCGAGGAACAGGAGCAGATCATCGGCCAACTCGCCACGGCCGTCAGGCTGCTGGCCGACGCCGGTCTCGTCCACCGGGCGGTCACCCCCGGCACCGTACGGTGGGACGGCACCCGGGTACGGCTGTGCGAGCCGTACGCGGCGCTGCGCGCCGGAGAGCCGCGCGAGCCCTACGGGGCCGCTCCCTGGGCCTCGCCCGAGCAGCGCGCGGGGCACGGGACCGCCGACCCCCGCGACGACCTGTGGTCCGTCGCCGAGATCGCCTACTTCCTGCTCGCCGGGCGCCCCGACCGGGGTGAGGGACCGCCCCGGGACCTCGCCGACTACCGGCGGCTCGCCGCCCTCGAACACAGCGGCGTCTTCTCGCCCCGGGCCTCCGAACGACCAGGGCCCGAAGACCTGTTGAGGCTCCTCCACGTCCCCGACCCACTCGCCTCCGGGGTCGGCGCGGCCGATCCGCTGGACCGCTGGCGCGCCGCGTACGACCAGCAGATCGCCCGTAAACGCGCCCTCAGCGGAGCGGGCCGTCCGGACGGCGGGGCCGCTTCCGAGGCCGCCGCCCGAGAGCCCCGCCCGCCCCGCGCCTCCCTCTTCGAGCGGATCTTCGGCGGCGGTGACCCGGCCCGTCCCGCCGGTGCCGACCGGCGCCCGGACGGGGATCGCGGCACGGGCCGACCGGCCCACGGAGAACGGAGGTTCACACCGGACGCGCGCGGCGGTCCGGCGGGATCCACCGGCCCCGCCGCCTTCGTGCCGCCGCCCGAGCCCCTGTCGGCGGCCCTCTCCAGGGGCCGCATGTGCCCGCACTGCCTGCTGCCCGTCACCTACGACGAACGGCTGCTCGTCACCATCGACGCCAAGGGCAACCGCATCCCGCTGGACCTCGGCGCCGAACGGCGGCCCGGACACCGCGCGGACGCCCTCCGCAAGGCGTACCACCTCTGCCCGCACACCGGGCAGGGCGACGAGGAACACGAACTGCCCGTGCCGTACCTCACCAACGGCGAGCCGCTCACCGTCGCCCTCGTCGGCAGTTCCTCCGTCGGCAAGACCCATCTGCTCGCCGCCATGCTCGGCGAGGTCGAACTGGGCGGGCTCGAACCGTACGGGCTGAAATGCCGGCCGCTGAACCCCGAGGCCCACCGCACCTATCTGCGGGAACGGGTGCAGAGCCTCCAGCAGGGCAGACAATTGGGCCGCACCGGACAACAGACGTTCGCCCGGTTCGCCGACGGGCTGCTCGTGTCGGCGGGCGGCGCCACACCCCGGCCCGTCGTCTTCTTCGACCTGGCGGGGGAGGACCTCGCCCAGGACAGCGAGGTCGGCCGCTTCCTCATGGGAGTCGACGCGTTCGTCTTCGTCCTGGACCCGCTGCGCGCGCTCCGGCTCACCTCCCTCGACCCCGTACGGCAACAGAGCGGTCTGCGGCGGCGCGAACTCGGCGACGAGGCCTTCGCCACCGTCCTCAACCGCATCCCCCGGCAGCGCGGCGGGCTCGTCGCCGCCCCGGTGGCGCTCGCCGTCAACAAGAGCGACCTGGTCCGCTTCGAACCCGTCGTGGACCGCTGGCTCGGCCGCGCCCTGACGGGCCGTCACGATCCGGTCGCCGTCGGCGCCGAGAGCCGGGACGCGTACGCCTTCCTCGCCCACCACGCCAGCGCCGCCTGGCTCAAGCCCTTCGACGACTGCGCGGACTGCACCCTGCACTTCGTGGCCGCCACCGGAGGGCAGGCGCGCGGCGACCGGTTCCCGCACGGGGCCCGGCCGCGCCGGGTCCTCGCGCCACTGCTGTCGCTCTTCGCCTCGTGCGGGCTGCTGCCCGGGGTGGACACCGCCGGATCCCTGGGGCCCGGAGAGGGGAACGTCCGATGACACGGCCGGAGAACGAAGCCGACCAGATCGTCTTCCGCTGGGACAGCGAGAACCTCTCCGGCAGCACCGGCTTCGGCCCGGTCGCCTGGTCCGGCTCCCGCGAGGAGGCCGAGAACCTCTTCCGGCTCGCCGGGCCCGTCCTGCGCGCCAGCGGTGAGGAGACCCGGTCCGCCCTGGTCCGGATCCAGCGGCGCGCCGACGTGATGCTGATCCGGCGGGTCCCGTTCACCGGGGCGGACGGCGGCACCTCCGTGTTCTGCCACGCCCTCGTCGGCTCCCACGCCCTCCTCGAACCCGCCGTCTGCCTCGGGCTCCACTCCTGGGACTGGGAGGGCGCCGGCCTCGACCCGGCCGTCCGGGGGGCGCTGCCGTCCGTCACGGACTCCGTCCTCGGCCGGGCGGCCCGCCGGGGACAGGACGGACTCGACCGGGAACTGGCCCGATTCCCCAGCGAACTCACCGGAACCGTAGCGGAGTTGCTGCGCCACCCCGATGAACGCTTCACCGTCCTCGACGCGCACGGCGACACCGCGTCCCCGGTGCTCTGGGGCCTGTACGGGATGTTCGGCGGGGTCACGGAACGCTGGTGGACCTTCGCCACCCACGACACCGCCGAGGTCGCCGCGCTCCGCTTCGTCTTCGTCGGCCGCTGGGCCGGGGCCGCGAGCGGCAACACCGGCCGTCGCCGGGTGGACCCGCGCGACCGGACCGGCGACCGGGCGGAGGCCGTCGCCGCCCGCCTCGTCGCCCACCACCTGCGGGACGTGGCGGAGGGGGAGAGCGGCGGGTACGCGGTCGCGGGTGCGCTCCACGCCGTCCGGTCCGCCCGCGCCCCCCTCCTGGAGACGGCCGCGCGGGCCCTCGACGTGCTGGAGCGGCACGGCGGTTCCGGGGAGCCGGGCCCCGCCGGGCCCCGGAGGGGAGGCCCCGTACGGGACCTCCCGGACGAGGGCCGGGGCGGCGGCACCACCGGTCGGGACACCGCCCGCCGCGCCCCGACGTCACCCTGGGACGCCCCTGCCGACCCTTCCGGGGCCGCCGTCCTGGAGGGGCCCTGGGACGCCCCGGACCGGTGGTTCCGCCCGGCCCCGTCCCCGTACGGCACCCCACGGGAGGCGCCGGGCCCCAGCCATGGGGGAGACCCGGACACACCCGGTCCGGGCGCCCCCGAGAACCCTGAGAACCCCGAGAACCCCGAGAACCCCGATAAGGCGTACGGGCCCTCCCGGCCGAAGACCCCGGACCGCTCTGACCGCTCTGACCGCCCGGACCGTGCGGACCGCCCCGACCGCTTCGATCACCCAGACCGACCGGATCACCCCACGGCCCGGCCCGGCCAGGACCGCCGGGACCGTACCCGGCCTCCGGACCGCCCGACAGGCCCGTCCCACCCGGACCGGGGCGTGGAGACGGAGCGCCCGGAGAGCCGACAGCCGCCCACCGGGGCCGACCGTCCGGAACGGCCTGCGGGCGCCGACGCGTGGAACCGCCCGGCGGAGGCGGAGGACCGCGCGGACTCCGGAACGAAGGCGCCCGGCCGTCCGCCCCGGGCCGACCTCCCGGCCCGTCCGGACCGCCCGTCCGGACCCGACCCACGGTCCGGACCCGACCCACGGTCCGGACCCGACCCGCGGTCCGTGCCCGGCGGCCCTGCCGAGTCCCGCCGCCCGTTCTCCTCCGACCAGCCTTTCGTGCCCGACCCACGGTCCGGTCCCGGCCGTCCGTCCCCGTCCGATCGCCCGGAGCGGTCCGGTCGCCCCTCACGGTCCGGCCGTGACGACCACCCTCCGGAGTCCCCCGGGAATCCCCGGCCCGTACTCGACAAGTCCCGGCAGCCCCGACACCCTCACCAGCCCTCGCAGCCACCACAGCCACCACAGTCCTATGAGCCGCACCAGCCCCACGAACGTCCGGAGCCCCCTCCCTTCGACGGTCCCGCGACCGTCACCCCGACCCTCGGGGACCCCGACCCATCCCCCGACCCGCCCGCCGACCCCTCCCCGCGCCCCGACCCCGCTCCCTCCCCGGCCGGGGCCCCCGTTCGTGATCCGTACCCCCGGCCCGTCCTGCCCCTGAACGTGCCGCAGTGGACCGGTCCCGGCACGACCGGGCGCGCGTGGCTTCGGGGGCGGGGACAGAAACGGGAGGTCGAGACCGGGCTCGTGCACAAGCTGGCCGCCGCCCGCTCCGTGGACGAGGCCCGTGAGCTCGTCGAGCGGGGCGGGGGCCGCGAACTGCTCGACGCGCTGCGGCGTCGGCAGGTGTACGCCGTGCTCACCGTCCTGCTCGCCGAGGTCGCCCGCCGACTGCCGTCCTGGGACCACGGGCGGCGCCGGGAGCTGTGCGAGATCGTCATCGGCGGGGAACTGTGGGCGGTCCGGCCGCCGGGCGCGGACGCCGACCCCTCGGACCCCCCGGAGGAGCAGCGCGCGGCGAACTCCGCCGAGCTGCACCGCTGGGCCGTCCGCCCCCTCCTCGGCGGCGGCGACGCCCCCGTCGGCACGGTCGCCGAACTGCTCTCCCGGCTCCGTACGGGCCCGGAGCCGTCCGCCCGCGAGACCTTCTGGCAGATCGTCGACGGCGAGCGGCCGGGACTGCCGGACACGGTGTGGCTGGCGTTGTTCAAGGAGGCGTGCGGGCTGCCGCGTTCGGCGCCGCGCCCGGCGGCGGGGCCCCCGGAGCGGGGCGGGCGCGGACGTCCCTGAGGATCCGGGCGGACGGCTGTCTCCGGCGCCGTCCGCCCGGCGCCGGGCCGGTCCTGGGCGGCTCGATGTCGGCGATCCCGCTGATCTCGGCCTTCCTTTCAAGGCCCTCCTCCGGTCCCCGGCCCCCGGCGTACCCGGGAAACCCGACCGGGCCCGCCGTGTCCCCGCCCGCCTCGCCCCGGCCCGCCCATGAGGAAAGGCGGGCCGGGAGCCCTTCGCTCCGTCAGGATGGCCGTATGGGATTCCACGTCGATTCCGAGACCGGGCGGCTGCGCCGCGTCATCCTGCACCGGCCCGATCTGGAGCTGAAGCGGCTGACGCCGACCAACAAGGACGCACTGCTCTTCGACGACGTGCTGTGGGTGCGCCGGGCGCGGCAGGAGCACGACGGGTTCGCGGACGTGCTGCGGGACCGGGGGGTGGCGGTACACCTCTTCGGGGACCTGCTGCGGGAGTCCCTGGACGTGCCCGTGGCCCGCGCCCTGGTCCTGGACCGGGTCTTCGACGAGAAGGAGTACGGGCCGCTGGCCGCCGATCACATCCGGGCCGCGTTCGACTCGCTGGACGCGGGCGCGCTGGCCGAGGCGCTGGTCGGGGGGATGACGAAGCGGGAGTTCCTGGCGGCGCACCGGGAGCCGACGTCGGTGCGGTTCCACGCGCTGGACCTGGACGACTTCGTGCTGGGGCCGTTGCCGAACCACCTGTTCACCCGGGACACCTCGGCGTGGATCTACGACGGCGTGTCGATCAACGCGATGCGCTGGCCCGCGCGGCAGCGCGAGACCGTGCACTTCGAGGCGATCTACCGGCACCACCCGCTCTTCACGGGGGCGCAGGCGGGGCCTTTCCACCAGTGGTCGCAGGGGCAGGCGGACTATCCGTCGACGATCGAGGGCGGGGACGTCCTCGTCATCGGGAACGGCGCCGTGCTCATCGGGATGAGCGAGCGGACGACCCCGCAGGCGGTGGAGATGCTGGCCCGGCGCATGTTCGAGGCCGGTTCGGCGCGGGCGATCGTCGCCCTCGACATGCCGAAGCGGCGCGCGTTCATGCATCTGGACACGGTGATGACGATGGTGGACCAGGACACGTTCACGCAGTACGCGGGCCTGGGGATGCTCCGCTCGTACACGATCGAGCCGGGGGACGAGGGCCAGTCCCTGCGGGTGACGGACCGCCCGCCGGAGCGGATGCACAGCGCGATCGCGGCGGCCCTCGGCCTCCAGGAGATCCGGGTCCTCACGGCGACGCAGGACGTGCACGCGGCGGAGCGCGAGCAGTGGGACGACGGCTGCAACGTGCTGGCGGTCGAGCCGGGGGTGGTGGTGGCGTACGAGCGGAACGTCACCACCAACACGCATCTGCGGAAGCGGGGCATCGAGGTGATCGAGATCCCCGGCAGTGAGCTGGGCCGGGGGAGGGGCGGGCCGCGCTGCATGAGCTGTCCGGTGGAGCGGGACGCGGCCTGAGGCCCCGGGGCACCGAAGGGGGCTGTATATAAATGTTGAAGTATGTATACACTTCCAGGGTCCTGACCGCCGTCCCCTCGACCCGTACCCCCAGGAGCGCGTCCCATGGCCACAGACCTCATCGGCCGCCACTTCCTCAAGGAGCTGGACTTCACCGCCGAGGAGTTCCGCGGCCTGATCGCGCTCTCCGCCGAGCTGAAGGCGGCCAAGAAGGCGGGTGCCGAGGTCCAGCGGCTGCGCGGCAGGAACATCGCCCTGATCTTCGAGAAGACCTCGACCCGCACCCGCTGCGCCTTCGAGGTGGCCGCCGCCGATCAGGGCGCCTCCACCACCTATCTCGACCCCTCCGGCTCCCAGATGGGTCACAAGGAGTCCGTCAAGGACACCGCCCGGGTCCTCGGCCGCATGTTCGACGGCATCGAGTACCGGGGTGACAGCCAGGCGGCGGTCGAGGATCTCGCGGCCTTCTCCGGCGTGCCCGTCTTCAACGGTCTCACCGACGACTGGCACCCCACCCAGATGCTCGCCGACGTCCTCACCATGACCGAGCACACCGACAAGCCGCTGGACCGGATCGCCTTCGCCTACCTCGGCGACGCCCGCTTCAACATGGGCAACTCCTATCTGATCACCGGCGCGCTGCTCGGCATGGACGTGCGGATCGTGGCCCCGGAGGCGTACTGGCCGGGCGCGGAGGTCGTCGCCCGCGCCCGGAAGCTCGCCGTGACCAGCGGTGCGACGGTCACCCTCACCGAGGACGTGGCCGAGGGCGTCGCGGGCGCCGACTTCGTCGCCACCGACGTCTGGGTCTCGATGGGGGAGCCCAAGGAGGTGTGGGACGAGCGGATCGCCGCCCTCGCCCCGTACTCCGTGACCATGGACGTGCTGCGCGCCACAGGGAACCCGGACGTCGGGTTCCTGCACTGCCTGCCCGCCTTCCACGACCTGGGCACCGCCGTCGGGCGGGACATCCACGCCCGGCACGGGCTGACCGAGCTGGAGGTCTCCGACGAGGTCTTCGAGTCGGCCCACTCGGTCGTCTTCGACGAGGCGGAGAACAGGATGCACACGATCAAGGCGGTCCTGGTCGCCACGATGGCCGGCGGTCCGCTCCCCGCGCTCCCCGGGCTCCTCGCGGAGCCCGCCGGTCCGGGCGCCGGGCTCTAGGGACCCGACGAAGGGCCCAGAGGCTCGACGAAGAGCTTCGACGGCATAGTTTTACGCCCGATTGGGTGAATATGCACGACGCGGTTTACGATCGCGTTCCTCAGGGGGGTTCAGGCGGATATGCCCGAACCCCCCTTTCGCGTGCGCCACCAGAGATGAGAACCACCGCATGACCCCGTCCGCCCCACGGAGCACCACCCGCCGGAGGATCGCCTCCCCCCAGCGGATCAAGAGCCCGCAGCAGCTCCTCGCAGAATCGGGCGCCGACCTGGAGGGCCACGGCCTCAAGCGCACCATGGGCCTCTTCCAGCTCGTGTGCTTCGGCATCGGGGCGATCGTCGGCACCGGCATCTTCGTCGGGCTCTCCGACAGCGTCGCCGAGGCGGGGCCCGCGGTCGTCGTCTCCTTCGTCCTCGCCGCGATCACCTGCGTCTTCACCGCCTTCTCCTTCGCGGAGCTGGGCGGCGCGATCCCGGTGTCCGGCTCCTCCTACTCCTTCGCCTACGCGAGCCTCGGCGAGCGGACCGCCTTCCTCGTCGGCTGGTGCCTGCTCCTGGAGTACGGCGTCTCCGTCTCCGCCGTCGCCGTCGGCTGGAGCCAGTACCTCAACGAACTGCTCGACAGCCTCGTCGGCTGGCGCCTGCCCGCCGTGCTCTCCGCGGGCCCCGCCGACGGCGGCGCGGTCAACCTGCCCGCCGTGGTCGTGATCCTGCTCGCCGCGACCCTCCTCGTGCGGGGGGTGCGGGAGAGCGCGCGGGCCACCGCCGCGATGGCGATCCTCAAGATCGGCATCCTGATCGTCTTCTGCGCCATCGGCTTCTCGGCCTTCCAGGACGGCAACCTCTCGCCGTTCGCCGGAGCCGGGCTCGGCGGGATCACCGCGGGCGCCTCGGTGGCCTTCTTCTCGTACATCGGCTTCGACGCGATCACCACGGCGGGGGAAGAGGTCAAGAACCCGCGCCGGAACATCCCGATCGCCATCCTCGTCTGCATCGGCGTCGTCACCCTGCTGTACTGCGCCGTCGCGCTCGCCGCGATCGGGGCCCTCGGCGCCGACGCGGTCGCCGGCCGTCCGGCCGCGCTCTCGGTCGTCGTCGACCAGGTCACCGGCTCCTCGGTCGGCGGCGGGATCATCGCCTTCGGGGCGGTCGTCGCCATCGCTTCCGTCGTCCTCGCGGTGATGTACGGGCAGACCCGCATCCTGATGTCGATGTCCCGCGACGGGCTCGTCCCCCGGGTCTTCGAGCGGGTCTCGCCGAAGTCCGCGACACCGGTCGCCAACACCTGGATCGTGGCCGCCGTCTTCGCCGTCCCGGCCGCCTTCGTACCGCTCGACGTGGTCGTCAACCTGACCACCATCGGCACCCTCGCCATCATGGCGGCCGTCAACCTCGCCGTGATGGTGCTGCGCCGCCGCGACCCGGAGCTGCCGCGCTCCTTCCGGGTGCCGCTCTTCCCCCTCAGCCCGATCCTCGGGATCGGCTTCTGCCTCTATCTGATCTGGGGCACCGGCTGGACGACCTGGGTCCAGTTCGTGGCCTTCCTGGCCGTCGGCTCGCTCGTGTACGCGGGATACGGGCGGCGCCACTCGCGCCTGGCCGTCACGGCTCCGAGCGCGGACGCGGGGCCGGGATCGCGGGGAGCGTGAACCAGACCGCCTTGCCGTGGGCGGTGGGGCGGTGTCCGCAGTCGCTGCTGAGGGCCCGGATGAGGAGGAGGCCGCGGCCGTGCTCCTGCCAGGGGTCGATCTCGGTCTCCGGGTCGGGGCAGACGAGCTGACCGGGGCGGGCGGGCTCGGCGTCGTGGACCTCGATCTGGCAGCCGCCGGGCGAGGCGAACAGCTCGACGACCAGCTCGATGGGCCCCCGGCCCGCGGTGTGCTCGACGGCGTTGGCCACCAGTTCGGCGGTGAGCAGTTCGGCCGTGTCGCGGTCCGGGCGGCCGGTGGCGGCGGGGTCGATGTCGGCGAGCGCGGTACGGATCAGGGCGCGGGCGAGCGGCACGGCGGCGGTGGTGTGGGGCAGCTCGACGCGCCAGGACGCGATGGCGTCCGTCCCGGAGCCGCCCGGGGCTCCGGCGGATCCGTGGGTGCCGGCCGGTCCGGCCGCGCGTACCTCCCCGGCGGGTCCCGGGAGATGGCCCGTCCCGGTGGTGCGGGCGGGTCCCGGGGCGGCGGCCCCGCCGGTACGGGCGGCGCGACCGCCCTCGGTGGAACCGTCTCCGGTGGTACCGGCCGGTCCGGGGTCGTCGGTCCTGGTGTCGGCCCTGGTACTGGTGGTGCCGTCGGTGGCTTCGTGGACGGACGGTCCGTCGGCCTTGGGCATGGTGCGGGCTCCCTTCGCCGGAGGGGCGGGTGGGCGATGACCTCCCAGACGTCCCGGTTTCAACCTTACGAGGTGCAATCCGCAAGTACAGGGGAGCCTCTCCCGCCCCGAGGGGGACCTCGGTCACGAGCCGGGAGGACCTCGGTCGCCCCGCACGACCGCCGCCCACCCTCTATCGCGCGCTCGTGACGACGGTCACAGGTGAGTGATACCCTCCGGGAGGAGGAAGGAGGCCGTTCCGGATGAGCCCCTTTACCGGTTCCGCGCCCCGCACCGAGGAATGGCGGCATCTGCGCCTCACCGTCGACCGGGGCGTCGCCACCGTCACCCTCGCCCGCCCCGAGAAGCTCAACGCCCTCACCTTCGGCGCCTACGCCGACCTGCGCGACCTCCTCGCCGAACTGTCCCGCGAGCGGTCCGTGCGCGCCCTGGTCCTCGACGGCGAGGGCCGGGGCTTCTGCTCCGGCGGCGACGTCGACGAGATCATCGGCGCCACCCTCGCCCTCGACACGGCCCAGCTCCTCGACTTCAACCGGATGACCGGCCAGGTCGTCCGGGCCCTGCGCGAATGCCCCTTCCCCGTCGTCGCCGCCCTCCACGGAGCCGCCGCCGGAGCCGGAGCCGTCCTCGCCCTCGCCGCCGACTTCCGGGTCGCCGACCCCACCACCCGCTTCGCCTTCCTCTTCACCCGCGTCGGACTCTCCGGCGGCGACATGGGCGCCGCCTATCTGCTGCCCCGGGTCGTCGGACTCGGCCACGCCACCCGGCTCCTCATGCTGGGCGAACCCGTCCACGCCGCCGAGGCCGACCGCATCGGACTGCTCTCCGAGCTGACCGGGCAGGGCAGGGCGGGCGAGCGGGCCGCCGCCCTGGCCCGGCGCCTCGCCGACGGCCCCGCCCTGGCCCTCGCCCAGACCAAGGCCCTGCTCACCGCCGAACTCGACATGCCGCTCGCCGCCTCCGTCGAACTGGACGCGGCGACCCAGGCGCTCCTGATGAACGGCGCGGACTACGCCGAGTTCCACGCCGCCTTCACCGAGAAGCGCCCCCCGAACTGGCGGGGGTGCTGACGGTGCCGCCCCCCGAGGGCCCCACCGACCCCACCGGCCCCCGCGCCCCTTCCCGTACGGCCGTGGGCGACGGGGGAGCCCCCTCCGGCGCCGACGACGACACCGCCCCTTCCCGTACGGGCGCCGACGGAGTCCCCTCCCGTACGAGCCCGGCCGACGAAGGCGGCGAACGCGCCCCCGTGCGGAACACCGCCCCCTCCCGTACGGGCCACGGCGGCCCCTCCCGGATCGCCGTCGTCGGCGGCGGGCCCGGTGGGCTCTACGCCGCCGCCCTGCTCAAACGGGCCGACCCCGCCCGCGAGGTCACCGTCTGGGAGCGGAACGCGCCCTCCGACACCTTCGGCTTCGGAGTCGTCCTCTCCGACGAGACACTCGGCGGCATCGGCGACGCCGACCCCGTCGTCCACGAGGCACTCACCCGCGACCTCGTCCGCTGGGACGACATCGACGTCGTCCACCGGGGCCACCGCACCACCTCCACCGGCCACGGCTTCGCCGCGCTCGGCCGCCGCAGGCTCCTGGAGGTCCTCCGGACCCGCTGCGCCGACCTGGACGTACGGCTCCGCTTCCGCACCGAGGCCCCGCCCGCCGCCGACCTCGCCGCCACCCACGACCTGGTCGTCGCCGCCGACGGCGTCCACAGCCGCACCCGCGAGGCCCACGCCGGGCACTTCCGGCCCCGGATCACCACCCACCGCTGCCGGTACATCTGGCTCGCCGCCGACTTCGCCTTCGAGGCCTTCCGCTTCGAGATCGCGGAGACCCGGCACGGCGTGGTGCAACTGCACGCCTACCCGTACGAGGCGGACGCCTCCACCGTCATCGTGGAGATGCGCGAGGAGGTCTGGCGGGCGGCGGGCTTCGACATGATGGACGAGGCCGAATCGGCCGCCCGCTGCGCCAGGATCTTCACCGAGGCGCTCGGCGGCCGGCCCCTGCGCTCCCACCGCTCCGCCTGGACCGCCTTCCGCACCGTCGTCAACACCCACTGGTCGTACGGGAACACCGTCCTCATCGGCGACGCCGCCCACACCGCGCACTTCTCCATCGGCTCCGGCACCAAACTCGCCGTCGAGGACGCCGTCTCCCTCGCCCGCGCCCTCGGCACGCACCCCGCGCTCCCCGAGGCCCTCGCCGCCTACGAGACCGAGCGCCGTCCCGCCGTCGAGTCCACCCAGCGTGCCGCGGCCGCCAGCCTGCGCTGGTTCGAGGACCTCGCCGAACACGTCGACCGTCCGCCCCGGCGCTTCGCCTTCGACCTGCTCACCCGCAGCCGCCGGGTCACCCACGCCAACCTCGGGCTCCGCGACCCCGCCTTCACGGCCACCGTCGAACACGACTTCGGCTGCCCGCCCGGCACCCCGCCCATGTTCACCCCGCTCCGGCTGCGCGGACTGACCCTCCGCAACCGGATCGTCGTGTCCCCCATGGACATGTACGCCGCCGAGGACGGCGTCCCCGGCGACTTCCACCTCGTCCACCTCGGCTCCCGGGCCCTCGGCGGCGCCGGACTCGTCATGACCGAGATGGTCTGCGTCAGCCCCGAGGGCCGCATCACCCCCGGCTGCACCGGCCTGTGGAACGACGGACAGGCCGACGCCTGGGCCCGGATCACCGCCTTCGTCCACGAACGGGCCCCCGGCACGGCCCTCGGCGTCCAGCTCGGCCACGCGGGCCGCAAGGGCTCCACCCGGCGCATGTGGGAGGGCATCGACCAGCCCCTGCCCACCGGCAACTGGCCCCTCGTCGCCGCCTCGCCCCTGCCCTACCGGCCCGGCGTCAACCAGGTGCCGCGCGCCCTCGACCGCGCCGGACTCACCGCCGTGCGCGAGGAGTTCACCGCCGCCGCCCGCCGCGCCGCCCACAGCGGCTTCGACCTCCTCGAACTGCACTGCGCCCACGGCTATCTGCTGTCCGGTTTCCTCTCCCCGCTCACCAACCACCGCACCGACGGCTACGGCGGCGACCTCGACGGCAGGCTCCGCTTCCCGCTCGAAGTCTTCGACGCGGTACGGGAGGTCTGGCCCGAGGACCGCCCGGCGACCGTCCGGATCTCGGCCACCGACTGGGCCGAGGGCGGCACCACGGAGGAGGAGGCCGTCGCCCTCGCCCGCGCCTTCGCCGAGCACGGCGCCGACGCCGTGGACGTCTCCACCGGCCAGGTCGTCCCCCACGAGGCCCCCGCCTACGGACGCTCGTACCAGACCCCCTACGCCGACCGGATACGCAACCGGACGGGCGTCCCCGTGATCGCCGTCGGCGCGATCTCCTCCTGGGACGACGTCAACTCACTGCTCCTGGCGGGCCGCGCCGACCTGTGCGCCCTGGCCCGCCCCCACCTCTACGACCCCCACTGGACCCTGCACGCGGCGGCCGAACAGGGCTACGAGGGCCCCGCCGCCCCCTGGCCCGCCCCCTACCGCGCGGGCAACCGCCCGCCCCCGACGGGCCGCAGGGCGTAGGGGCGCCTGTCCGGAAGCTCTTTCCCGCGATGCCGTCGGACATCGCCCCCCCCGGACTCGCCGAAGCGGCAAGGCGGTCGATGATCGAGCCGCGACTCGCCGCGACCGAGGGGGAGGGGCAGCCCCTGCGCTTCGAACGCGGCCCGGTCCAGCCCGGGACGGGACGCGTGGCCCCGGCGGCCGGGACGCGTGGCCCCGGCGGACGGCCCGCCGGACGTGGGGATGGTCCTGGCCTTCGTCGCGTCCGTGTCGGTCCCTCGCGGGACGGGCGGTCAGGGCCCGGTGGAGTCCTTCTCGTGTCGGGGCGTCCCGGCGGCCGGAGCGCCACCCCCTCCGGGTCCCGTGGCCGCGTCCCCGGTCAGGAACGGGCGTACGTACTCCTCGCCCCGGGCCCGCAGCAGTTCGTGCAGGGCGGCGAAGACCTCGGCCGAGCGGCGGCCCGGCCAGTCGTCCGGGAGCAGCTCCGCCGGGAGGACCGGGTCGGCGTACGGCAGCCTGCGCCAGGAGTCGAGGGCCAGCAGATGGTCCCGGTAGGCGTCCTCGGGTCCCGCCGGAGCGGTCCGCCAGGCCCGTAGCACCGGCTCGTGCGCGGCCAGGAACTCCTCGTGGAGCCCGGCGACGGCGGGCAGGTCCCACCAGCGGGCCACCGCCCCGGAGGTCGCCGCGTACCCCAGGTGATCGCCCCGGAAGAGGTCCACGTAGGGGGAGAGACCGAGGCGTTCCAGGGCGTTGCGGGTCTCCTCGTAGAGGCGCGCGGGCGCGATCCAGACGCCCGGTGCCGCCGTGCCGAAGCCGAGCCTGCCCAGCCGGGAGCGCAGCAGGTGCCGCTTGTGCCGTTCGGCCTCGGGCACGGAGAAGACGGCGAGCACCCAGCCCTCGGACAGCTCGGGCTCGGTGCGGGCGTAGATGCGCCGGTCGCCGTCGTCGAGGAGCCTGCGGGCGTCCTCGGAGAGGGCGTATCCGGCGGCCCCGTCGGCGGTCCTGCCCGGCAGCAGCAGTCCGCGCCGCTTCAGCCGGGACACCGAGGAGCGCACCGAGGGCGCGTCCACGCCGAGGACCCCGAGCAGCCTGATGAGCCCGGCCACCGGCAGGGGGGAGCCGTCGGGGGTACGGCCGTAGGCGCCGTAGAGGGAGACGATCAGGGATCGGGGGGTGTGCTGCTCGGCCACGTGATCATTTTAGACCGACCGGCACATGGGGGGCGGCGTCGCGGGGCTGGGGCCGGGCACGCGCATCTGCCGCGTTGTCGTCGATCACCATGGCTCCGCCGTGCCTCGGTCCTCCGCCTCGCAGCCGCACGCACCCGGCCCCGCTCCTTCTCGGGTGTCGTGGCGGACGCGCCCGGCCGAGGTGGGTCCCGGGAGTGGACCGGGGCCGGTCAGGCCGGGTCGCGCAGCCGGAAGCGCTGGAGCTTGCCGGTCGCCGTGCGGGGCAGGGCGTCCACGAAGACGATCTCGCGGGGGGACTTGTACGGGGCGAGCCGGGCGCGGACGAAGGCCCGCAGCGCGGCGGCGGTGCCCGCGTCGCGCGGCACCCCGTCCCGTATCACCGCGTAGGCCACGACGACCTGCCCGCGCAGTGCGTCGGGGCGGCCCACGACGGCGGTCTCGACCACGTCGGGGTGGTCCAGGAGGACCTCCTCGACCTGGGGTCCCGCGATGTTGTAGCCCGCGGAGATGATCATGTCGTCGGCGCGTGAGACGTACCGGAAGTAGCCGTCGGGATCGCGGACGTAGGTGTCTCCCGTGACGTTCCAGCCGTTCCGTACGTACTCCGTCTGGCGGGGGTCGGCCAGATAGCGGCAGCCCACCGGGCCGCGCACGGCCAGCAGCCCCTCCTCGCCGTCCGGGACGCCCCGGCCCTCGCGGTCGACGATCCTGGCCCGCCAGCCGGGGACCGGGCGGCCGGTGGTGCCGGGGCGGATGTCGCCGTCGGCGGCAGAGATGAAGATGTGCAGGAGTTCGGTGGCGCCGATGCCGTTGATGAGACGGATCCCGGTGCGGGCGTACCAGGACTTCCAGGTGGCCTCCGGCAGGTTCTCCCCGGCGGAGACGCAGCGGCGCAGCGAGCCCAGGTCGGGCGCGGTGCCCTGGGCCAGCTCGTCCAGCATGACCCGGTAGGCGGTGGGGGCGGTGAAGAGCACCGACACCCGGTGCCGTTCGACGGCCGCGAGCAGTTGTTTCGGTCCGGCCTGTTCGAGGAGGACCGCGCTCGCCCCGGCCCGCAGGGGGAAGACCACGAGCCCGCCGAGGCCGAAGGTGAAGGCGAGCGGCGGCGAACCGGCGAAGACGTCGTCGGGCTCCGGGCGCAGGACGTGCGCGGAGAAGGTGTCGGCGACGGCCAGGACGTCCCGGTGGAAGTGGGCGCAGCCCTTGGGGCGGCCGGTGGTGCCGGAGGTGAACGCGATGAGGGCCACGTCGTCGGCGGCGGTCGGTACGGCCCGGTAGCGGCCGGGGCGGCGGGCGGCGAGGGCGAGCAGGTCGTCCGGACCGCCCCCGCCGAAGGGGGTGACGCGGAGCCCGGGGACCCGGGCGGCGAGGAGTTCGTCGACGGTGTGGGCGTCGCAGAGGGCGTGGGTGCAGCGGGCGGTCTCGGCCATCACGGCGAGCTCGGGGGCGCGCTGCTGGGCGAGGACGGTCACCGCGACCGCCCCCGCCTTCATCACGGCGAGCCAGCAGGCGGCCAGCCAGGGAGTGGTGGGCCCGCGGAGCAGGACCCGGTTGCCCGGCAGGACCCGCAGGTCGGAGGTGAGGACGTGGGCGATCCGGTCGACGTGGTCGCGGAGCTGTCCGTAGCTCCAGACGCCGCCGTCGCCGTCGTGGAAGGCCGGCCGGTCCGGGCCGAAGCGCTCCACCGTGCGGTCGAGGAGTTCCGCCCCGCAGTTGAGCCGGTCGGGGTACGCCAGCTCGGGGAGGTCGAAGACGAGGCGCGGCCACCGGTCGGGCGGGGGGAGCCGGTCACGGGCGAAGGTGTCGAGGTGGGCCGAGGGCGTCAGCTCCATGAGTCCGTCCCCCTGTCGTGGTGGGGTCGCACATCGCTCCACGAGCGTATCGTGTCGGTGACGACAGTCAACGGTTCGCTACAGATGGGCTGGACCGGGCCCGTGCCGCCGCCCCACCGGGTGCGGGCGCGGCGCCCCGGACCACCCCCACGGAGGAGCCGTCCGGCGCCCGGAGGAGAGCGCCGGACGGCACGGGGACGGAGACGCCCGAGGGCGTCGGAGAGGGCCCACATGCCCGCATTCTCGCTCGATCCCGCACAGATCACCTGGTGTGCGGAGCTCCGTGCCCTCACGGACGTCCACCTGAAGCCCCTCGCCGAACGCGGCGAACCCGGCCGGGTCAACCGCCCCCTCCTCGCCGCCCTCGGCGAGCTGGGCCTGCTCGCCCGGCTCTTCGACTCCGGCGCCCTCGGCCTCTGCCTCCTCCGGGAGAGCCTCGCCCGCGTCTGCACCGAGGCGGAGACCGCCCTCGCCCTCCAGGGCCTCGGCGGCCACCCCGTCGCCGCCTTCGGCAGCCCCGCCCAGCGGGCCCGCTGGCTCCCCGGGATCACCTCGGGCCGGGCCGTCGCCGCCTTCGCGCTCTCCGAACCGGGCGCGGGCTCCGACGCCGCCGCCCTCGCCCTCGACGCCGTCCCCGACGGACACGGCGGCTGGCGCCTCCACGGTGAGAAACGGTGGATCTCCAACGCCCCCGAGGCCGATTTCGCCATCGTCTTCGCCCGCACCACCCGGGGTGCCGGGGCCCGGGGCGTCACCGCCTTCCTCGTCCCCGCCGACCGGCCGGGGCTCGGCGGCGAACCGCTCGACATGCTCGCCCCGCACGCCCTCGGCACCCTCACCTTCGACGGCGTCCCCGTCGGCCCCGAGGACCTCCTCGGCGCCCCCGACCGGGGCTTCCGGGTCGCCATGGGCACCCTCAACCTCTTCCGTCCCAGCGTCGGCGCCTTCGCCGTCGGCATGGCCCAGGCGGCCCTCGACGCGACCCTCGCCCACACGGCGGCCCGCCCCGCCTTCGGCGGTGTCCTGCGCGACCTGCAGTCCGTCGCCCACCAGGTCGCCGAGATGGCCACCCGGACCGAGGCCGCCCGCCTCCTCGTCTACGCGGCGGCCACCGCGTACGACGAGGGCGACCCCGACGTCCCCCGGCGCTCCGCCATGGCCAAGCTCCTCGCCACCGAGACCGCCCAGTACGTCGTCGACGCCGCCGTCCAGCTCCACGGCGCCCGCGCCCTGCAACGCGGCCACCTCCTCGAACACCTCTACCGGGAGGTCCGCGCACCCCGGATCTACGAGGGCGCCACCGAGGTCCAGCGCACGATCATCGCGAAGGAGCTGTACGGGTCCCCGGCGGGGACGGCCGCCCACGGCCGAGCCGCCGGGACACCGGCCCCCGCCGGGCCCGCCATCCATGACGAGGCCACCGGCTCCGCCCCTGTCACGACCGGCTCCGCCCCGGCCGAGACCGGCTCTGCCCCGGTCACGGCCGCCCCCGCCCCCGCCCCCGCCCCGGTCACGGCCGCCCCCGGGCGCCGCCCGCCCGCGCCCCACCGACGCCAGGAGGACCCCTCCCCCATGAGCCTGCACCGGCACAACCCCGTCGAGCTGTCCCCGCCCGCCGGGTTCTCGCACGCCGTCACGGCGACCGGCACCCGGCTCGTCTTCCTCGCCGGACAGACCGCGCTCGACCAGGAGGGGAAGATCGTCGGGGACACCCTCCCCGAACAGTTCACCACCGCCCTCGGCAACCTCCTCACCGCGCTCCGCCACGCCGGAGGCGCTCCCGCCGACCTCGCCCGCGTCACCGTCCACACCACCGACGTCGACGACTACCGTGCCCACGCCCCCGAACTCGGCCGGATCTGGCGCCGGTTGGCGGGCCGCGACTATCCGGCCATGGCCGTGATCGGAGTCGTACGCCTCTGGGACGAACAGGCCAGGGTCGAACTGGACGGCTTCGCGGTCCTGGACGAACCCGCCCCCGCTTGATCGACTGGTCCGCCCTCCGGGGCGGGCTTAGGGTCGAGAGGTGGACCGACCGGCCCACGGCTCCCCGCCCGAGGGCGCGATCCGCCATGAGCAGCGATGACCAGCAGTAGCCCCGCACCGAGGACGGCCCCCGCGCGAACCCGGCGGGGCGGGCGAGGGGACGGCAAGGGCATCGCCCTGTTCGTCATCGCGTCCTGTCAGCTGATGGTGGTCCTCGACATCACCATCGTGAACATCGCCCTCCCGCACATCGAGAGCGCCCTGAACTTCTCCACCACCAACCTCTCGTGGGTGGTCAACGCCTACACCCTCACCTTCGGCGGACTGCTGCTCCTCGGCGGACGCGCGGGCGACATCCTCGGCCGCCGCCGGGTCTTCGTCTTCGGCGTGCTGCTCTTCGGACTCGCCTCCCTGCTCGGCGGGTTCTCCCAGACCTCCTGGCAACTCCTCGCGGCCCGCGCCGTGCAGGGCGTGGGCGGCGCGATCGCCTCGCCGACGGCGCTCTCCCTGATCACCACCACCTTCGAGGAGGGCCCCGAACGCAACCGGGCGTTCGGGGTGTTCGCGGGCGTCTCCGCGGCGGGAAGCGCGATCGGCCTGCTGGCGGGAGGCGTCCTCGTCGAATGGCTCGACTGGCGCTGGGTGTTCTTCGTGAACGTCCCGATCGCCCTGCTCATCGCCTTCCTGACACCGCGCCACGTCAAGGAGTCCGAGCGCCGTCCCGGCAACTTCGACCTCGCGGGCGCGTTCACCTCGACCCTCGGCATGGTGTCCCTGGTGTACGGCTTCATCCGCGCCGCCCAGGAGGGCTGGAGCGACCCCTACACGATCGGCTCCTTCGCGGCGGCGATCGTGCTGCTGGCCTCCTTCGTCCTGGTGGAACGCCGTTCCCGGCAGCCGATCACCCCGCTGCACATGTTCGCCGACCGCAACAGGGCGGGCACCTACGGCATCATGCTCTGCCTCTCCGCCTCCATCTTCGGCATGTTCTTCTTCCTGACGCTCTTCGTGCAGACCGTCCTGGGCTTCAGCCCCCTGCGGGCCGGTCTCGCCTTCCTCCCGGTCAGCGCCATGATCGCGGTCCTCGCCGGGATCACCTCCCAACTGCTGCCCCGGTTCGGGCCGAAGCCCTTCATGGTGGTGGGCTCGGTCTTCCTCGCGGCCGGCCTCTCCTGGCTGACCCAGACCGATGTGCACTCCACGTACCTGGGCAGCATCCTCGGACCGATGCTGGTCCTCAGCGTGGGCATGGGCATGATGTTCGTCTCGCTGACCCTGACGGCACTCTCCGGGGTCGCCCCCAAGGAGGCGGGAGCGGGCTCCGGCCTGCTCAACACGATGCAGCAGGTGGGTGGTTCACTGGGCCTGTCCATCCTGGTCACGGTCTTCGGCACCGCCAGCCGCAACGAGGCCGACAAGCAGGTGCCCGCCTTCCTCGCCCAGGCGAACCCCCTGGAGAAGGCCCAGTTCGCCAGGACGGGCCGACTGCCCCCGGAATGGAGCAACCAGATCCTCACCTCCGGCGTCTCGGCGGGCTTCGTGGTGGCGGCGGTCTTCGCGGCCGTGGCTCTCCTGATCGCCCTCTTCGTCATCCAGGTCCGCGCCTCCGACCTCGAACGCCTCAAGGGCGGCGGACCGATGCCGGGCGGCTGACCGCGCGGGAGCCGGGCGGGGACGCGCGGGGGACCCCGGAGGCCGGGCCCCGAGCGAAAACACCGCCCCGACCCGTACAACCATGATCCGTTTCCGAGGGTCTTGATCACACGCGCCCCGTCACGCGCGCAGGACCACGACCGAGGGAACGCATGAGAACAGCCCGTCGGACCACGGCGGCCACCGCCCTGGTACTCGCCACCGCCGGTGGCCTCCTCACCACCGCGCCCGCCGCCGAAGCGGCGGTGAACTGCGCGTCCCCGCTCTTCAAGCGGGAGTACTTCGCCAACACCACCCTCACCGGCACCCCCAGGCGCGCCGACTGCGACAGCGCGGTCAACGAGCACTGGACCGGCGCCCCGGCCACCGGTCTGCCCCGCGACCGGTTCGGCGTCCGCTGGACCCTCACCCGTGACTTCGGCTCCGGCGGCCCCTTCGCGCTGTCGGTCCAGGCCCGCGACGGCGTGCGCGTGTACCTCGACGGCGTCCGCAAGTACGACGCCTGGAGCGATCTCACCGCCGTCCGCAAGGGCACGGTGAACCTCACCGTCCCCAAGGGCCGGCACACCCTCCGGATCGACTTCGTGAACTGGACCGGCCCCGCCGACGTCACGTTCGCCTACGCGCCCCGCACCTCCGCCACCGTGGACAAGGTCAAGCCGCTCGCCCCGGCGGGCCTCGGCGCCGTCCACGACCGCGTCACCGCCCGGACCAAGCTCAGCTGGGTCCGGAACAAGGAGATGGACCTCGCCGGTTACCGCGTCTACCGGCGCCTGGCGGGCCAGCCGTTCCCCGCCCGCCCGCTGGCGGTCACCACCGGCGCCGCCTACACCGACGCCACGCCCGCCACCGGCCAGACCTTCCTCTACGAGCTCCGCGCCCACGACCGCGCGGGCAACGAGTCGCCGGGCACCTCGGACCTCGCCGTCGCCACCGCCGACCGGACCGCGCCCGCCGCCCCGGCCGCCCCCGGGGCCACCGTCGCGGCCGGGGCGGTGAACCTCGGCTGGCAGCCCGTGGCCGGGGCGAACCGCTACCGGGTGCTGCGCGCGGCGGGCACCGGCGGCCCGTGGACCACGGCCGTCGACCAGCTCGCCGCCACCTCCTGGCAGGACACCGGGACCGACATCCGCAAGCAGTGGTACTACCGGATCGTCGCGATCGACGCGGCGGGCAACGCCTCCGCGCCCTCCGCCACCGGCACCACGGGGGCCCCCGACGTGACCGCTCCCCGGCCCGTCACCGCGATCGCCGGGCAGGGCACGACCGCCGGGAACCGGATCACCTGGACCGCTTCCGCCTCCACCGACACCGCCGGGTACCAGGTGTTCGCAGCCCCGGCCGGGGGACAGGACCCGGACGGCCCCGCGTTCGTCACGGGAACCTCCTTCCACGACGCCCTCGTGGAGACCGGCGCCGAGACCGTGTACCAGGTCCGGGCCGTGGACCACTACGGCAACCCCTCGCCCGCCGAGGAGGTCCGCGCCACCCGTCCGGTGCCGGCCGACGTGCCCGCCCCCGAGCTCGGCCGGGCCCGGCCCGGTGACCTGGGCAACGCGATCGCCTTCGGCCCGGTCGGCACGGAGGCCACCGGCTACCGCCTCTACCGCCGCACGGACTCCACCTCCGCGTGGACCGTGGCCGACACCACCGGAGCGGACGCCTACGAGGGCACCGACCGCACGGCCCCCGTGGGCCGGGCCTTCTACTACGTGGTGGCCCTCGACGCCCAGGCAGCCGAGGGCCCGCCCTCGGCCACGGTGGAGGTGCGCCGCGACCGCCCGGTCCTGACGGCCCCGCTGAGCGCCCCGAAACTGACGGTCGTCCAGGACGCACGGATCGCCGTGAAGGTCGACGTGAAGCCCGCCGACGCGGACCGGGGCAAGGGCATCACCGGCTACGAGTGGAGCTTCTCCTGCACGAACGGCGTGTGGAAGCGGTCCGCGGGCGAGACCGTCCGCATCGAGGAGAGCATCCGCACGGCGGGCCCGTGCACCCTCATGGTCCGCGCGGTCGGCCACTACGGCAGCGAGGGCGACATCGCGTCCCAGGAGTTCTTCTGGCTCCGCTGACCCGTTCGATGGGGCCACCCGGTCGGCCCCACCGACGACACCGGGGGCTCGTTCTCCTCTCAGAGGAGGACGGGCCCTCGGCCGTTACCCGGTGGTGCGGGCCGGTCAGGGGGCCCGCCCCTCACAGGACCCCCTCACCCCCCGTCCAGCACCTCCCCCACCCCCCGCGCCAGCGCCTCGTACTCCGCCGGGTGGTTGTAGATCTGGCCGGAGATGCGGAGGCCGCCGCCGGTCGGCCAGGGCCAGACCGCCACCCGGCAGCCGAGGCGGGTCATCAGTTCCTCGCGCAGGGCCTCCGCCTCCGGTTTCGTACGGGCGAACCGTTCCGGCAGGCGCAGGGAGCGCATCGAGAGGCGTTCGTCCCAGGGGAGGGGGCGCACCCCGGGCAGGGCCGTGAGGAGTGCGGCGCCGTAGCCGACCAGGGCCGCGTTGTGCCGTCGTACGGCCGGGGCGCCGAGGCGTCGCAGCAGGTCCAGGCCTTCGGGGGCGGCGAGCGGGCCGGTGTAGTCGGCGGTGGCCCGGTACTCCACCGAGCGCGGGAAGCCCCGGTGGTCCTCCCAGGACGGCACGGGCGCCGGGACCCGGTCGCGGAGCGCGGGCGCGACCACCAGGACGGCGCTGCCCGGGGGCGCGTACGCCCACTTGTGTAGATTGCCGAACCACAGGTCGGGCCGTCCGGCGAGCGGTTCGGCCAGCATCCCGGGCGCGTGCGCCCCGTCCACGACCGTGGTCACCCCCCGCGCGGCGAGGTCACCGAGCAGCCCGGGTCCCGCGACGATCCGGGCCGTCGGCGAGCTGATCTGGTCGAGCAGCGCGACTCTCGTACGGGGGGTCAGCGCGGCCAGCACCGCCTTGCGCACCGCCTCCTCGTCCGGCAGTTCCGGATCGAGCGGGACGGTGACGAGCCGGGCCCGCCGGGCGGCGGCGGCCGTGACCGTGCCGTACCCGTGGTCGGTGACCAGCACCTCGTCGTCCGGGCCGAGGTCCAGCGCGTCGAGGGCCAGGTGCGCCGCCTCGGTGGCGTTGGTGACGAGCGCGGTGCCGTCCGGGTCCGTGCCCAGGCGGGCGGCGATCCGGGTCCGGGCGGCGGCGAGCCGGTCCGGGGCGCCGAGGAAGAAGGCGTCCGGGTCGGCCGCCGCCTCGGCGGCGATCCGCCGCTGTTCCAGGGCCACGGGCAGCGGGACGGCCCCGTAGGAGCCGTGGTTGAGGTGCGCGATCCGCCCGTCGAGCCGGAAGAGTTCCGCTCCGCCGGGGAAGGAGCCGGGCCCGGTCACCGCCGTGCGGTCCTCGGCGTTCCCGCCGCTCATCGGAGTTCCGCCGTCACCGTGCGGCCCGGCGCCACCTTCACCCGGACCGTCGTGGTCGTGACGCCGTCGAGCACCTCGACCCGGGCCGGGCGGGCGACGCCGTCGACGAGGACCGTGCGGTGGGCGCCGGGGAACCGGGCCCGCCAGGTGTACGGGGCGGAGCCCGTGGTGTGGGTCAGGGTGGAGCGGCGGGTCCCGTCGTGCCGGAGCGCGAAGGCGGAGTCGCCGATCCGCAGGTCCTCGATGCCGAGCCAGGCCATGCCGGTGGGCAGCGCGGACCGGGTGGTGAGGGTGCGGGCCGGGGCGTCGGGGGTGACCCCGAGGAGGCCCCGTACGGTCTGGCCGACCAGGGTGAAGGAGACCTCCGGGTAGTCGCCGTTGGTGCCCTGGCGGGTGTTGACGTGCTGGACGTCCTTCTCGGCGTAGACGTGCCGCATCCACTTCCAGGCGGTGCCGGGGCGCCCGTTGGCGAAGAAGGTGTCGGGCAGGTAGGTCAGGGCCTCGATGTTGTCGGGGCGGCCCGCGCCCTCCGCCTGGGCGTCGATGTAGTCGAGGTAGGCCTCGCGGCGGGCGCCCGGGGCGACGATCCCCTTCATCGGCATGAACCAGCTGTTCTCCTTGCCCCAGCCGGTCAGCGGCTGCCCTTCGGTGGTGTAGCCGCGGACCATGTCGGCGCCCGAACCGGCTCCGCTCCATTCGGAGTTGAAGTACCGCTTGAGCTCGCGGGCGCGCCGCGCGAAGTCGGCGGCCAGGCGCCCGTCGCCCTTGGCGCGGGCCAGCGCCGACATGGCCAGGTACGCCTGGTACTGGGAGCCGATGGCGTCGCCCGCCTCGGCGAGCGGCTCGTCGCTCTGCTCGTTGTAGCTGGCCACGCCCTGGAAGATGCCCTTGCCGGTGCCCTCGGCCACCTTCACCCGGCGCCCGTTGTCCTTGCGGCCGTCGTGGAGGGTGACGAACTCCTCGGTGGCGTGCCGGTAGAAGTCCCAGAGCGCCGGGTCGTCGAGGTAGCTCCGGTCGCCGGTCCAGCGGTACGCCTCCTCGGCCTTCTGCACCAGTTCGAAGACGGCGGGGACCTCGCGGACGAAGAGGTCGGGGCGGCGGTAGTCGATGGACAGATAGGTGCGGTTGTCGAAGTTGAGGGCCCACACCGGGTAGTAGGCGTGCTTGGCGGTGGCGGAGGCGGCGAACGCGCGGAGCATCGCCTTGTTCTCGGCGTGCAGTCCCAGGGCGCCCGCGCCCGCCAGCTGGTGGGCCATGTCGCGGGAGTAGTAGCCGCTGCGGTTGGCGTAACCGGCCCAGTAGGAGGGGGCGTAGACGCCGGTGCCGTCGCCGCCGGTCTGCCGCTCGTCGGCGTTCAGGGGGCCCTCGGTGCCGGGGAGGTGGACCCAGCTGTTCGCCTTGCGGGCGGCCCAGTCGAACATCGTGGTCAGTTCCGGGTCGCTGGAGGTCACCCGGGGCGCGGCGGCGGCGGGGGAGACCATCACGTCGTCGGCGTTGACCCAGCCCCGGCCGGACTCGAAGGCGATCTCCAGCCGGTCGCCGGGGACGAGGGTGACCGGACCGAGGGTGTGGCGGCGGTAGGAGGCCGCCGCCGGCAGGTCCAGGGCGGCGGCGGGGGCGCCGTTGACGCGGAGCGCGTACCGGCCGCCGGTGCCGCCGGTGGCGATCCAGGCGGAGACGACGTACCTGCCCCGGCCGGTGGCGGTGACGGTCTGGGAGACCTTCATGCCGTCGCCCTCGTCGAGGTACGCGAGCCGGGAACCGGCGTGCGGCTGGTTGGTGGCCGTACCGGTGCCGGAGGTGAACTCCCAGCCGGTGCCGCCCGCTTCGAAGCCGGGGTCGGAGACGGCGAGCGGGGCGGCCGCCCCGGCGGCGGGGGCCGTGGTCGCGGACACGGGTGCGGGCGCGGCGGGGGCGGCCGGGGCGACGGCGAGCGGGGCGAGGGCGGCGATCAGGGCGACCGCGGATCTGAGGGCCAGGCGGGAACGCGTCATCGGATTCTCCCGGTGAGGGCGGACGGGATCGGCGCGCGGCACGCTAGCAACCTTGACGCAGGCTTGCAATCATTCTGCCGTTCTTGGACAGACGGGTGAACTGAAAGTTTTCACTAGGGGATTGCAAGTGAAGGAACGGCGCTTGTACTGTCCGGCCCCATGACCGACACCACCCGCGACGACGCGGACAGCTCGACCCCCGGACGCAGAAGCGTCCTGCGCATGGGCGGCGGAGCCCTCGCCGCCGCGTTCGGCGGGCTCGCCCTCACCGCCTGCTCCGGCACCGGCGCCACGGCGGGCGCCGGAAGCGAGGGCGACCCGGACAAGGGCCGGATCACCGTCTGGTCCTGGCAGGGCCCAGCCGCCGAACTCAAGGCCCTGATACCGGAGTTCAACAAGGCGCACCCCGGCATCCAGGTCACCGTCGAGGACATCGGCAACCCCGCGATCTGGGAGAAGATCACCGCCGGTCTCGCCGCCGGGGGCCAGGGCCTCGCCGACGTCCTGCACATCGGCGTCGACTACCTCCCCGGCTACGTCGAACGCTTCCCCGGCGGCCTCGCCGACCTCGCCCCGCTCGGCGCCACCGCCCACAAGGACGCCTTCGCCGCCGGTCTCTGGGGCACGGTCTGCCCCGACGGCAAGCGGGTGAACGCCCTTCCCTGGGAAGCCAATTCGGGCGGCTTCTACTACCGCGCCGACCTCTTCGAGAAGGCGGGCGTCGACGCCGGGGCCCTCCAGACCTGGGACGAGACCATCGAGGCGGGCAAGGTCCTCAAGGCGAAGACCGGCGCCCACCTCCTCGGCCTCGACAAGCCCGCCTCACAGCCCGACGCCGCCAACTTCTTCCAGCTGCTGCTCCAGCTCCAGGGCGCCTTCTACTTCGACCTCGAAGGCCGCGTCACCCTCGACTCGCCCGAGGCGGTCAAGGCGATGACCCTGATCAAGACCATGAACGACGCCGGTCTCGTCAGCGACCTCTCCGGCGGCTGGAACGCCCTGATGAGCTCCCTCAAGAAGGGCACCAACGCCGTCGTGCCCTGGCCCACCTGGTTCGGCGGCGTCATCGAGGAGCAGGTCCCCGAGGAGTCCGGACGGTGGAAGGTCCGGCTGCCCCCGGCCGTCCGCAGGGGCGGCCCCACCGCCGCCACCGTCAACTCCACCCACCTCGCCGTCGCGGGCGGCAGCGAGCACCGGGCCGCCGCCTGGACCTTCGTCGAGTACGCCCTCACCCGGCCCGCCTCCCAGGTGCGGATCTACCGGGGCAAGGGCATCGCGCCCGCCCTCATGAAGGCGTACGACGACGCCGTCTTCCACGAGCCGTCCGCCTACTTCGGCGGCCAGAAGAAGGGCGAGGTCTTCCTCGGGGCCCTCAAGGCGCCGTCCCCGCCGGTCAACTACACCGCCGACTACGCCCGCGCCCTCAAGCTCGTCACCGACGCCCAGTCCAAGGTCCTCCTCAAGGGCGCGGACCCCGCCGCCGTGCTCCGCGACGCCGCCGCCGAACTCGTCCGGCAGACCCGCCGGAAGGCCGCCCGGTGAGTCTGGCCGACACCCTCCCGGCCGCCCGGCGGGAGACGCCCGCCCGCCCCCGGCGGCGGCGCGGCCGGGCGGCCCCGTACCTCTTCGTCCTGCCCGCCCTGCTGCTCTTCGGCGCCTTCAAGCTCTGCCCCATCGGCTGGTCCTTCGTCCTCAGCCTGCACCGCACCGTCGCGGGCGTCGACACCTTCGTCGGCCTCGACAACTACGCCCGGCTGGTCGACGACCCGCTGATGTGGACCGCGCTCCGCAACACCGCCGTCATCCTTCTCGTCCAGGTCCCGCTCATGCTGGCCCTCGCCACCGGCCTCGCCGTCGCGCTGAACTCCACGCTCCTCAAAGGCCGTTCCGTCTTCCGCCTCGGCTTCTTCCTGCCGATGGTCACCGGCCTCGTCGCGTACGGCATCGTCTTCTCCGTCCTCCTCAACAAGGACTACGGGCTCGTCAACTGGACCCTCGGGCTCCTCGGCCTCGACCCCGTGCCCTGGCTCACCGACGGCACCTGGGCCCGGATCTCCCTCGGCCTCGCCCTCACCTGGCACTACACCGGCTACAACGCCGTCATCCTGCTCGCCCGCCTCCAGACCGTGCCCCGCGAGCTGTACGACGCCGCCGCCGTCGACGGAGCGGGCCCCCTCGCCGCCTTCCGGCACGTCACCCTGCCCGGACTCCGCCCGGCGCTGCTGCTCACCACCGTCCTGTCGACGATCGGCACCCTCCAGCTCTTCGACGAACCGACCGTCCTCACCGGCGGCGGCCCCGACAACGCCACCCTCACCCTCGGCATGTACCTCTACCGCAACGCCTTCACCTACTTCGACTTCGGTTACGCCTCCGCCGTCGGCTACGCCCTCACCGTCCTCATCGGACTCCTGGGCCTGCTCCAGTTCCGCCTCCTGGGAGACAAGTCGTGAGACCAGCCGAGAGGTCCACCGGACGGGCCGACGACTCCACGGGCCCGGCCGGGAAGAGCACGGACCCGGCCGCGAAGAGCACCGGACCGGCCGGGAGGACCGCCGGACGAACCGGGCGCCCGCCCGCCGGACGAGCACCGGGGACGACCGTACGAGCTGCCGCCCGCCCCGCCCCTCCCATGCCTGCCCGCACCACGCGCCCCACCCGGACCGGCCGCTCGATCCTCCTCACCTCAGGCCTGGCCATCGTCCTCGCCGTCGTCGTGGTCCCCTTCTACTGGCTCGCGGTCGGAGCCACCCACAGCTCCCGGGAGCTGTTCTCCAGCCCGCCGCCGGTGCTGCCCGGCGGCCACCTCGCCGAGAACCTCGCCACCCTCCAGGAGACCGCCCACTTCGGCCGGGTCGTCCTCAACTCCCTCGGCATCGCGACCGTCTACACCCTGCTCGCCGGGACGGTCTGCACCCTCGCCGGATACGGCTTCGCCACCTACCGCTTCCGCGGCCGGGAGGCCCTCTTCGGCCTGCTCATGCTGGGCCTGGTCGTCCCCGCCCAGATCACCCTCGTCCCGCTCTTCCGGATGATGGCCGAACTCCACTGGCTCGGCACCTACCAGGCCGTCATCGCCCCCAACCTCGCCCTGCCCTTCGGGATCTTCCTCATGCGCCAGTCCATGGGCGCGCTCCCGCGGGAACTCCTCGACTCCGGGCGGATGGACGGCTGCGGCGAACTGAGGCTCTTCCTGCGGGTCGCGCTGCCCCCGATGCGGCCCGCCCTCGCCGCCCTCGGGATCTTCCTCTTCCTCTACCAGTGGAACGATTTCATCTGGCCGCTCATCGTGCTCCGCGACGAGCTCACCTTCACCATCCCGGTCGCCCTCGCCTCCCTCCAGGGACTCGACGAGACCGACTACGGCGCCATCCTCGCCGGCACCTCGATCGCCGCCGTCCCGATGGCGGTCGTCTTCCTCCTCCTCCAGCGCCACTTCGTCTCCGGGCTCCTCGCGGGAGCGGTGAAGGAATGACCATGAACACCCACCCGTCGACCGAATCCGCGACCGCCCCTGTGACCGGGTCCGAGACCGCCCCCGAGACCGGCCCCGCGAATGCCCCCGCGACCGATCCCACCGCCACAGCCGAGGCCCCGGCCGCCCTCGAACCCCTCACCACCGCCCACGAGGTCCCCGCCCCCGCCGAACCCCTCCTCGACCAGGTGTCGATCGCCCTCGTCGCCCCCGGCGCCGACCCGCGCTGGACCCTCACCGACCTCCCAGGACCCGGCGGTCTGCGCGCCCTCGACGTCCACGCCCCCGGCACCCCCGTCGAGATCCGGCTCTCCGTCCCCCTCGGCGACGCCACCGGCTACTGGCACCCCCAGGGCGGCTGGCGCCGCACCCTCGTCCCCGACTGGGCGGGCCGCACCACCACCTGCCTGGTCGACGGTCCCGCCGCCGGAAGCCTCTACGAGCACTCCGGCGCCACCCTCCTGACCTGGGCCGCCGCCGACCCCGTCACCGAGGCCACCGTCCGCTACGGCGTGTCGGAGGAGAACGACACCCACGTCGTCCACCTCCGCCTGCCCGCCGCCGACCGCCCCCACCGGCTGCTCCTCGCGCCCCGGTCCCCGTCCGTCGCCGCCGCCCTGCGGCCCCTGCGCGCCCACTTCGCCGCCGCCCACCCGCCCATGCCCGTCCCCGAAGGCGCCCGCGTCCCCGTCTACTCCACCTGGTACGCCTTCAACCAGGACGTCACCGCCGAAGCCGTCGAGACCCAGGCCGCCCTTGCCGCCGGACTCGGCTGCGGCGCCCTGATCCTCGACGACGGCTGGCAGCGGTACGGCTCCGGCCGGGGCTACTCCGGCGTCGGCGACTGGACGCCCGACCCGGCCAAGTTCCCCGACCTCACCGCCCACGTGGCCCGCGTCCGGGCGCACGGCCTGCGCTACCTCCTGTGGGCCGCGCCCCTCCTCCTCGGCCCCGGCGCCGACTGCCACCCGCGCTGGGCCGCCGCCGCGACCCGCCCCGCCACGGTCCCCGGCGCCCACGTCCTCGACCCGCGCCTCCCCGAGGTCCGCGCGCACGTCGTCGGCCTGTGCGTCCGGCTGGTCGCCGAGCACGGACTCGACGGACTCAAGCTCGACTTCCTCGACGAGGCCGCCGTCTACGCGGGCGACGGAAAGGGCGACATCGGCCACGCCATGACCACGCTCCTGGCCGAACTGCGCGCGGCCCTCGAAGCCGTACGGCCCGACGTCCTGATCGAGCTGCGCCAGCCGTACACCGGGCCCGGCATGGCCCCGTACGGGAACATGCTGCGGTCCTTCGACTGCCCCGCCGACGCCACCGCGAACCGGGTCCGCACCCTGGACACCGCGCTCCTCGCGGTCGGCGGCGCCGTCCACTCGGACATGCTCCTGTGGTCCGCCGACGCCCCGCCCGAGGCCGTCGCCCGGCAGCTGATCGGCGCCCTCCACTCCGTACCGCAGATCTCCGTCCGCCTGGACCGGGTGCCCGAGGCGCACCGCGAGACCGTACGGTTCTGGCTCGGCTGGTGGCGCGCGCGCCGGGAGCTGGTCCTCGGAGGGGAGACGGAACCGGGCAGACCGGACGGCCTCTACCCGCTGGTCACCGCCGTCCGGGGCGAGGAGTGCCTGATCAGTGTGCACGGCGACCGGGTCGTCCGGCTCGACACCGCCGCCCACCGGGTCTTCCACCTCGTCAACGGCACCGGCGGGGACCGGCTCGTGGTCGACGTCACCGGCGGCGGGGGCACGTTCTCGGCCCGGGTCCACGGACCCGACGGACGTATGATGGGCGACCGTCCGACGCCGCTGCCGGAGGGGCCGGGGCCGCTGAACGTCCCACGCGGCGGCCTGGTGTCGCTCACTCTCACGGAAGGACCGCGATGAAGGTCGGCATCACCGACCTCGCAGCCCACGCACAGGTCAGCGAGGCCACCGTCAGCCGGGTGATCAACCGGCGCCAGGGGGTGTCCCGCAAGACCCGCGAGGCCGTCGAGCGGGCCATGGCAGAGCTGGGGTACGAGCGGGCCACGCAAGGCCAACTGGTCGCGGTCGTCACCGAGTTCGTCTCCAACCCGTTCTTCGCGGACGTCGCCGAACGCATCGAGTCGGCCCTCGCCCCGCACGGCCTGAAGACCGTGCTGTGCCCGGTCTTCCCCGGCGGGGTGCAGGAACTGGACTTCCTCACCGCGCTGGTCGACAAGGGCGTCGCCGCCGTCGTCTTCCTCTCCGCCTCCAACACGGTCGAGGGCGCCGACACCGAGAGCTACGAGCTGCTGCGCCAGCGCCGGGTGCCGTACGTCGGCGTCAACGGCGAGTTCGCCGACGGGGTGCCCGTGCCCGTGTACTCCACGGACGACGCCCTCGCCGCCGAACTCGCCGTCGACCATCTGCACCGGCTCGGGCACCGCCGCATCGGCATGGCCTCGGGACCGGCCGGGAACCGGCCCGCCGACCGGCGGGTGCGGGGCTTCGTCGAGTCGATGGCCCGCCGGGGCGTGGAGGACGCCGAGCGCTGGGTGGTCCGCCAGTCCTACACCGTCGAGGGCGGCCAAGCGGCCTCCTCCGTCCTCGTCGCCCTGGGCGTCACCGCGATCGTCGCCGCCAGCGACTACATGGCGCTCGGCGCCGTCCGGGGGCTGCGACGGCAGGGCCTGTCGGTGCCCGACGACGTCTCCGTGGTCGGCTACGACGGCACCTCGGTCACCGAGTTCACCGACCCCGCGCTGACCACCGTCCGCCAGCCGGCCGACCGCCTAGCCCTGGAGGTCGGCCGCTCGGTCCTGGCCCTGGTCAGCAACCGGGACGTGCCGACGGGGGAACTCCTCTTCGACCCGGAACTGGTGATCCGCGCGTCGACGGGCCCGGCGAAGGACTGACGAGGGGACAGGGGACAAGGGGGTACGGGCCCGCGTCGTACGGGACGGGGCGGGCGGACCAGGGCCGTACGGAGCCGGTCGCACGGAGCCGGTCGCACAGGCCAGGGTCGTACGAACCGGGCGTACGGAACCGGCCGTACGGAGCAGGGGCCCGGGGCTCCCTACGGGACCTCCCTCACCGCCCCCGTCCGTCGCCGCGAAGGCCCCGCACACCGAAATCCCGGCCCCGGATCGAACCTCTTTACGCACTCCACAGCCGCGTCGGCCATACTGCGGCCGTGGAGCAGCAGAGCACAGGACCCAGCACCCAGCCCCTGCCCGGCGCCTCGGCGGACCCGGGATTCATACCCGGCATCATGGCGGCGCCCGTCCCGGTGGCGACGCCGAAGGCCGAGGAGGAACCGCCCGAGGACGCGCGCCCGGCAGCCGCCGACGCGCCCGCCGAGGGCGAGCCCGAACCTGCGGACGCCGAGGCGGACACGGACACACCGGCCGAGGAGGAACCCGAGGAGGACGCCCCCGAAGCGGCCGACGGCCCCGTCTTCGAGGCGGCGGACCGGCGGGGCAGGATCGTCGCCGACGCCGACGGCGTCCGGCTGAGCTACGACGAGGAGGCGTGCGAGTTCCGCTGGGACGAGATCGGCGCGGTCGAGTCGGAGACGAAGCGCTTCGGCCGCCGCTTCCTCGTCACCGTGCACACCCCCGGCTCGCGCTGGTACCCCATCGAGATCATCGCCCCTGACCGCGACCGGCTCCCCGTCTGGGAGAAGGAACTGGACGCGGTCCTGGACGCCTACTTCGAGGAGGAGTCCGGCGAGTAGCCGTCGGAATCCATCAGCACGGGCCGCCCCCGGAAGGGGGCGGCCCCTCGGCTTTCCTCAGGTCCGGGCCGGGCGGCGGCCCGTTGCCGCCGTTGCGGCGACTGCGGGCGTTGGCCTCGGCGACGAGGGTGCTCAGCAGTTCCGCGCCGGTGAGGGGGTGGAGCTGCGCCGGAGTGACGTCCCACTCGCGGCCGCCGCCGAGGGGCCGGAGCTGGAGGTAGGGGCCTTCGGATCCCATGACCCGGCCCACGCGGTTGCGGACGGTGTCGAGGACGACCGCGTCCAGGCGGGGCGGGCCGTCGCCGTCATCGGTCACCGGGCGAGCCCGTTGAGGATCACGGTGGCGAGCGCGTGGGCGACCGGCGCGGAGCAGACCCCGAGGTGGACGAGGGCGTACCGGGCCTCGCCCTCCCGGTCGTCGTGCCACGGGGTGCGGATGTCCATGGCGGGAAGCTGGACACCGGCCCGGCTGAGCGCGGCGGCGAGCGCGTCCCGCGCGTCCAGGGCCTCCTGGATCTTGAGGGAGGGGGTGTCCGGTTCGTCGGGGGTGAATACCATGGGTCGGCTCCTCGTGGGGGTCGATTACGCGGATTCCCGGACTCGCTGACAATGCGGTGAATTACGCTGCGTAGTCCGGATGTGACGAGGATGTGCCCGACTGCGCGTGGGCCGGACGTGGACGGGGAGCGTGCTTCCCCGGGCGCGCCGCCGGTTCCACACCTTCCACGGCCTGTCCCGTCCTCCGCCCGCGCGAGCGATTCGGAAGGAAGCACCATGCCGCAGCGACGAGTGGTCAGCGGTCGCAGCCAGGAGCCACGTCAGCGGTTCGCGGAGGAACTGCGCAGACTGCGGGTGGAGCGGAAGCTGAGCCTGCGGCAGCTCGGGGAACGGGTCGGCTGGGACTGGTCGCTCTTCGGCAAGATGGAGAAGGGCGAGACGATCAGCAGCCCGGACGTCGTCCGGGCCCTGGACACCTTCTACGGAACGCCGGAACTGCTGCTGGCCCTCTGGGAACTGGCGGCGGGGGACAAGTCGCAGTTCAAGGAACGCTACCGGCGGTACATGACGCTGGAGGCCGAGGCGGTGAGCCTGTGGCACTTCGCGGTGAGCGTGCTGCCGGGGTTGTTGCAGACGGCGGGGTACGCGCGGGAACTGCTGGCGCTGGGCGGCTTCAAAGGAAAGCAGCTGGAGCAGCAGGTCGAGGGAAGGCTGGAGCGACGGGCGCTTCTGGAAGGAGAGGATCCGCCGCTCTTCCGGACGATCCTGTCGGAGGTGGCCCTACGGACGGCCTTGAGGGACGTGGAGGCGTGGCGGGAGCAGCTCAAGTACCTGTACGAGATGGCCGAGCGGCCGAACGTGACGCTCCAAGTGCTGCCGCAGGAGGCGGGGCTACATGGTCTGTCGAGTACGGACGTCTGGTTCCTGCGTCTGCCGGGCTGGCGCACAGTGGCGTATACAGAGCACGGGTACGGTGGCGAACTCTTTGAGGACAGTGCTGTAGTGGAGCGTATGCAGAGTGCGTACGATGCGATGCGTGACCTGGCGCTTTCCCCGGCCGAGTCGCGGAAAACCGTCCTGCGTATGTTGGAGGAACTGCCGTGCGATCCATCGACCTTAGCGTTGTGAACTGGCGTAAGAGCAGTTACAGCAACCAGGACGGTGGGGCGTGCGTAGAGGTCTCCGACGACTTCGCGGCGGCCATCCCCGTACGGGACAGCAAGGTGTCGGGCGGTCCGGTTCTTGTGTTCGCGGCAGGGGACTGGTCGTCCTTCGTGGCGGCGGTCAAGGCCGGACGGCTGAACGGCTGATTCGCAGAGTTTGGTTCTGGCCGTGTTGGAGGAAGTACTGTGCGACGCATCGACCTGAGTGCCGCCTCTTGGCGCAAGAGCAGTCACAGCAATCCCGATGGTGGCGAATGCGTCGAGGTCTCCGACGACTTCGCGACGGCCATTCCCGTAAGGGACAGCAAGGTGTCGGGCGGTCCGGTTCTCGTGTTCGGGGCGGGGGACTGGATGTCCTTCGTGGCGGCGGTCAAGGCCGGGCGGCTGAACGACTGAGTGCGTGGCGACGGCCCCCACGGACCTTCGGGTTCGCGGGGGCCGTCGTGGTACTTCGTGTGAACGTCAGAGGACGTTCACGGGGCTGATCCATGCGTAGCCGTGGGTCAGGTCGGTGGAGATCCGGCCCTTGAAGGGCTTGCGGTAGTCGCCGGTTCCCGCGTACGAGTACGTGCGCCTGGCGGCGTCCATGGCGAACAGGTCGGGCCGTCCGTCGCCGTTGCCGTCGCCGATGCCGACCAGGTGCGGGTACGCGTTCCAGCCGCCGCCGATCTTCACCCGGGGGGCGAAGGTGCCGTCGCCCTTGCCGAGGTACAGCCACAGGACACCGTCCTTGTCGCGGGCGACGAGGTCTCCCGCGGCGCCACCGGCGATGTCGCCGGTGGCGGTCAGCTGGTTGTAGATCCCCCAGCCGGTGCCGATCCGCTTGCGCGGCGAGAAGGGCGCGTTGACGTTCCCGGTGGCCGGGTAGAGCCACAGGCCGCCCGACTTGTCGGTGGCGACGAGGTCGGGCCGACCGTCACCTGTGAGGTCGGAGCCACCGGCGAGCTGGTCGTAGATCTGCCAGCCGCCGCCGATCTTCACCCGGCCGAGAAAGAGAGTGTCCTTCTTGCCCGTGCCCTGGTGCAGCCAGAGCACACCGCTCCTGTCCCGGGCGACCACGTCGCTCACACGGGTGCCGGCGGCGTCCCCGACAGACTCGGCGCGGTCGTAGATGGTCCAGCCGCGTCCCACCTGGGGGAAGTTTTCCAGAGCACGTCGGATTCCGTCACCGGACGGTGTTCTGTTGGTGTCGGCGCGCAGAAGGGTGCCAGTGGAGTCGATCAGCAGGACATCGGGCGTCCCGTTGTCGTTGTAGTCGTGTGCTGCGGTGGCCCGGTTCACCGTGAACCGGCCGGAGACCTTCACCTCCGGCCCGATGCTGTCGTCCGGGCTCGCGATGATCTCCCAGGTGTAGGAGCCGTTGTACGCGGCCTGCAGCGGGTTGAGGGGATTCGAGCCGTCCCAGCGCCAGCCGATGCGCTGGCCGTCCCGGTAGCCCTCACCGGGGGCGGCCGGAGCCGTGGACCAGATCTTCCGCCGCGCGCGCTCGCCCGTTGGCTCGTGGACGAGTGTCAGCCATACGTCGGTGTCGACCCGGGAGAAGTCCCAGCCCAGGTCGATGCCCTGGCCGATGCGGTCGAAAGTGATCGTGTCCGGGACGTCCGTACCGAGATGCTTCAGGGCGGTGGTCTGGCCGGTCGACGCGACGAGCTCGGCGGCCGGCTTGCCGTTCCCCCCGAGCGAGATCAGGTAGAGGCCCTCGTCCCGGTCGAGCGTGCCGCCGCGCACGAGCAGGGAACCGTCCGGGGTGGTCACGGCGGAGGAGTAGTGGGTGAGGACCTCGACGGTCTCACCGGTCTCCGCGTGGCGGGCCAGGAGAGGGCGGCCGGTCGGATGCGGTCCGCGCTGGTCGAAGGCGATGCGGTGGCCCGAGACCAGCCAGTCGCCGAGCAACTGGATGTTCTCCGAATTGAAGCCGGGACCCTCGACGTAACGGACTTCGGCCGAACCTCTGCGGGCCACGGCGATCCGGCCTTGACCACGGTCGTTCAACTCCTGCCAGGCCACATGCGTCGCCGAGACCACACCGGGCGACCAGGCCCGTGGTTCCTGACGCACCTCCAGAGCGACGCCCGTGGCGAGTTCGACGACAGCGGTGTCCGTGTAGTCGTTCGAGGACCTGAGGCAGTTGAGGACGGCCAGGCCCGGTGCGTGGGAGCCCTCGAACCAGCAGTCGTTCGTCGGGAGACCGGTCACCTCACGATCGGTCACGCGTCCGTCGGCGACCGTCAGGAGTCGGGTCCGCGTAGCCAGCCCGTCCCGCATGGCGTGCACGATCAGGGACGAGCCGACCACCCCGCCGTAGGCGTAGTCCGCACCGAGCTCACCGAGGTCCACCCGTACCGGCGCCGCTGACGGTGCCGCCATGTCGTGCACCATGAGGACCCGGCTCTTCTCGGGGTCCGGGTCGTCCCCGGTCACCACGAGGTCGGAACCGCCGCCCGCCGCCCAGCCGGGCAGCACGGTCGACGTGCCGTCGGCGTACCGGGTCCAGCGGTACTCGGGTACGGCGCCGGGGGCGACGTTGGTGCGCGACAGGAAGCCGGTGGTGCCGGCGCTGACGACCTCCGCGTTCAGCGGGAACGGCACGACGGTCTGCTGCGCGGTCACGGTCCCGGCGGTGTCGGCCGCGACGACCGGTGCCGGGACTGCGGTGGCCGGGCTCACGGCCAGGGCCCCCCCGGTGACCGCCAGTGCGACGGTGACGGCGGTGGCCGTCAGCCTGCGGCCGGGCGTACACACGTACTTCATGATCTTCCCTCCCCTTGGAGGAACGGAGATTAGCCGATCCCGAAGTCGCCCATCAGACGGGGGTCGATGACGAGGCCGCCGAACAGAGTGGGTGCCCGCTTTTTCCAGGGCAATTCACCACAGATTAGGGTGTGGTGGGTCAGCGGATATGGAGATCAGTCGTTGGTTTGCTGTCCATCCCGAAAGTGGTGTGGGTTGCGGCCATCGATAGATAGCCGCAACCCACACTTTTATCAGCGATATTGGAGCGTGTCATGCAACAGCATCGACATGATTACCTAACAGGTACTGTTCTTGTCGGAGGCTGCAGCTTGGCTATCCATGGTGATCGCCATCGTCGCCTACTTGACAGCAGGGGTGTGTGATCGCTCGCATCGTTCTCCCTGCCTGCTCTAGTACGGGCTTAGGAGCTTTGTCCTGGCGAAGCTCCAGTTAGTGGAATCCCAACCGGAGATGGAGGGGTTGAAGCCGCCAGTGGCGGTGGCGGTCCAGGTGAACATGCGGACAGAGCCATCGCTGTATCCGTACATGGCGCCGAGGTCGTCCCGCCCGTCTCCGTTGTAGTCGCCGGGGACGATCTTCATATGGGGGTAGTACCAGTTACCCACTGCGGATTCCCAGCCCTGTACCGGAGTGCTGAACTTACCGCTGCGATCTGCGGTGCTGATCAGGGTGTGTAGGGCGTCATGGCCGTCGGCGTAGTCGTACCAGGCAGTGACGTCGTCGATGCCGTCGCCGTTGAAGTCGCCGGCATGAATGTAGGTGCGGTTCCAGTCGCCCCAGCTGGTGATGGTGCCGCCCCATGAGGTGAAGCTGGGAGTAAAGGCTCCGGTGGGCGAGGTGAGGAAGGTGTGCATCTTCACCGAGCCGTCCGGGTAGCCGTACAGGGCACCAAGATCGTCACGGCCGTCACCGTCGAAGTCGCCAGTGACGAACTTGCTGTCGTTCGTGTTCCATCGGCCCGCTTGCAGGGTGTGGGAGGGGAAGGGGGCGTTGAAGCCGCCGCGCACGTTCGTGGTGAAGGTGAACAGGGTGTCGTGGCCGTCCGCGTAGTCGTACCAGACGGCCACGTCGTCGCGTCCGTCGCCGTTGAAGTCTCCTGCCAGCAGGCTCATGCCTGGCAGGGACCAGCTGTTGGGCTGGGAAGTCCAGGAGGGGAACGGTGCGCCGAATCCGCCGCCCTTCTGGCCGAGAGCGGTGAACAGCCGGACTGTGCGCGTACTTTCGTAGGCGTACAGGGTGGCCATGTCGCCGTGACCGTCACCGTTGAAATCACCCGTGACCGTCTTCATGTTCTGGGGAAGCCAACTGCCCACGGCTGACTTGTAGGATTCCAGGGGCGTGCGGAACTTGCCGTCGAAATCGGTGAGCATGGTGTGGACCGCCGCGTGGCCGTCGGCGTAGTCGTACCAGGCCGCGATGTCACTACGGCCGTCGTTGTCGTAGTCGTGGCGGACGGCGGTGCCGCTGGACCAGAGGGACTGGCCCTTGGCGTCGTACACCACGAGGCTGCCGCGATCGTGGAGGACGGCATAGCCATCGGCCGTGGTGGTTGTGGCAGCGGTCGACCGGAGGATGTTCAGGCCGTCCATGCTGACGACCGAGATGTTGCCGTTGCGTTCCACCCGGGCGGTCGCACCCTCGTTGCCGCCGGTCTTGGTCGACCACAGGACCTTGTCGGCCTTGGATGTGATGACGAGGTTGCCGTCGAGTCTCATGGTCAGGGTGGATGACTGTCCGGTGATGGAGTGGCCGGAGGGGATGACGGTCTTGGGTGCGAGGCGGATGCCGCCGGTGACGCCGTCGATGATGTAGGGGGCGTCGAGGCCGGTGAGGCTGGTGGGTGTGCCCTTGCCGCGCCAGCCGGTCATGGTGTTGTCGGCTTTGCGGGCCCACAGGTCGATGATCTTGTCGCCGTCGGTGACTCCGTCGCTGGAGCCGTCGCCGTCGAGGTCGCCGGAGGTCCCGATCTGCGGGTACAGGGACTTGGTCAGACCGCCGGCGATCTTGACGGGGTTGCGTCCCCAGGTGGCGAAGTTCATCCTGGCCGGGTTGGCGGGGTCGGCGGTGGCGTGGGAGCGGAAGACGTCCCCGGTGGTGTCGTCGCGGAGCAGCAGGTCGGGGAGCTTGTCGCCGTTGATGTCGCCGGTGGAGACGATCGTGTACTTGTTCCACTTCGAGGCCGCGTCACCGATCGGGACGATGCCGTTGGCAGCGCCCAGAACGTCGTTGCTTTGGGCTCCGCGGTAGAACCAGAGTTTGTCCGCCTGCTTGACCAGGACGTCGGGCACGGTGTCGGCGTTGAAGTCGCCGCCGATGACCTGGTCGGCGTTGTCCCAGTGTCTGCTGCCCGCCTTGGCCCGCAGGGTCTTGGGGCCTTCGTCGGTGTTGACGAGTCCGGAGCCGTTGTTCTTGTAGACCTGGAGGTCCTTGGCGCCGTTCTGGTTGGGGTTGGGGACCAGGGCGAGGAGGTCGTTGTAGCCGTCCTGCTGCCAGTCACCGGCCATGGCGACCTGCTGGCCGGGGAAGACGGCTCCGCCGGACGCGGCGTTCATGGTGGAGAATGTCCGGTCGCCGTGGCCGGTGTAGGCGAGCAGGGTTCCGTTGCTGTCGGGGCTCCAGATGTCCTTGAACCGGTCGCCGTTGACGTCGTGGAGCTCGTCGCGTTCCTGGTCCTTGTTCGCGTAGTACAGGTAGACCGCGGTGTCCGACCGGTTGCCGGCCGCGTCGACACTGTAGGCGTAGATCATGTGCGGGCCGTAGGAGGGAATCGACACCAGACCGGAGTAGACACTGTTGACCGGCGACACCTCGTTCACGTCCGGGTCGGTGTCGGTCCACCAGTGGATCTTCTTGATGTCCGACTCGACCGGCTGGAAGGTGAAGACCACCTTCTGGCGGGCCTTGCCTGTGGTCGTCGGCCATCCGGCGTCACCCGCGGGGAAGATCTCCTTGCCGTCGGGTCCGACCGGCGAGACGATCTTCGGCGGGCTCTTCGGGCGCTGCCGGTCCACCTGGAAGGCACAGGGGGCGTTCTTCCAGCCGGAGTCTGCTCTGTCGGGGTCGATGGTCCGTACGCGCCAGGTGTAGCTGACGTCGTCTCCGCCGGGTGTCATCGGCACGGGGACGGCCAGGGTCGCGACCCGGCCGTTGAGGGCGGGGACGGACTTCGTGAACACGCGGCTGCTGGCGCCGCTCTTGTTCTTTTCGTAGAGCTCGAACTCGGCGGTGAGGTTGCCCTTGTCCTCGTCGGTGATCGTGGCGTACAGGCTGACGGCCACGTTGCCGAGGGTCGCGCCGCTGGCACACGGGGTGACGGGGTTGGTGCCGAGCTTGCTCGGGAGGTTGGGGGGTGTGTTGTATTCGGTCTCCAGGACGACGGTCTTGGGGTCGAACTTCTTCCAGCCGAAGGTGTCGGTCTCGTCGGCGTACAGGCCGAAGGTCACGCTCTCGGCGCCCGTCTGGGCCCTGCTCTTGACCCAGCTGGTGGCGTCGAACTCGAGGTTGCCCGCGGGACACGCGGAGTTCCCCGACGGAGGAATCCAGCCCTTGGAGTCGTTGACCGTCGACAGCGGTGTTCCGGTGAGTTTGCCCGGCTGGTTGTTCCAGCTGGTCCGGGAGGTGATGTCACCGGTCGGGTAGAGGTGCACCGGACGGGCCTGGCAGGACCACGACCAGGTGTTCTTCACACGGAACGTCGCCGACTTCACCTCCGTGTCCTTCAGGTGCGACACATCCAGCTGGAAGAACGACCGCGAGATCCGGTCCGACCCGCCGGTCTGGGACTCGTAGCCGACACGGACGGGGTCCTTGGAGTTCCAGAACGACTGGCCCGGGTAGGCCTTGTAGACCCGGGTCCAGTTCCACTTCTGCCGGTCCCCGTAGCCCCAGCTGGGGTCGATGTACACCGGGTAGGTGGTGTCCGCACCCGTCAGCAGGCCCTGGTCCGGGGTGATCGTCAGCGAGTCCGCCGTCAGCTCCGTCGGCATCACCGCGTCCCGCGCCCCCAGACCCGGATCGAACGTGCTGCCGTCGTCCGCGGCGACGGCGGTGTCCGCCATCATGGTGGTTCTGGCGGCGCCAGCGCTCCTCGCGGCCGGTGCGGACGCCTTCGTGGAGTCCCACATCATGGGAGCGGAGCTGGAGAAGACGACCTGTCCGCCGGGATCCACCGCCGACAGACTCCCCGTCTCGGGGTCCTTCGCCACCGTCAGCCCGTCGGTACGGACACCGAACTGCAGACGGGCCAGCTCAGGATTCTGCGCCGCCTGCGGCGTCTTGACGACGAAGACCTGTGAGAAACCCTCCACCTCCGCCTTCAGCTGGAGGTCGACGCCGGGCAGCACCTCCGCGTAGGTGGCGACGTTCCCGTCCAGGGTGGGCCTGGGCAGCGTGCTGGGCCAGGTCAGTGACAGCGAACGGCCGTTCATCGCTCCCTGGATCAGCGGTGCGGTCCCGCCACCGGAGAACTTGACCGCGACGCTGGTCGCCCTGGTGACCACCGACCCGTCCGCAGCGAACTCCAGGCTCGGGTCGGCGGTGATCCAGCCGCCCTCACGCCACAGCCGCACCGGTGTTCCGTACTCGGCGACCTTGAACCCGCCGCCGGGCTGGGCCCAGGTGTCTGAGCTCTCCGTCCGCCGGGACACCACCTCGACCGGCCGGCCCGTCTCCGCGGCCCGCTGGAGCGCGTGGTCCTCCTCGCTCAACGACCCGTCCGCCACCGGATCGGAGACCGGCGCCGCACCCAGGGCTACCCCGGGCGGCGCCTGCGGCGTGAGGGCGGTCGCGGGCACAGCCGCCATGATCGAGGTGATCATGACACCGGCCACCACGCCCGGTATCAGACGGCCCCCCCTGGGACGCCCGAAAGGCGATCTGCTTGTCATAGACACTGCTGGTAATCCTCCCCAAATATGCGTCCGGATTCGACCGTGCCGCCACTGTCCGGCCGACACGACGAGTCCGAATTGAGGCGACTCTACAGGTCGCCCTGGCCTCTCACTGGCAGGAATTTTACGCAATAAAAGCGGACAACAGGGAATTCCAGGAGAATGCCGACTCATCGGACCTGACTTGCCCTGACCTGTGGCTCTGCAGGTCAACTGCCGGACTGTAAGGGGCTGGTGAGTTCGGATCCCCGGAACTGGATACATTCGACAAGAAACCCAGGAGACGCTTTCCCTCACCCCTGATACAGTCCACCGGTTTTACCGGTCTTTTAAGGGGTGGGAGTAAGTGAGTAATTTCCGTACCAGAGGGTGGGCCGCGGCTTTGTCCGCGGTGATGGCAGTGGGGCTGCTGCCGTCCACCTCGTTCGCACTGGCGGAACAGGCCCCGGCCGTCAGCGCTTCGCTGCCGGGCCTGAAGCAGCCGAAACCCGTACCGGTCGAGCCGGTCGAGGCGGGGGGACCCAAACGTCCGGACATCGGACGGGTCAAGGCCACGGCCCATGCCGCCTGGCCCGCGCCCGGGACACGGACGGTCGACGTCTCCGCGCGAAACGCGCTGGGCGGCACCCCGGGGGTGGGGGACCAGCTCCCCGTGTCGGTGTACGCCGTTCCCGAGGCATCCCGGTCGCAGGGTGACGGGAAGCCATCGGCACTGGGCAGGGCGCTGGTCTCGGTGAAGTCCCGTGCGACGGCGGAGAAGGCGGGGGTGGACGGTCCGCTGTTCACGGTCGGCAGGGCCGACGCGGTCGCTGCCGCAGGTCAGACGGGTGTCAGTCTCGACTACTCGGCGTTCAAGGACACCTATGGTGGTGACTGGGCTGCGCGTTTGCGTCTGGTCCAGCTGCCGTCCTGCGTGCTGACGACTCCCGAGAAGCCGGGGTGCCGTACGGCGAAGCCGCTGAAGACGGTCAACGACACGAAGGACCGCACCCTCAGCGCCATCGCGCCGGTCCCGCCCGGTGTGACCGGAGCGTCCCGGGCCGTGGCGGGTGTGACGGTGCTGGCCGCGACGGCCGGCGCCTCGGGCACGAGTGGTTCGTTCGCGGCGACTTCGCTGGAGCCGTCGGGCGCCTGGAGCGCGGGCGGTTCCACGGGCGGCTTCTCCTGGAGCTACCCGGTGAGCACGCCCACCGTCCCGGGCGGTCTCAAGCCCGGTGTGACGCTCGGCTACAGCTCGCAGGCCGTCGACGGCCGCACCTCCGCCTCCAACAACCAGGCGGGCTGGATCGGTGACGGCTGGGGCTACGAGCCCGGCTACATCGAGCGCCGGTACAAGTCCTGCGAGGACGACAAGGCCGGTGGCACCAACACCACCAAGGTCGGCGACCAGTGCTGGTTCAGCAACAACGCCACCCTCTCGCTCGGCGGCAAGACCACCGAGCTCGTCCTCGACACGGCCAAGGGCTGGCGTCCGACGTCCGACGGCGGCGAGAAGATCGAGAAGCTCAGCGGCGCCGACAACGGCGACAAGGGCACGGGCACCGTCGCGGGCGAGGGTGAGTACTGGAAGGTGACCACGCTCGACGGCACCCAGTACTTCTTCGGCAGGCACAAGCTCCCCGGGTGGGCCACGGGCAACGCCGTGACCAACTCCACGCTGACCGCCCCCGTCTTCGGCAACCACACCGGTGAGCCCTGCGCCACTTCCTCCTTCGCCACCTCGTGGTGCCAGCAGGCATGGCGCTGGAACCTCGACTACGTCGTGGACCCGAACGGCAACGCGATGGCCTACTTCTGGAAGAAGGAGACCAACAACTACGGCCGCAACGTCAACGCCACCACCGGGGCCGCGACGAAGACGCCGTACGACCGGGGCGGCTACCTGGAGCGCATCGAGTACGGCCTGCGCGACAGCGCGCCGTACGCGGCCAAGGCCATGGGCAAGGTGACCTTCACCTCCAAGGAACGCTGCGACAAGAACTGCACCTTCGACGTGTCCAACGCCCTCAACTGGCCGGACACCCCGCTCGACCTGTACTGCAAGGACACGGCGACGGAGTGCAAGGGGCTGTACTCGCCGAGCTTCTGGTCGAGCATGCGGCTCACCGGGATCTCGACGCAGGTCCTCACCTCCGGCGCCTACGTGGACGTCGACTCCTGGCAGCTGACGCAGACCTTCCCGCCCTCGGGCGACGGCATCTCCACCCCCATGTGGCTGCAGTCGGTCAAGCGCACCGCCAAGGAGGGCACCGCGGTCGCCGACGTTCCGGCGATCACCTTCGTCCCGGTGCAGAAGCCCAACCGCGTCGACAAGCTGAGGGACGGACTGGCCCCGTTCATCCGCATGCGGATGTCGCAGATCGTCACGGAGTCCGGCGGCGCCATCGGCGTCGATTACCACACCCCGGACTGCACCGCGGCCTCCCTGCCACCGACCGACGACACCAACAGCACCCGCTGCTACACGGTGAAGACGGTCATCAGCAGCCCGACGCCCGAGCACGACTGGTTCAACACCTACCCCGTCCAGCGGGTCACGGAGAGCGACAACATCTCCGCCACTCCCGACACTGTCACCGAGTACACCTACGTCGGCGGCGCCGAGTGGGCCAAGAGCGAGGACGAGTTCACCAAGGCGGAGAACCGCACCTACGCCCTTCCCCGCGGCTACCACCTCGTCCAGACCCGCACCGGCGCGGGCTTCGACAAGAAGACCCTGTCCGAAGCGCGGTACTTCCGCGGCATCGACGGGGTCCCGGTCAAGAACTCCGCCGGTGTCGGCGTCACCGACCGCGAGCAGTTCGCGGGCATGGTGCGCGAGACCGCCGTGTACGACGGCGACGGCGGTCCGCTCGTCAGCGCGTCCTCGTACACGCCCTGGCGCTCGGCCGTCACCGCCACGCGGACACGCCCCGGACTCACTGCCCTCGAGGCGTACATGACCGGCACCCAGACCGAGGAGACCCGGGTCAAGGTCACCGGTGGTGAACGCACCACGCGGACGGTCAAGGGCTTCGACTCCTACGGTCTGGTGGACACGCTCTCCGAACTGGGCGACGTCAGCAAGCCCGGCGACGAGAAGTGCACCACCACGACCTACGCCCGCACCGGCACCTCCACGATCCTGGACAAGGTGTCCCGGAGCGAGACCGTCGCCGTGGCCTGCGACGAGACCGTTTCGCGTCCCGCGGACGTGATCGACGACGTCCGCACCTACTACGACGGCCTGGCCCTGCACGCGGCCCCCGTCAAGGGCCTCGTCACCAAGTCCGAGCGGATCAACGGCGACGGCAACGGCTACGAGGTGACCTCCTCCACGCCCAGCACCTGCGGCACCGGGGGCACCCAGCTCTGCTACGACCTCTACGGCCGCCAGCTCGCCTCGGCCGACGCCTACGGCAAGGTGAGCCGCAGCAGCTTCACCCCGCCCACCGGAGAGGTCCCGACCGGGAGCGTCCTCACCAACGCGCTCAGCCACACGGTCACCACCGTCCTCTCACCGCGGCGCGGCCTGCCCACCAAGGTCACCGACGCCAACGGGAAGGTCACCACGACCGTCTACGACCCGCTGGGCCGGGTCACCAAGGCATGGCTGCCGTCCCGGCCCCAGGCCACCTACCCCACCTCGCCCAACTTCCAGTACGAATACCTCCTCCGCAACAACGGGCCGGTCATCACCACGGTGAAGACCCTCAGCCACGACAACCAGTACCGCACCAGCTACACCTTCCAGGACGGCCTGCTGCGCGCGCTGCAGAGCCAGGAGGAGTCCCCCGACCGGGCCGGCCGCCTGATCACCGAGGTCTTCTACAACACCCGCGGCGAGGCGGTCACCAACTCCGGCACGTACTTCGCCACCGGCGCCGCCGAACCGGTCCCGGCGACCGGCAAGGAGACCCAGTACCCGTCCTCCACCCAGACCGAGTTCGACGGCCTCGGACGGCCCACGGCGGTGATCGCCAAGCGCTACACCGACGAGGAGAAGCGGACCACCACCACCTACGGCGGTGACGCGACCACCGTCGTCCCGCCGGCCGGAGGCATCGCCACCACGACCGTGGTCGACGCCCTCAACCGCACCGTCGAACTCAAGCAGTACACGAACACGGCCCGCACCACCTCCCAGACCACCGACTTCACCTACGACACCAAGGGCCGACTGGCGAAGGTCGTGGACCCGGCCGGCGCCAAGTGGACGTACCAGTACGACATCCGCGGCCGCCAGACCACCGCCGTCGACCCCGACAAGGGCAAGACCGTCACGGCGTACGACAAGGGCGACCGCCCCACGGACGTCACCGACGCGCGCCTGATCACGCTCCACACCGAGTACGACGCCCTCGGACGCCGCACCTCCCTGAGCAAGGGCACCAAGACCCTCGCCACCTGGAGCTACGACCCGACCGGCGCCAAGGGCCAGCCCTGGAAAGCCACCCGCAACGACGACGCGGGCAAGTCCTGGGTCACCGAGACCGCCGGCTACAACAACGCCTACCAGCCCACGATCACCAGGTTCACCGTCCCGGACTCCGAGGACGGCCTGAAGGGCACCTACGAGTGGTACACCTCGTACAACGACAACACCGGCCAGGTCCTGGACGTCGAACACCCGAAGCTGGCCGACCTGCCCTATGAGCTGGTCAGCAACGGCTACACCGCGGTCACCGGCCTCCTGGACACGGTCGGCACCATGACCGAGACCAGCAGCGCCGCACTCGTCTCCGACATGACCTACGACCACTACGGCCGCCCGATCCGCACGGAGTACGGCGAGTTCGGCCGTCACCTGTGGACCACCACGCAGTACGACGAGCACACCGGCCAGGTCACCAACGCGTTCACCGACCGCGACACCGCACCCCAGCGCGTCGAGGACAACTCCTACACCTACGACCCCGCAGGCAACATCACCCGCGTCACCACCGGAAACGGCCAGGACACGGCACGAACCACCGACACCCAGTGCTTCACCCTGGACTCCCTGCGCAGGATCACCGAAGCCTGGACCAACACCGCCACCACCTGCGCCACCGCCCCGTCCGCGAGCGTGGTCGGCGGACCGCACGCCTACTGGACCAGCTACACCTACGACGCCGTCGGCAACCGTGACACCGAGATCCAGCACAAAACCTCCTCGGGACCGGCCGCGGACATCACCCGCAACTACACCGACCCCCAGGCCGGCAAGCACAACCTGCCCTCGGTGACCCAGACCGGCCCCGAACCGCGCACCGACACCTACACCTACGACGCGGCCGGCAACACCGAGACCCGCAAGATCGGCACCACCGACCTGGAGACGCTGGTCTGGGACGACGAGGGACACCTCAAGTCCACCACCAAGGTCACCGACACCACCAGCTACCTCTACGACACCACCGGACAGCGCCTCCTGCGCAAGGACTCCACCGGCACCACCCTCTACCTGCCAGGAGGCAACGAACTCCACCGGGACAAGAACGGCACGGTCACCGGCACCCGCTACTACGGCGGCGTGGCCATGTACAAGGGAGGCAAACTCACCTTCCTCCTCAACGACCACCACGGCACCGGCACCACCCAGGTCGCGGCCAACGCCACCCAGACCGTCACCCACCGCAGAACCACCATCTTCGGCGGACCGCGTGGCACCCAGTCCCCGGACTGGACCGGCGACAAGGGCTTCGTCGGCGGCACCAAGGACCCCGACACCGCCCTCACCCACCTGGGCGCCCGGGAGTACGACCCCGCCATCGGCCGATTCATCAGCGTCGACCCCATCCTCGACCTGAACGACCCCCAGCAGTCCCAGGGCTACAGCTACGGCAACAACAACCCCGTCTCCTTCAGCGACCCCACCGGCCTGCGCCCGGACGGCCCCGTCGGCGGAGCCGACTACAACGACAAACGAGAGACAACCGGGTCGGGCCACTACAACGGTTCCGAAGGCAGCACTTGGTTCCTCGACCGCAGTGGCGGCTGGAGCTACCGCTACCGACAGAACATCGGCACTTTCAAGGCGTCGCAGACCATCTGGTCCGACCGCGCCACGTCCAAGGGACGCGGCAAGTCGACACAGATGAAGTTCGTCGCTAACCCGCCCCCGCCGGTGACCTTCTACAGCCGGTACATCGGCCCGGTCATCGGCGCCGTCATCCTTCCCGACACCGAAGCATGGTCCGACTGCTTCGGCGACGGAGCCGCCTCACAATGCGCCTGGGCAGCGACCGACATTCCCCTCCTCAAGCCACTCAAGGGCCTCAAGCTCCTCAAGGGACTCAAGGGCAGCGAAAAAATAGAGGACGCCGCCGAGGTCGCGGGCAAGACATGCCCGGTCGGTAAGCACAGCTTCCTCCCCGGCACCAAGGTCCTGCTCGCCGACGGATCGTCCAAGAACATCGAGGACATCACCGAAGGCGACACAGTCCTGGCCACCGACCCGGACACCGGAGAGACACGCGGCCAGAAGGTCCTCAAGGTCATCCGCACCGAAGAGGACAAAGACTTCACCGAACTCACCGTGAACACCCCGACGGGAACCACGAAACTCACCGCGACGGACACCCACCCCTTCTGGTCCACGAACCTGAAGAAATGGATCGACGCCGGCACCGCCACAGCGGGCGTCACCCTCCGCACCCCGGACGGCTCCGCCGCCGAAGTCACCGCGGTCCGCCACTACACCAAGCAACAGCGGACATTCGACCTGACGGTCGACAGGATCCACACGTACTATGTGCTGGCCGGGACCACGCCGGTCCTCGTTCACAACAGCAACTGTGGTGACGTAATTCTGGGGTCGGGCGAGGGAACTGCTGACGCCTTGAGGGCTTTCACCTCAACGAAGCCGGAGACTGAGTTCGTGTTCGATTCCGGTGCTGGAAGGTTTCTGGCGGGAGATCGCGAGAGAATTCCCGGAGGGCTCAGCCCCCACGAGCAACTAGCAGAAAAGGCGGCCATGGACAGAGGGACGGTACTGGGTGGCACACTCTTCCGAGATAACGGCCGCCTAGTGTTCACGGAAAATAGTGGTCACTATGGCCACAGGTGGACGGACGCTACACGCCAACAGTTCCAGAAGTTTATGAGCGATCAAGGGATTGACTTCGACTACAGGCCGTGGGGTTGAGATGGGAAACTGGACTCCAGTGGTGTATCGGGGAGATGGGGCGTGGATTGGGGTCATGCCTGATGGCCGGATCGGAGTAGGCGTGGAGTCAGAAGGCCGGTCCTCCCTTGTGGGATCGGGATTCGTTCCCATGTGGCCATATTTGGAGCGTGACCTCTCTGCATGCTTGGCCGATTTTTCCCGCTCGTGGGAGCATCTCGGTCAGGGTGGCGTTCCAACCCCTGAGAAGCTCATCGAACTGACAGTGGAGACGGCGTGGAAGTCCGGCCGGTCATACTGGATGGAGCTAGCCGCGATTTGGGCTATCGAGATGGTTCGGCGAGAGAGTTTTGATCAAGAGGCCACTCGAATTCTTCTCCTCGAAATGGCCGCCTCGGAGGCGCTGTCGCCAGAATTGCGGGATCGAGCTCGGGGCACTGGCGGGTAGGTGACCCGGTACCCGAAGGGCTCCCAAAACCGGGATTGATCAGCCCTGAACGCATTTCGAAGCCATTGCGTCAGATGATCTGAAGCCCCACCAGATGTGACTGGTGGGGCTTCAGGGGCGTTTGACGGTAGTAGTTGACGGCAACGTCAGTGGACAGAGGCGTCGGCGATGGTGGCTCGTTGCCGTCGTCAGCGCCTGACTCGGCTTGGCTCGGGCTGCTTCCGAGCACGGTGCCGAGGGTGTTGATGGCGTCGTGTTGCAGGCGCAGTCGGACGTGGGCGTAGACGGTGGCGCTGACGCCGATGTGGGCGTGGCCAAGGAGTTCCTTGATCACGACGAGTTCGACGCCCTGGTCCAGGAGCAGGGTCGCAGTCGAGTGCCTGAGGTCGTGGAAGCGGATGCGGCGGAGGCCGGCCTTGCGGAGAAGCGTGTTGAAGGCGCGGCTGAGGTTGGTCGGGTCGATCGATCCGCCCTGCGCAGTGGTGAACACCTGCCCACTGTGCTGCCACGCGGTGTCTGCTGCCTCGCGCTCGCGCTGCTGCTGTTCGTGGTGGAGCTTCAGCGACTGGGCACAGCGGGTGGGGAGGGCGATGCGGCGTTCGGAGGCGCGAGTCTTGGTGGGCAGCGTGGTGAGCCCGCTTGCGGTGGTGCGCTGCAAGGTTCGGCGGATTGCGGCGGTGCCCGCGTCGAGGTCGAGGTCTTCCCAGCGCAGGCCGAGGAGTTCGCCCTTACGGAGTCCCGTATAGAGGGCGAGTTCAATCAGCGCGTGCAGCCGGTGACCTTGTGCGGTAGCGAGGAGCTGGCGGGCTTCGTCTGCGGTGAGGGGTTCGAAGCGACGGGGCCGTGGGGTGCCGGTGCGGACGTTGCGGGCGACGTTGCGCGGGACCTCTTCCTCCCGGACGGCGTGCTCCAGAGCGGACTTGAGAACGGAGTGGATGTAGGCGAGGGTCAGCGGAGACAGCCGCTTGGAGCAGCACGCTCCGACGGCGCAGCAACGGGGCTGATCACGCCTGGCGTCGATGCCGCGCGTGCAGCACTGGCAGGTGGTGCGGAGCTGGTTGAGCCAGGTGCGGACGTCCTTGGCGGTGAGCTTGGTGAGCTTCTTCTTGCCGAGGCCGGGGATCAGGTACCGGTCGATGCAGGCGGCGTATCGCGTGTGGGTGTTCTCGCGGAGGTGGTGGACGGCGACGTTCTCCAGCCAGTACGTCAGGTACGCGGCCAGGCTGCCCTGCGCGGAGGGGATGGGGAGGCCGCGGTTGCTGGCGGCGATCTTCTCGGTGAGATTGGCCAGGGCTTCTTTGCGGGTGGTGCCGTAGACGCGGACGCGCTTGCGGGTGTTGCCGGGGGCGAGGACGTATCCGGCGGCTTCCCAACGGCCGTCCTTGCGCTGGTAGACGGTTCCGTCGCCGTTGGCGCGCACACGGCGGGAGGCGGGGGTGTCGCGGGGCGTGGTCATCAGGCGGCTTCCTGGTCGAGGCGGGTGCGGATGAAGTCGGTCAGCGCGTGGATGGGGATGCGGCGGGCGCGGCCGAGGGTGATCGAGGCGAGCTGGCGGGTGCGGAGCAGGTCGTAGACGGCGGAGCGGCCGAGCTGGAGGCGGGCCATGACCTGGGGCACCGTCAGCAGTTCCTCCGATGTATCCGGCGCCGCGTAGGGCGCGACCGGTTCACGTGCGGGCATCAGCAGCCCCCTTCTGCCGCGAACTGCCATGCGAGTTCTCTGCGGTGCCGGACGGCGGCGGCGAGGAGTGCAGCGCCGGGGCTGTAGCCGGTGCCGAGGTAGGCCCAGTGGCCGACGACGAGCGTGCTGGCCGGGTCGGGCTCGGGCAGGCCGGCGTGGATGCGGACCTGTTCGGTGCGCCAGGCCCTGCGGGCGGCGCGCAGCGCGCCGAGCGTGACGGAGTAGGAGCGGGACTTGGTGGAGAAGTGGCCCCGGAAGCCGAGCATGTGCGCCCACTTCCAGAGCTTGAGGTCGGTGAACTCGGGCAGCTTGCCCAGCTCCCAGCAGGTGCGGATCATCTGCCGCACGTGGCGGGCGATCGCGAGCCGGGGCAGGGGCCGGGCCTGCCCGGTGGCGTCGCACGTGGTGCAGGGGATCGGGGTCCCGTGCGGCAGGAGGGTGGCGCCGCGCCCGTGGCAGGGGCGGCAGTACAGGGCGCGGTCGAGGGCGCCGGAGGCATCCGCGGACTTGGTGGCGTACTTGGCCACGTAGGCGGCCACGGCCTGATCAGTCAGCTCAGCGTCAGTACCGAAGGCGGCGATCTCGCGTACGTCGAGCTGTTCACCCCAGGCGAGTTCGCGCTCCCCGACCGCGTCCGACTCGACCGTGATTCGCACCCGCGTCGCGGCGGCCCGGATGGCATCGGCGAGCATGGTGGCCGTGGCACAGGGCGGTGGTGGCTGGGTGCTGCCGTCGGGGCCGTCGAGCCGGATGACGGTGTGGAAGTGGACCAGGCCGCGCTTCTGGTATTCGGCGACCTTGGCGAAGGAGACTCGCAGGACCGCGCGGGCGGCCTGCTGGGTGAGGCCGAGCCGGGCGGCGATCTCCCGGCGCAGGTAGGTGGTGAAGCGGGCCCACAGGGCTGAGGCATGGGCGTTGAACAGGACCGCGCCTGCGTAGTCGTACGCCGCCGGGTTCAGCGGCGTTCCCAGTAGGGCGTCGTTAAGTTCGTGGAGCTTGCGACAGCGGCAGGGCCGAGTGCAGCCGTCCGCGTTGGCGGGGCGGCTGTGGACGGGGCCGAAGGAGGGTGCGGTGAGGGGTGGCGAAGACGCGAGGGTGGGTGCGGACGGTGTCGGGCACGGTCTTGCCGCCGGAGAGGCCGGCGCGGATGAGGTGGTAGGTGTCGGCGGCGTAGATGCGCGAGCAGGCCGGGCAGCGGGAGGAGCGGCGGTTGCCGCAGGCCGTCAGCAGACTGGCCGTGGGCTCATCGGTGGTGGTGTAGGAGCGCAGGACTCCGCCGGTGGTGGTGCCGAGGGTGGCGGTGTGGCCGGTGAAGCGGACGGGTTCGGCGCAGTCGCCGAGGCGTTCGATCTGCCACCGCGCGCGGTCGAGGTCGGGCTCGTTGAGCACTTGAGCCCTACGGCGGTGAGAGCCTCGACGGTCCCGTGGGTGCGGGCGACGGCCGGATCGTGTGGGGAGCCGGGCGGCGCGCGCGAAGCCCACGGCAGGTGACCGAACGGATCGGTGAGGACCTGGATGCTCGTGCCGTGGCGTTCGTGATTGCTTGAGCAGTGAGGGGTGCCAGCGGCGATTCGGCCGATCGGCGGCAGGGTGCCGTCCAGGATCGCGAACGCCTTGGTCCGAGGCGATGCGCATTGCCTCGTCAAGGGTGGGTGCGAGGGCGGCCAGCACCTCGACGGCCTCGCGTATGTAGCGGTATGCGATGCCGATGCCGAACCCGGGGCAAGGCGGGCGCAGGTGTCACCGCATCACGGATGAGCCAGGGCAGGTAGAGCTTGCCGTCCGACGGTCAGGCGCCGTCACCAGTTGCCGCTCTCCCCTCGCCGGACAGCGAGGTGTCCGGCCAGGCACCGCGAGGTGTACCTGGGCAGGTCGATCGACGACGGGGAGACAAGCACGCGAAGCTCCTGGTGGCCGCAGGCGGTCTTGGCCGAGAACCGCCTACCAGGAGCTTCGCTGTTCCGCAGACCCGGCCGACACCATCCATCACCATCGGGTTGGAAAAGGATCATTGAGCTTCTTCGAGCGGACCACCGATCGGGTGACGGTCCGTGAAGCGCAACGAGCGAGGCCCCCGGGCAGTTGATCGAGATGTCTGACGTCTCAA